>NZ_JBEYWE010000020.1:0-163037 GCF_040644295.1 Streptomyces sp. NPDC047000
CCCAGACCCCCCTTGTCGGCCCTTCGGGCCTCGTCCTCAAACGCCGGACAGGCTGACTTCCAGCCCCTCCGGCGTTTGAGGAGCGGGGGTACGGGGGCAGCGCCCCCGTGACGGGACGGGAAGGGGCGGCGGGGGCGAAATCCGCGCCGCAGGCACCCCCCGTCCTCAGAACCCCGGAGGCTCCACGTACACCCCCCACTCCTCCCGCAGCACCCCGCAGATCTCCCCCAGCGTCGCCTCCGCCCGCGCAGCGGCCAGCATCGGCCCGATCAGGTTTCCCCCGTCCCGCACCACCGCGACCATCCCCGCCAACGCCTCCCGCACAGCACCCTCGTCCCGCCGGGCCCGCCGCTCCCCCAGCGTCCGCACCTGCTCCCGCTCCACCTCGTGGCCGACCCGCAGGATCTCCAGATCCCCCGTCACCGACCCCTCGTGGACGTTGACGCCCACCACCCGCTTCTCCCCCTTCTCCAGCGCCTGCTGGTACCGGAACGCGGACTCCGCGATCTCCCCGGTGAACCACCCGTCCTCGATCCCCCGCAGGATCCCGGACGTGACGGGCCCGACCGGATGCCGCCCGTCCGGATGCGCCAGCAGCCCCCGCTCCTTGATCTGTTCGAAGACCGCCTCGGCCTCCGCCTCGATCCGGTCCGTCAGTTGCTCGACGTACCACGAACCACCCAGCGGATCCGCGACGTTGGCGACCCCGGTCTCCTCCATCAGCACCTGCTGCGTACGCAGGGCGATCTCGGCGGCCTGTTCGGAGGGCAGCGCGAGGGTCTCGTCGAGGGCGTTGGTGTGCAGCGAGTTGGTGCCGCCCAGCACGGCGGCCAGCGCCTCCACCGCGGTGCGCACCACGTTGTTGTACGGCTGCTGCGCCGTCAGCGACACCCCCGCGGTCTGCGTGTGGAACCGCAGCCACTGCGCCTTCTCGCTCCGCGCGCCGTACACGTCGCGCATCCACCGCGCCCAGATGCGCCGCGCCGCGCGGAACTTGGCGATCTCCTCGAAGAAATCGACGTGGGCGTCGAAGAAGAAGGAGAGACCCGGCGCGAACACGTCGACGTCCAGCCCCCGCGACAGGCCGAGTTCGACGTATCCGAAGCCGTCCGCCAGCGTGTACGCCAGTTCCTGAGCGGCCGTCGAGCCGGCCTCCCGGATGTGGTACCCGGACACCGACAGCGGCTTGTAGTCGGGGATGCCGGCGGCGCAGTACTCCATCAGGTCGCCGATCAGCCTCAGATGCGGCTCGGGCTCGAAGAGCCACTCCTTCTGGGCGATGTACTCCTTGAAGATGTCGGTCTGCAGCGTGCCGTTGAGCACCGCCGGGTCGACACCCTGCCGTTCGGCGGCGACGAGGTACATGCAGAACACCGGGACGGCGGGCCCGCTGATGGTCATCGAGGTGGTGACGTCGCCCAGCGGGATGTCCCGGAACAGCACCTCCATGTCGGCGGCCGAGTCGATCGCGACCCCGCAGTGGCCGACCTCGCCCAGCGAGCGGGGGTCGTCGGAGTCACGGCCCATGAGCGTGGGCATGTCGAACGCGACGGACAGCCCGCCGCCGCCCGCCGCGAGGATCATCTTGTAGCGCTCGTTGGTCTGCTCGGCGTTGCCGAACCCGGCGAACTGCCGGATCGTCCAGGTGCGCCCCCGGTAGCCGGTCGGATGGAGCCCCCGGGTGAAGGGGTACTCCCCCGGCCAGCCGATCCGGTCGAAGCCCGCGTAGGTGTCCCCGGGCCGGGGCCCGTAGACGGGATCGACGGGGTCACCGGACAGCGTCGAGAAGTCCGCGTCCCGCTTGCGTGCGGCGTCGTACCGGGTCTGCCAGCGACGGCGACCCTCTGCGATGTCGTCAGCGTCCATGCGGCAAATTTACTAGGACGTCCAACTAAATGTCGACGGGAAACCAGGACGTCCCGGGAGCACCCCGGGAACACCCTGGAAACGCCCTGGTGGAAGCAGCGGCCGGACGAGCCGGACAGCCGAACGGGGCAGACGGCCGGACGGGTCAGACCTTGGCCACCGCGGGCGCCGGAGCCTCGACCCGGCCCTCCAGCTCATGGCTGATCTTCCGCTCCACGAAAAAAGCGGCGGTCGGGATGGTCCCGGCGAGCAGGACCCACAGCTGCTTGGCGACCGGCCACTTCGCCTTGGAACCGAGGTCGAAGGCGACGACGAGGTAGACGACGTAGAGCCAGCCGTGCGCGATGGCGACGACACGGGTGAAGGAGGTGGCGCCGTCGACGTCGAGGCCGTACTTGGCGATCATGCTCAGGCAGAGCAGGACCAGCAGGACACCGGTGGTGTAGGCCATGACGCGGTAGCGGGTCAGCACGCTGCGTTTCATGCGTACGAGCGTAACCACCGGTTTGGGCAGATCTTCGACCGCCCCCTACGGGGCCGAGCGCGCGTCGTCGTCGAAGTCCCGCGCCGCGACCCGCAGCGGGCGCAGCAGCGCGAAGATCTCCGCGCACTCCTCCGCGTCGTAGACGCCGAGCCCGAAGTCCATCGCCATGAGGTCGCCGGTGGCGGCCTCCACGACCTCGCGGCCCTTGTCGGTGATGGAGGCGAGGGTGCCGCGCCCGTCGTTGGGGTTGGGCCGCTTGTCGACCAGACCGGACCTCACCAGCCGGTCCACCGTGTTGGTCACGGAGGTGGGGTGCACCATGAGCCGCTCGCCGATCTTCGACATGGGCAGCTCGCCGGCCTTGGAGAAGTTCAGCAGGACGAGTGCCTCGTAGCGCGCGAAGGTCAGCCCGTACGGTTTGACGACCGCGTCGACCTCACCGAGCAGGATCTGCTGCGCCCGCATGATCGAGGTGATGGCGGCCATCGACGGGACGTTTCCCCAGCGCTGTTTCCAGAGCTCGTCGGCGCGGGCGATGGGGTCGAACGGGAGACTGAGGGGCTTCGGCACGTCATCAGACCTTACCCGCCGGTCACATTCCGGTCAGCACTGTCTCGGTCTTCGGTCGCCCGCCGTCCGTCCGCGCCGCCCTGCCGGGCCGCGCCGGCCACCACCGCCGTTGTCCCCTCCGCCCCGGCCGTCGCCCCGCTGCGCCGGGCGGCCCGCGCCAGCAGCGCACAGCACGCCGCCCCCACCACCCCGGCCCCCGCCACGGTGGCCCGCACCCCGGCGAACTCCGCCACCACGCCCGCCAGGGCCATGCCCGTCCCCTGCACGGTCATCAGCCCGGCCGTGAGCAGCGTCATCGCCCGCCCGCGCAGTTCCTCGGGCACCGTCCGTACGAACCACTGGTCCAGGCCCAGCGTGTACGCGGATCCCGCGCCGGAGACCAGCAGGAGCAGCAGCGACACGCCGAGCCCGGGCCGCAGGACGTACCCGGCGTACGGCAGCAGGGTCAGGCAGACCAGCGGCAGCGCGATCCGTTCCCGCGCCGCCGGCCGCAGCCGGGCGCCCGCCCAGATCTCCCCGGCGATCGTGCCGAGCGGCAGCGCGCACATCAGCAGCCCGAGTCCGGTGGACCCGGCGCCGAGATCGTCGGCGTACGGCGCGGCGAGCGCCTCCGGGGCCACGGCGAACAGGGCCGGCAGCCAGAAGAGCAGCAGCAGGACGCGCACCCGGCGGTCGGCCAGGACCAGCCGGGCGCCGCGCAGCGAGCCGGTGAGCAGCGCGCCGCTCCGCCGGGTCCGGGCCGGGCGGCGGCGGGTGCCGAGGCGCAGCAGGGCGGCGGAGGCGAGGAAGGTGCCGACGGTGATCAGCAGGGCGTGGCGGGGCGCGAGGACGGTGAGGAGCAGCCCGCCGAGGCCGTACCCGGTGAGCAGGGCGCTCTGGGAGACGATCCGCAGCAGGGAGCGGCCGAGGACGAAGAGGTCGCCCTCGCCGAGGACGTCCGCGAGGGTGGCCATCCGGGTCCCGGCGAACACCGGGGAGACGACGGCGATGGCGCAGCGCAGGGCGAGCAGGACGGCGAGGGGGGCGCCGGGCGCGGCCATCCCGGCGACGCAGGCCGCGCACACCAGGTCGCAGCCGACCAGCACCCGGCGGGCGGGGAGGCGGTCGGCGAGCCCGGCGAGGAGGGTGCCGCCGGCCAGGTAGGGCAGGAAGCCGAGCGCGAAGGCGAGGGCGCTCATCAGGGGGGAGCCGGTGAGGTCGTAGACGAGGACGGAGAGGGCGATCTCGGTGACGACGACGCCGAGCATGGACAGGGTGTGGGCGGCGAAGACGGCGCGGAACTCGCGGACGGCGAAGACACGGGCGTAGCCGCGGGCGGGCTGGTCGGGCATGACCGCAGCGTGCCGGGACGGGTGCCCCGCGCCGTAGAGTTTCGGCAGCAGCCGAATCTTCCCGGGTCCGGGGCCGGGCTCGGGCCTGGACCCGGGCTCGGACCTGGACTCGGACTCGGCCCCGTCGACGGAGCACTCCCATGCCCTCACTCCTGCACTTCGGTGAGGAGGACTTCCTCCGCTGTCGCTTCGCCGTGTCACCGCTGTGGGAGACGCAGCAGGTGGTGCGGACCCTCAAGCGTCCGGAGCGGCACGGCTACCACCCCCGCTGGCTGCGCCGCGCCCGTGCCGCGGCGGCGTCGCTGGACCTCACGCCGCTGTGGCTGCTGATGCCGCGCCGGGGTCACAACCCCGAGTGGCTCTCGCCGCCTCCGGCGGGGCCCGCGGCGACGTTCGAGGAGGAGATCGCGGCGGTCCGGGCGGCGGACCCGGCGGCGGCCCGCGCGGACACGGCGCGGTCGCTGGCGGCGACGCCCGGTGCCGCCGGGTCCGCGCACGGGCGGGCGTGGCTGGCGGATCCGGAGCGGATGGTGCGTGAGCTGGCGGACGCGCTGGAGGAGGTGTGGCACACGCTCGTCGCACCCGACTGGCCCCGGCTGCTCGCCCTGCTGGAGGCGGACATCGCCTTCCACTCGCGCCGGCTGGCCCAGGTGGGTCTCGGCGGTCTGCTGCCGGAGATCGCCCCGGGCTGCGAGTGGCGGGCCGGGACGCTGACGGTCGCGTTCCGGGGCGAGTACGAGCGGCATCTGGACGGGCGGGGCCTGGTGCTGATGCCGAGCGTGTTCATCTGGCCGGACGTGGTGAGCACCTTCGAGCCGCCGTGGCAGCCGACGCTGGTGTATCCGGCGCGCGGGATCGGCGGGCTGTGGGGCGAGCGGGACGGCCGGACCCCGGACGCGCTGGTACGGCTGCTGGGGCGGGGCCGGGCGGCGGTCCTGACGGCGCTGGAGGAACCGGCCGGCACGACGGAGCTCGCCCGCCGTCTGGAGCTGGCGCCGTCGTCGGTGTCGGCGCATCTGACGGTGCTGCGCGACGCGGGGCTCCTCACGGCGCGGCGCTACGGGCACCGGGTGCTGTACGAGCGGACACCGCTGGGGATCGCACTGATGTCGGGCGAGTGATCCGGGCACCCGGCCCATGACGACCGCCCTGCCCGTGACGACCGCCCCGCGCGGAGCGACGCCCGACGGCTGCGGCACGAAGCCACGCCCGACGGCTGCCGCGCGCGGGGTGAGACCCACCGACCCCGGCGCGCCACATGACACCCGCCGTCCGGCGCGCCGGGTGACGCCCGGCGGCTGCTCCGCGAGGCGACGCCCGGCGGCTACCGCGCGAGGTGACGCTCGACCGTCTCCACCTTGGAGGTGAGCCCGTCCGTCACGCCGGGCCGGATGTCCGCCTTGAGGACGAGGGACACCCGGGGCGCCCGCGCCTCCACGGCGGCGACGGCACGCCGGACGACGTCCATCACCTCGTCCCAGTCGCCCTCCACCGAGGTGAACATGGCGTCGGTGCGGTTCGGCAGCCCGGACTCCCGGACCACCCGTACGGCGTCGGCGACGTACTCCCCGACGTCCTCGCCGACCCCGAGCGGGGTCACGGAGAAGGCGACGATCATGCCTGCACCACGCCTTCCTCGCGGGCGCGGGCGGCGACGACCGCGTCCTCGGCCTCGCGGCGCAGCCTGCGCTCGGCGAAGAAACCGCCGGTGGGCAGCACGGAGAGGACGAAGTAGAAGGCGGCCGTGCCCGCGCTCCACCTGGCGCGGTTCCAGGCGTCGGCCCAGAAGACGACGTACAGGATGAACAGGACGCCGTGGACGGAGCCCATGACGGGTACGGCGTTGAAGTCCGTGGTCCGCTTGAGTACCGAGCACAGCAGCAGGAGGAGGAAGGAGACGGCCTCGGGGGCCGAGACCAGGCGGAGACGGCGGAGGGCGGTGGCGGTCTTGAGGTCCACGGATCACCTTCGGTCGGGGGCGTGGCGGTTCCCGCGGCCGGTCCACGGCGTCGCGCGGTCTGCGGGTCCGCACGGCTTGTGAACACGGGCACAAGGGCCCGCTCATTCTCGCAAACGGCGCCCCCGCTGCCGGGCGCGGGGTCGGCAGGGGCCCTGTGACCCCCTGTCGGAGGGCGCTGCCTGCGGTTATCTTCGCTCCGTGGCGATGTTCCGACTTCAAGGCAGCAAGGTGCTGGCCGTCGACGTGACCGGGGACGCCGTGAAGGCGAAGAACGGCTCCATGGTCGCGTACGACGGGCAGATGGCCTTCAAGAAGATGAGCGGCGGCGGCGAGGGCCTCCGGGGGATGGTGACCCGGCGGCTCACCGGCGAGCAGATGACGGTGATGGAGGTGCGGGGGCAGGGGACGTGCTGGTTCGCCGACCGGGCCACCGAGATCAACCTCGTCACCCTCCGGGGTGACACGCTGTACGTGGAGGCGAGCAATCTGCTCGTCACGGACGCCGGGCTGCGCACCGGGACGACCTTCACGGGACTGCGCGGCGCGACCCAGGGCAACGGGCTGTTCACGACGACCGTCGAGGGGCACGGACAGGCGGCGATCACCTCGGACGGCCCCGCGGTGGTGCTGCGGGTGAGTCCGCAGTACCCGCTGACCGTCGACCCGGGCGCGTACATCGCGCACCAGGGCAACGTGCGGCAGTCCTTCCAGTCCGGGGTGACCTTCCGCACCTTCTTCGGCGAGGGCGGCGGCGAGGCCTTCCAGGTCCGCTTCGAGGGCGACGGCCTGGTCTACGTCCAGCCCAGTGAGCGGAACACGATCGCGGGGGATCTCTGATGGCGTTCCGTGAGCTCAACTCCAAGATGCTCGAGGCGACCGTGATGCCCGGTCAGCGGCTGTTCAGCCAGCGCGGGGCGATGCTCGCCTACAAGGGCGAGGTGTCGTTCACGCCGAACATGCAGGGCGGCCAGGGCGGGATCATGTCGATGATCGGGCGCCGGGTCGCGGGCGAGGCGACACCGCTGATGACCGTGGAGGGCAGCGGCACGGTGTTCTTCGGGCACGGCGGCCACCACGTCCAGGTGATCGAGCTCGCCGGGGACACCCTCTACGTCGAGGCGGACCGGCTGCTGGCCTTCGAGGGCACGCTGCGGCAGGGCACGATGTTCATGGGCTCGCAGGGCGGGGTCATGGGCATGGTGCGCGGCCAGGTGACCGGGCAGGGCCTGTTCACCACCACCTTGCAGGGGCACGGCGCGGTCGCCGTGATGGCGCACGGGGGCGTGTTCGAGCTGCCGATCACCCCGCAGCGCCCCGTCCACGTCGACCCGCAGGCCTACGTCGCCCACCACGGCGACGTCCGCAACAAGCTGTCGACCGCGCTGGGCTGGCGGGACATGGTGGGCCGGGGCTCCGGCGAGGCCTTCCAGCTGGAGCTGAGCGGCAGCGGCACGGTGTACGTCCAGGCCTCGGAGGAGAAGCTGTGAACGCCCCTTACCCCGGTGCCGGCGGCCCGGTCGTGCACGACCCGATGACCCTGCCGGTGGACGACAACGTCAACAAGTACACCTTCTGCGTGGAGCTCAAGAGCGGGCAGTGGTTCCTTCAGAAGGGCAAGATGATTGCCTACTACGGGTCGATCGACTTCAACGGCGTCGGGCACGGGCGGCTGGACCGTCTGGTGCGTACGTCGTTCCATTCGCCACTGCACGCCAGCGACTGGGTGGTGGCGGAGGGCTCGGGCAAGATGCTCCTCGCCGACCGGGCCTTCGATGTGAACTCGTACGACCTGGACGACGGCAATCTGACCATTCGCTCGGGCAACCTTCTCGCTTTTCAGCCAACTCTGTCACTCAAGCAGTCCATCGTTCCGGGGTTTCTGACCCTGATCGGGACCGGCAAGTTCGTGGCCGCGTCGAACGGTCCGGTGGTGTTCATGGAACCGCCCATCCGGGTGGACCCGCAGGCACTGGTGGGCTGGGCCGACTGCCCCTCCCCCTGCCACCACTACGACCACGGGTACCTCACGGGTGTCATGGGCGGTCTACGTGCGATGACGGGCCTCGGCGGGGCCTCCGGGGAGGAGCACCAGTTCGAGTTCGTCGGGGCGGGCACCGTACTGCTCCAGTCCACCGAGACCCTGATGGCCGAGCAGGCCACCGGCACCCCTCCGGCACAGCCCGGAGTGCCCGGCGGAGGGGCCCCTTCCGGGGGTCACGCACCGCAGGCCGGGGCACCGCGCCTTCCCGGACAGCTGGGAGATCTCCAGCGGCGCTTCGGGCTGTGAGCGGTAATCTGCGGAGTGTGACGATCGAACGCGTGCGCACTGTCACACCACCCTCACTAGTTCATCTTTCAACTTTTTAGGTAGACTTCATTCATGGAGACCGAGACGGCCACGCGCTGGCTGACCGACGCCGAGCAGTGCGCCTGGCGCACCCACCTCGAGGTCAACAGGCTGTTGACGTATCAGCTCGAGAAGGATCTGCAGCCGTTCGGCCTGACGATCAACGACTACGAGATCCTCGTCAATCTCTCCGAGTCCGAGGACGTACGGATGCGGATGAGCGACCTCGCCTCCGCCACCCTCCAGTCCAAGAGCCGGCTCTCGCACCAGATCACCCGCATGGAGAACGCGGACCTGGTGCGCCGCGAGAACTGCGAGTCCGACCGGCGCGGGCTGTACGCGGTGCTCACCGAGCACGGCATGGAGACGATGCGGAAGGTCGCGCCGCACCATGTCGCGTCGGTGCGCCGCCACTTCATCGACCTGCTGTCCCCCGAGGCGCTCGTCGAGCTGGACAAGGCCCTGAAGCCCATCGCGGACCACCTCCGCGGCCAGCGCGGCCGCCCGTGACCTCGGCGACCGGCCCCGGCGACTGAACCCCGGCCCCCCGTATCGGCAGGCGGAACCCCACCGGGCCCCCCTGCCGATACGTTTCTGCTGCCCCAGCCGGCACGCCGGGACGCTCCCGGCCCCGGCGCGGCCCGCCGCCATGGCCCGTGCGGCCGGTCAGGCCGGAGGGAACGGGCGGCGCCCATCGGTCCGGGCGTGCCGGACCCCCGCGTCTCCCGGTCGATCCGCCGGACAGGCCCTACGCGGTCGTCAGGCTCGCCACCAGTTCGTCCGCCGCGCGGTACGGGTCGGTCTCGCCGGACACCACGCGTTCCGCGAGAGCGGTCAGGTGGCGGTCGCCGTGCAGGTCGCCGATGCGTGCGCGCAGGGCGGTGACGGCGATGGTCTCCACCTCGTGGGCCGCGCGGGCCAGGCGGCGGGCCGTGAGGACGCCCTGCTCCGCCATCCAGGCGCGGTGCTTCTCCAGGGCCTGCACGAGTTCCCCGACGCCCTCGCCCCGGGAGGCGACCGTCCTCACGACGGGCGGGCGCCAGTCGCCCGGCGCGCGGGCCTCGCCGAGGCCCAGCATGTGGTTGAGTTCGCGCGCGGTGGCGTCGGCGCCGTCCCGGTCGGCCTTGTTGACGACGTACACGTCACCGATCTCCAGGATCCCCGCCTTGGCCGCCTGGATGCCGTCGCCCATCCCGGGGGCCAGCAGGACGACGCTGGTGTCGGCCTGGGAGGCGATCTCCACCTCCGACTGGCCCACGCCGACCGTCTCGACCAGGATGACGTCGCAGCCCGCCGCGTCCAGCACCCGGATCGCCTGCGGCGCGGCCCAGGCGAGGCCGCCGAGGTGGCCCCGGGTGGCCATGGAGCGGATGTACACACCGGGGTCGGAGGCGTGCTCCGACATCCGGACCCGGTCGCCGAGCAGGGCGCCCCCGGAGAACGGCGAGGACGGGTCGACGGCGAGCACGCCGACCCGCCTGCCCTGCTCCCGGTACGCCGTCACCAGCGCCGACGTCGTCGTGGACTTGCCGACGCCGGGCGAACCGGTGAGGCCGACGACACAGGCGTTGCCGGTGAGCGGGGCGAGGGCCGCCATGACCTCCCTGAGCTGCGGGGACGCCCCCTCGACCAAGGAGATCAGCCGGGCCACGGCCCGCGGCCTGCCGTCCCTGGCCTGGGCCACCAGAGAGGGGACGTCCTGCATCACAGCTCCGATCACTCCGTTCCGGTACTCCTGGCTGCGGAGGGGCGACCGCCCCCGCACGGGCGGTGTCCCCGTCGCCGGCTCAGGCCTTCGGCACCCGCACGATCAGCGCGTCGCCCTGACCGCCGCCCCCGCACAGGGCCGCCGCGCCGACGCCGCCGCCCCGGCGCTTGAGCTCCAGCGCCAGATGCAGCACCAGACGGGCGCCGGACATCCCGATCGGGTGACCCAGGGCGATGGCGCCGCCGTTGACGTTGACCTGGTCCGTGGACACGCCGAGGTCCTTCATCGACTGGACCGCGACCGCCGCGAACGCCTCGTTGATCTCGATGAGGTCGAGGTCGGAGACCTCGAGCCCCTCCTTCTTCAGGGCGTGCAGGATGGCGTTGGACGGCTGCGACTGGAGCGAGTTGTCGGGGCCCGCCACATTGCCGTGGGCGCCGATCTCGGCGAGCCACTGAAGGCCCAGCTCCTCCGCCTTGGCCCTGCTCATCACGACGACCGCGGCGGCACCGTCGGAGATCTGCGAGGACGTGCCCGCGGTGATCGTGCCGTCCCGGGTGAACGCCGGGCGCAGCCGGCCGAGGGACTCCGCGGTGGTCTCGGCGCGGATGCCCTCGTCCTGGCTGAAGACGACCGGCTCGCCCTTGCGCTGCGGGATCTCCACCGGGGTGATCTCGGCCTCGAAGACGCCGTTCTTCTGCGCGGCGGCGGCCCGCTGGTGGGAGAGGGCGGCGATCTCGTCCTGCTCGGCGCGCCCGATGCCCAGGCGGGTGTTGTGCTTCTCCGTGGACTCGCCCATGGCGATGTTCTCGAAGGCGTCGGTGAGGCCGTCGTACGCCATGGCGTCGAGGAGTTCCACGGCGCCGTACTTGTAGCCCTCCCGGGACTTCGGGAGCAGGTGCGGGGCGTTGGTCATGGACTCCTGGCCGCCCGCCACGACGATGTCGAACTCACCCGCACGGATCAGCTGGTCGGCCAGCGCGATCGCGTCGAGCCCGGACAGGCACACCTTGTTGACGGTGAGCGCCGGGACGTTCATCGGGATGCCCGCCCGGACGGCCGCCTGGCGCGCCGGGATCTGCCCCGCCCCGGCCTGCAGCACCTGGCCCATGATCACGTACTGCACCTGGTCGCCGCCGATGCCCGCGCGGTCCAGGGCCGCCTTGATCGCGAAACCGCCCAGGTCGGCGCCTGAGAAAGACTTGAGGGAGCCCAGCAGCCGTCCCATAGGCGTGCGTGCGCCCGCCACGATCACCGAGGTGGCGCTGTTCGTTCCTGACGTTCCTGACATGAGGTGCGATCCCCTTTCAGCTGCACAAGCTGAGGAGTGAACGAGGGTTTACCCGAATGTACTGAGCGGTACCGTGCCCGTCATCGGGCCGTCGGTGTGATCGCGCGCACGTTGCGTAACCATCCGGGGAGCGCTGCACTGACTACATGCTGACGCGAATCGACCACATCGGGATCGCCTGTTCCGACCTCGACGCGACCGTCGAGTTCTACCGTGCCACGTACGGCTTCGAAGTGTTCCACTCCGAGGTCAACGAGGAGCAGGGCGTGCGCGAGGCCATGCTGAGGATCAACGGGACCTCGGACGGCGGCGCCTCCTACCTCCAGCTGCTGGAACCGACCCGCGAGGACTCCGCCGTGGGGAAGTGGCTGGCGAAGAACGGAGAGGGCGTTCATCACATCGCTTTCGGTACGGCGGACGTGGACACGGACGCCGCGGACATCAGGGACAAGGGGGTACGCGTTCTGTACGAGGAGCCACGACGCGGCTCCATGGGGTCGCGGATCACCTTCCTGCACCCCAAGGATTGCCACGGTGTACTGACAGAACTGGTCACTTCGGCGGCAGTTGAGTCACCTGAGCACTGACCCTCGTACATATGGGCCGGTAGGGTTGGGGGCGGTCGCCGCTCCCACCAGGGTGACCGGGTCCTGTCGTCTGCGACGGCGGGACCGGGCCGGGGTCCGGGTTTCGGGGGACGAGCGTCGGGGCAGCAGCCCGTGCTCCGCCGTATGATCTGACACCATTCCCCGGGGGCCCCGTCCGGCGGATGGACGGAGCTCGTGTGGACAGGCTTGCGACCACGGGACGGATGGGACCGCGCAGTGCGGGGCTACGAACGCCAGGAGCGAGAGCCGGCGGCTGACGTCGACAGTCTCTCTCGGTTCGAGGCCGAGATGGACCGGCTGAAGACCGAGCGGGAAAAGGCGATCCAGCACGCCGAGGACCTCGGCTACCAGGTCGAGGTGCTGCGCGCCAAGCTTCACGAGGCGCGCCGCACCCTCATGTCCCGGCCCGCCTACGACGGCGGCGACATCGGCTATCAGGCAGAGCAGATGCTGCGCAACGCGCAGCTGCAGGCCGATCAGCTGCGCGCCGACGCGGAGCGCGAGCTGAGTCAGGTCAGAGCGCAGACGCAGCGCATCCTGCAGGAGCACGCCGAGCAGGCGGCGCGGTTGCAGGCCGAGCTGCACGCGGAGGCGGTGACGCGCCGCCAGCAGCTGGACCAGGAGCTGGCCGAGCGCCGGCAGACCGTCGAGTCGCACGTCAACGAGAACGTGGCGTGGGCCGAGCAGGTGCGGGCGCGCAGCGAGTCGCAGGCGCGCCGGCTGGTCGACGAGGCGCGTGCCGAGGCCGAGCAGGCCATGGCCGCGGCCCGCGCGGAGGCCGAGCGGGTCGCGCTGGAGGCCCGCCAGCGGTTGCAGGCCGACGCGGAGGCGGCGCGTGCCGAGGCGGAGCAGCTGCTGCGCCGGGCCCGTACGGACGCCGAGCGGCTGCTGAACGCGGCTTCCACGCAGGCGCAGGAGGCCACCGACCACGCCGAGCAGCTGCGCAGCTCCACGGTCACCCAGTCGGAGGCGGCGCGCCGTGAGGCCGCCGAGGTGAGCCGGGCCGCCGAGCTGCGGATGGCCGAGGTGGAGACGTCGGTGCGCGCGGCGCGTGCCGAGGCGGAGAAGGTGCTCGCCGAGGCGAAGGAGGCCGCGGCGAAGGCGCTGGCGAGCGCCGAGTCGACGAACGAGCAGCGCACCCGGACGGCGAAGGAGCAGGTCGCCCGGCTGGTCACGGAGGCCACGAAGGACGCCGAGACCACCAAGGCGGAGGCCGAGCAGGTCGTCGCGGACGCCCGTACGGAGGCCGAGCGGATCGTCGCGGAGGCGTCCGAGAAGGCCCGCACGCTCACCGCGGAGGAGTCGGCCTCCCAGCTGGCGAAGGCGGCGAAGACCGCCGAGGACGTGCTGGACAAGGCGTCCGAGGACGCCCGGCAGACCATCCGGGGCGCCGCCGAGGAGGCGGAGCGGATCCGTTCCGAGGCGGAGGCCGAGGCGGACCGGCTGCGCGGCGAGGCGCACGACATCGCCGAGCAGCTCAAGGGCGCCGCGAAGGACGACACCAAGGAGTACCGCGCCAAGACCGTCGAGCTCCAGGAGGAGGCGCGGCGGCTGCGCGGGGAGGCCGAGCAGCTGCGGTCCGACGCGGTCGCCGAGGGCGAGCGCATCCGGGCCGAGGCACGGCGTGAGGCCGTCCAGCAGATCGAGGAGGCGGCGAGGACCGCCGAGGAGCTGCTGGCCAAGGCGAGGGCCGACGCGGACGAGCTGCGGCAGGCCGCCACGGCGGACAGCGAGAAGGTCCGCACCGAGGCCATCGAGCGGGCCACGGCGCTGCGCCGGCAGGCCGACGAGGCCCTGGACCGCGCCCGTAAGGACGCCGAGCGGCAGCAGGCCGAGGCCACCGAGCGGGCCGGGGCGATCGAGGCGGACGCCGAGCAGGCCGCGCGGGAGCTGCGGGAGCAGACCGAGCAGGCCGTCGCGGACCGGCAGGCGCAGGCCGCCGAGGAACTGGAGCGGCTGAAGGCGGAGGCCGAGGAGCGGCTGACCGGCGCCGAGCAGGCGCTGTCCCAGGCCCATGAGGAGTCCGCCCGGATCCGCCGCGAGGCCGGTGAGGAGACGGAGCGGCTGCGCTCCGAGGCCGCCGAGCGGATCCGTACGCTGCGCCAGCAGGCGCAGGACGAGGCCGAGCGGCTGCGTGACGAGGCCGCGGCGGACGCGTCGGCGTCCCGCGCGGAGGGCGAGAACATCGCCGTACGGCTGCGCTCGGAGGCCGCCGCGGAGGCGGAGCGGCTGAAGGCGGAGGCGCAGGACACCGCGGACCGGATCCGCAGCGAGGCGCAGGCCGCCGCCGAGCGGCTCGCCACCGAGGCGTCGGAGACGCTGGCCGCCGCGCAGGAGGAGGCCGTACGGCGCCGTCGTGAGGCCGAGGAGCTGCTGGGCACCGCGCGGGCCGACGCGGACCAGGAGCGTGAGCGGGCCCGCGAGCAGAGCGAGGAACTGCTGGCCTCCGCCCGCAACCGGGTCGAGGAGGCGCAGGCCGAGGCGACCAGGCTGGTCGAGGAGGCCGACCGGCGGGCCACGGAGATGGTGTCCGCGGCCGAGCAGCACGCCCAGCAGGTGCGGGAGTCGGTCGCCGGGCTGCACGAGCAGGCGCAGGACGAGATCCAGGGTCTGCGGTCGGCGGCCGAGCACGCGGCGGAGCGGACGAAGCGGGAGGCCGAGGAGGAGTCGGACCGGGTCCGCGCGGACGCCTACGCGGAGCGGGAGCGCGCCACCGAGGACGCCAACCGGGTACGCCGTGAGGCGCGCGAGGAGTCGGAGGCGGCGAAGGCGCTCGCCGAGCGCACGGTCACCGAGGCGATGACCGAGTCGGAGCGGCTGCGTTCGGACGCGGCGGAGCACGCCCAGCGGGCGCGCACCGAGGCCTCGGACACCATCGCGCAGGCCGACCACGACGCGGACCGCACCCGGGCCGACGCCCGCGAGGACGCCAACCGGATGCGGTCGGACGCGGCGACGCAGGCCGACACGCTGATCACCGAGGCGCGCAACGAGGCGGAGCGGCTCCAGACGGAGACCGAGCGGGAGGCCGAGCGGGTCCGCTCGGAGTCGGTCGCCGCGGCGGAACGGCTCGTCGAGGACGCCGCCGGGGACGCGGAGCGGCTGCGGGCCGAGGCCGCCGAGACGGTGGGCGCCGCCCAGCTGCACGCCGACCGGGCCCGGCACGACGCGCGGCAGCTCAAGGCCGACGCGGAGGCGGCGGCGGACCGGATGCTGACGTCGGCGCGCACCGAGGCGGAGCGCACGCTGGACGAGGCGCGCAAGGACGCCAACAAGCGGCGTTCCGAGGCGGCCGAGCAGGTCGACACGCTGATCACGGAGACCGCCGCCGAGGTGGACAAGCTGCTGTCGGAGGCGCAGCAGCAGGCGCACAAGACGACCGCGGAGGCGGAGGAGCGGGCCGACTCGATGGTGGGCGCGGCCCGCACCGAGGCCGACCGGCTGGTCGCCGAGGCGACGATCGAGGGCAACTCGCTGGTGGAGAAGGCCCGTACGGACGCGGACGAGCTGCTCGTCGGTGCGCGCCGGGACGCCACGGCCATAAGGGAGCGGGCGGAGGAACTGCGCGACCGCGTCACGAGCGAGATCGAGACGCTGCACGAGCGGGCCCGCCGTGAGGCCGCGGAGACCATGAAGTCCACCGGCGACCGCTGCGACGCGCTCATCAAGTCGGCGGAGGAGCAGCACGCCAGGGCGCAGGCGAAGGCGAAGGAGATCGTCTCCGAGGCCAACTCCGAGGCGGGCAAGGTCCGTATCGCCGCCGTGAAGAAGGCGGAGGGCCTGCTCAAGGAGGCCGAGCTGAAGAAGGCGCGGCTCGTGAAGGAGGCCGAGGACCTGAAGGCCGAGGCGATCCGCGAGGCGAAGGCCACGGTCGAGGAGGGCAAGCGCGAGCTGGAGATCCTGGTGCGCCGCCGCGAGGACATCAACGCGGAGATCTCCCGGGTGCAGGACGTCCTGGAGGCCCTGGAGTCGTTCGAGGCGCCGGGCGGCGGCACGGGTGTGAAGGCGGGCGCCACGATCGGCGGTCCGCGGGCCGGGGGCAAGGGGTCGGACGGGTAACGGGGCTGACGGGTGACCGGTCCGCCGGGCCGGGTTGCGGTTGGGCGGCACTTTGTCCGCCGACCACCGCTGCTCACATCGGTCGCTTCGTGCCCCTTTCGGGGCATTTCGGTGATCGTTTAACGAGTCAACCCGGGTTCAGCCACTCAAAAGGGGTGTCATTCTCCAGATCAAACGCGCATCCGCTCGATGACACACCGTTTTGGCCCCTAGGATTCCACCTATCACCTCACCGGTCTCATTCGACAGGAACCCCATGAGCGACACTTCCCCCTACGGCTTCGAGCTAGTGCGGCGTGGGTACGACCGCGCTCAGGTGGACGAACGGATCTCGAAGCTCGTCTCCGACCGTGACAGTGCTCTGGCCCGCATCACCGCTCTGGAAAAGCGCATCGAGGAGCTGCACCTCGAGACGCAGAACGCCCAGGCCGCGATCACCGACGCCGAGCCGTCGTACGCAGGCCTCGGCGCGCGTGTCGAGAAGATCCTGCGTCTCGCAGAGGAAGAGGCCAAGGATCTGCGCGAGGAGGCCCGCCGCGCCGCCGAGCAGCACCGCGAGCTCGCGGAGTCGGCCGCCCAGCAGGTCCGCAACGACGCGGAGTCCTTCGCCGCGGAACGCAAGGCCAAGGCCGAGGACGAGGGCGTCCGGATCGTCGAGAAGGCCAAGAGCGACGCGTCGCAGCTGCGTACCGACGCGCAGAAGGACGCGCAGTCCAAGCGCGAGGAGGCCGACGCCCTCTTCGAGGAGACCCGCGCCAAGGCCGCGCAGGCCGCCGCGGACTTCGAGACGAACCTCGCCAAGCGCCGCGAGCAGTCCGAGCGCGACCTGGCCTCGCGTCAGCAGAAGGCCGAGAAGCGCCTGGCGGAGATCGAGCACCGCGCCGAGCAGCTCCGTCTGGAGGCGGAGAAGCTGCGCACCGACGCCGAGCGCCGGGCCCGTCAGACGGTCGAGACGGCCCAGCGCCAGGCCGAGGACATCGTGGCCGACGCGAACGCCAAGGCCGACCGGATCCGCTCGGAGTCCGAGCGCGAGCTGGCCGCCCTCACCAACCGCCGCGACAGCATCAACGCGCAGCTGACGAACGTCCGCGAGATGCTCGCCACGCTGACCGGCGCCGCGGTGGCCGCCGCGAGCAGCCCGGCCACGGACGACGAGCCGATCTCCCGCGGAGTCCCGGCCCAGCAGTCCCGCTGACGCACCTCCTCTCTCGAACGCCGGACGGGCACATCCAGCCCCTCCGGCGTTTGAGGAGCGGGGGTACGGGGGCAGAGCCCCCGTGACGGGACGGGAAGGGGCGGCGGGGGCGGAACACCCTCTGGCTCTCCCTCCCTCGCACCCGGGCACCGAACCCCACGCCACCTTGCGGGGACCGCCCCCGCGGCCTAGCGTGACCGCATGATCGAGCTGGCGGGCCTGACCAAGCGGTACGGGGAGAAGGTCGCGGTCGACGACCTCACCTTCACCGTCCGCCCCGGCCTCGTCACCGGCTTCCTCGGCCCCAACGGCGCGGGCAAGTCCACCACCATGCGGATGATCCTCGGTCTCGACCGCCCCACCGCCGGCGACGTCCGGATCGACGGCACGCACTACGACCGGCTCAAGGACCCGCTGACGTACATCGGCGCCCTCCTCGACGCGCAGTCCGTGCACGGCGGACGCAGCGCCTACAACCACCTGCTGTGCCTCGCCCAGAGCAACGGCATCCCGCGCGCCCGGGTGGCCGAGGTGCTGGACACCGTCGGGCTCACCGCGGTCGCCCGGAAGAAGGCCAAGGGGTTCTCGCTCGGCATGGGCCAGCGGCTCGGCATCGCGGGCGCGCTGCTGGGCGATCCGCGGATCCTGATGTTCGACGAGCCCGTCAACGGCCTCGACCCCGAGGGCATCCACTGGATCCGCAACCTGATGAAGTCCCTCGCCGCGCAGGGCCGTACCGTCTTCGTCTCCTCCCACCTGATGAGCGAGATGGCCCTGACCGCGGACCACCTCGTCGTCATCGGGCAGGGCAGACTGCTCGCCGACACCTCCATGGCGGACTTCATCGAGCGCAACTCCCGCTCGTACGTCCGTATCCGCACCCCGCAGCGCGAACGGATGCTCGACGTGCTGCACGAGGCGGGGATCACCGTCGTCGAGGCGGGCGGTGAGGCCCTGGAGGTCGACGGGCCCCGGGCCGCGGAACTCGGCGGACTGGCCGCCCGGCACCAGCTGGTGCTGCACGAACTGAGTCCCCGCCAGGCGTCCCTGGAGGAGGCGTTCATGCAGCTGACGGCGGAGTCGGTGGAGTACCACGCGCACACCGGCACCGGGATCGACAGCGCGGGCGCCGGCATGGACAGCGCGGGCGCCGACGGCGGCGGAGTGGCTCCGGCCCGGCAGCAGTGGGGCGCCGGCTGGAAGAAGGAGAGCTGAGACGTGGCGGCCTCGCAGGTCATCCGGTCCGAATGGACGAAGATCCGTTCCGTCGCCTCCACGGTGTGGACGCTGTCGCTGGCCGTGGTGGTCTCCATCGCCCTCGGCATGCTCGTCTCGGCGCTGTCCCGCAGCCAGTTCGACCAGCTCAGCCCGCGTGACCGGCTCTCCTTCGACCCGACCTACATCAGCTTCGCCGGGATGAGCCTCGGCCAGCTCGCGATGATCGTCTTCGGGGTGCTGGTGGTGTCCAACGAGTACAGCACCGGCATGATCCGTACCTCCCTCGCGGCCGTTCCGCAGCGCGGCACCTTCCTGTTCGGCAAGATCGCGGTGGCGGCCGTCCTCGCCCTGGCGGTCGGCCTGGTCACCGGCTTCGCGGCGTTCTTCCTCGGCCAGGCGGTGCTCGGCCCGCACCGCGCCGGGATCGGCGACCCGGGCGTGCTGCGCGCGGTCCTCGGCGGCGGCCTCTACATGGCCCTCATCGCCGTCTTCTCGATGGGCGTCGCCGCGATGCTGCGCTCGCCGATGCTGTCCCTCGGCATCCTGATGCCGTTCTTCTTCCTGATCTCCAACATCCTCGGCAACGTCGACGCCACGAAGAAGGTCGGCCGCTATCTGCCCGACCAGGCGGGCAGCCGCATCATGCGGGTGGTCACCCCGATCGGCGACGACACGCCGTACGGGCCCTGGGGCGGGCTCGGGATCATGGCACTGTGGGTGATCGCGGCGCTCGCCGGCGGCTACCTGCTGCTGAAACGCCGGGACGCCTAGCGCCTGTCCGGCGCCGGGGAGGGTGAAGCGGGACGGACCGAGGGCGAACCGGGACGGACCGGGAGCGAACCGGGACGGACCGGGCGACGTTCGCCACACCTGGTGTTTTTACCTCCCCTTGAGCGGAACCGTCAGCGCATCGATAAGCTCCTAACCCTTACGGGGGGCATGTGCCCCGCTGTCCTGAACCTCTCGATGGGTGCGGAGCATGATCGAGGCAGTCGGCCTGACCAAGCGCTACGGCGACAAGACCGCTGTGTACAACCTTTCCTTCCAGGTGCGCCCCGGCGCGGTGACCGGCTTCCTGGGCCCCAACGGCTCCGGCAAGTCGACCACCATGCGGATGATCCTGGGCCTGGACAACCCCAGCGCGGGTCAGGTGACCATCGGCGGCTACCCGTACCGCAAGCTGCCGAACGCCCCCCGCCAGGTCGGCGCCCTGCTCGACGCCAAGGCCGTGCACGGCGGCCGGCACGCCCGCAGCCATCTGCTGTGCCTGGCCCAGCTGTCCGGCATCCCGCCCCGCCGGGTCGACGAGGTGCTCGGCGTGGTCGGCCTCCAGGACGTGGCGCGGCGGCGTTCCAAGGGCTTCTCCCTCGGCATGGGCCAGCGCCTGGGCATCGCCGCGGCGCTGCTCGGCGACCCGCAGGTCCTGCTCTTCGACGAGCCCGTCAACGGCCTCGACCCCGAGGGCATCCTGTGGGTGCGCAACCTGATGAAGGCGCTCGCGGCGGAGGGCCGTACCGTCTTCGTCTCCTCCCATCTGATGAGCGAGATGGCGCTGACCGCCGACCACCTCATCGTGATCGGGCGCGGGCAGCTGCTCGCCGACATGAGCGTGCAGGACTTCATCGCCGCCAACTCCGCCGGTTTCGCGCGGGTGCGCACCCCGGACACCGAGCCGCAGCTGCGCGAGAAGCTGACGTCCGCGCTCACCGAGGCGGGCGGCCAGGTGCTGCCCGAGCAGGACGGCGCGCTGCGCGTCATGGGGCTGCCGCTGCCGCGCATCAGCGACCTCGCGCACGACACCGGCGTACGGCTGTGGGAGCTGTCGCCGCACCAGGCGTCGCTGGAGGAGGCGTACATGCGGATGACGCAGGGCGCCGTCGACTACCGCTCCACCGCCGACCAGAAGGCGGGGCTCATGCAGCCGCTGCCGCCCGGCTTCCAGCCGCCCGCCCCGGTGCCGGGGCAGGGCCAGCCCGGCTGGTACGCCCCGCCGCCGCCCGGACAGGGCGGCCACCCCTTCGCGATGCCGGCGGGCGGCCCGCCACCGGGGCAGCCGGGTCCCTACGGCGCTCCCTACGGCCCGCCGCCGGGCGGCGCGGGCGGCGGCACCCCGAACCCGTACGCCGCCCCGGCCGCACCCGCGGCCCCCGCCGCACCGCCTTCCCCGGCACAGCCGCAGCAGACCCCGGCCCAGCCGCCCGCGGGCACGCCCGCTCCCGCCGAGGCATCCGCCGCCGGCCGGCCCGCCACCGACCTCACCAAGCCCGAGGACGCCCGATGACCACCCCCCAGCCCCCGATGCCGCAGGCCGCGCAGGCCGCGCCGCCCGCGTGGCAGCAGGCCCCCGGCGCCCCGTACCCGACCTACACCTCGCCCATCCCGATCGTGCGCACCCATCTCGGACACGCCCTCGCCTCGGAGTGGACGAAGATCAGGTCGGTGCGCTCGACCCTGTGGACCCTGGGCGTGTTCGTGGTCCTGGTGGTCGGCATCGGCCTGCTGGCCGGTGTCATCGTCGCCGACGCCACGTCCGGCGAGTCGGACTACAGCGACGGGACCGCGCTGTCCCTCGGCTTCTTCGGGCTGCTCCTCGGCAGCATGTGCGTCATGACGCTCGGCGTGCTGACCACCGCCTCCGAGTACGGCACGGGCATGATCCGCACGACCGCCACCGCGTGTCCCTCCCGGGTGCGGGTGCTGGCCGCCAAGTCGATCGTGTTCTTCACGGTGGCCTTCGTGGTGACCCTGGCGGCGGTGTCCTTCGTGGCCGTCGTCCAGGTCGGTCTGGTGGACGCGGCGCACGCGCCGACGACCGCGGAGTGGTTCAAGGGCACGGTCGGCGTCAGCCTCTACATCGCGCTGCTCGGGCTGCTGTCCCTGCTCATGGGCTCGATCGTGCGGCACTCGGCGGGCGCCATCACCATCATGATCGGCGCGGTGCTCGCCCCGCTGGTGATCGCGCTGTTCATGTTCTCGTCCTCGCTGGAGAAGGTGCGCACCGCCCTCTTCGAGTACTCGATCCCCAACCAGCTCGCGGTGTTCTACTCCACCTCGCTCAGCGACAGCGGCGGCCCGAGCGGCTGGGACCCGCTGTGGATCATGATCGGCGTGACGGCCCTGGCGTTCGGCGGCGCGTGGGCGCTGCTGGAGAGCCGGGACGTGTAGGCGCCGGCGGACCGGGGTCCGGCCCGCACGCCGTACCGGCGGCGGGGTCAGAACCTCGGCGCGTTACGGGACCGCTGCACCCGCGTGGTGCGGCGGTCCTTCGCGTTCCAGCACGCCTTGTGCCAGTGCCTGCGGTCGTCCACGCCCGCGTGCTGGGGCCAGGCCACCACGTGCGGGACGCCGGAGGGGATCGTCTGGTCGCAGCCCGGGCAGCGGTACGTCTTGCCCGCGGCGGTGGCGCCCGCCACGTGCCGCACACTCCAGTCCTCGCCCTGCCAGTTCTCCGAGGACTGCCAGCCGCCGTACCGGTCCGAGCGGTCGTCGCCGGCGCCGCGGTCCGCGGCGGCTGCCCTGGGGTCCTTGGGTCGGTTGCGGCGCGGAGACACGGAACACCTCACGGATGCGTACGGGGAACGGGGACCCTGTCCAGCCTACGCGGCACGGACAGGGGTATGCGTAGGCGGCCAATCATGACAAGTCACCCTGTGCGCCGCCCCGTTCTCCGGAAAATCCGCAAATCTCTTCGCCAGGCCGTGTCCTCGGCACGTGTCGCCCGGTTATGCGGGGTGGGGGAGCTCCGTGTCGGAGCCGAGGAAGCGGGAAAGCACAGCATGCACGTGGGAAGTTTCGTACTGGCGGCCCAGTTCCCGGGCCAGGGCCAGGGGGAGGCGCTGCACCGGGCGGTGCGTTCGGCGGAGGCCGCGGAGGAGGCCGGACTCGACTCGGTGTGGGTGGCCGAGCACCACTTCGTACCGTACGGGGTCTGCCCGTCGGCCGTCACGCTGGCGGCGACCCTGCTGGGGCGCACCCGGCGCATCAGGGTGGGTACGGCGGTGAGCGTGCTGCCCACCGTGCATCCGGTCGCCCTCGGCGAGCAGGCCGCGCTGCTGCACCTGACGAGCGGCGGGCGGTTCTCGCTGGGCGTGGGCCGCGGCGGGCCGTGGGTCGATCTGGAGGTCTTCGGCGCGGGCCTCGCGGCCTACGAGGAGGGGTTCCCGGAGTCGCTGGACCTGCTGCTGCGCTGGCTGCGCGAACCGGCGGTGTCGGCGTCGGGCGGACGGTTCGCGTTCCGTGAGGTTCCGGTGGTGCCCCGTCCCGCCGAGGCGCTGACGGACGCCTCCGGGCCCGAGGTGCTGGTCGCCTGCACCTCGCCCGCGAGCGTGCGTCTCGCGGCCGGGCGCGGGCTGCCGATGCTGCTGGGGATGCACATCGGGGACGAGGACAAGGCCGCGATGGTCGCCCTGTGGCGGGAGGAGGCGCGGGCGGCCGGGCACGGGGCGGACCGGATCCGCGCGGCGGGCCATGTGTCCGCCGGTGTCGTCCAGATCGCCGACCGGCGCACGGACGCGGTGGAGACCCTGACGAAGGCCATGCCGGGATGGCTGAAACAGGGGCTGGAGGCGCATATGACCGTGGACGGCCGGCCGCGCTCGATGCGTGATCCGCTGGCCTACACGGAACTGCTGTGCGGCCTGCACCCGGTGGGCCCGCCGCGGCTGTGCGCCGACCGGCTGGCGGCGACCTCGGAGCGCACCGGGGTCACGCGGTTCGCGCTGCTCGTCGAGGGCTCGGGCGATCTGACGGCCACCGAGGAGAACGTGCACCGGCTCGGTACGGAGGTGCTGCCGCAGCTGCGCTGAGCCCGGCGGCCGCAGCCGCGCCGGGCCCGGCGGCGTGCGGGGCAACTCCCCTTGCCCCGCACGTGACCCGCCGCCCCACGGTGAGCGCGCCTCCCGTGGGGAGCGGCAGGCCGGGGCCGGCCGCGCGAGCGGTCCGGCCCGCCGCGCGTCAGCAGTCTCTGAACTCCGGGGACTGGTTGAGCACCTGGCTGCGCACCGAGGTGAAACGGGCCAGGTTCTGGTCCACCGAGGTGCCCACCGGGAACACGGCGACCCGGTGGCAGTTCTGGAACGCCAGCCGGACACCGAAATGCCGTTGGAGCGCGCCGCGTATCGCGTCACTCGCCAGCGCGCGCAGCAGCTGACCGCGCGCGTGCTCGTCCGGCGGGGGCGTCCGGTTGTCGGCGAACGGTCCGCCGTCGACCTTCAGCTGGGCCACCAGGGAACTGATCATCTCCCATGCGTAGGGCAGGGAGGTCCGGACGCAGTCGACGAATTCCGCTTCGTCGACCTCGCCTCGCTCGGCCTGTTCGAGTAGGGCCGGTGAGACGTCGAGCGACATGGGTTCTCCTCTCGCACCCCCGCGGGTGCGGGGGTTGCCGGACACTGGTCACGGGGAGTCGGCGATATCGGCCACGGTGCGTACACGCGCCGCGACCTCCCGTTCCCTACCGTAGGCAGCGGACGGTGACCGCACCAGCAGAACCCGGACACGGGGCGCCCCCTTTGAGCCCTTAATCGGCCACGGGGGAACACGGGTTTTCCCGGGCGAATCGCGCCGGGCCCGGCGGGTCGAGTAGCGTTGCGCACCATGCGTCTCGTCATTGCCCGGTGCTCCGTCGACTACGCCGGCCGGCTCACCGCCCATCTCCCCACGGCACCCCGTCTGATCCTGGTGAAGGCCGACGGCAGCGTCTCGGTCCACGCGGACGACCGGGCCTACAAGCCCCTGAACTGGATGTCGCCGCCCTGCACGCTGAAGGAGGGCTCGGGCGACGAGGACGGTGTGTGGACCGTCGTCAACAAGGCGGGCGAGAAGCTGATCATCACGATGGAGGAGATCCTCCACGACTCCTCGCACGAACTCGGCGTCGATCCCGGCCTGATCAAGGACGGCGTGGAAGCGCACCTCCAGGAACTGCTCGCCGACCGCATCGACACGCTCGGCGCGGGCTACACGCTCATCCGCCGCGAGTACATGACGGCCATCGGCCCGGTCGACATCTTGTGCCGCGACGCCTCCGGCGGGACGGTGGCGGTGGAGATCAAGCGGCGCGGTGAGATCGACGGGGTGGAGCAGCTCACCCGGTACCTGGACCTGCTGAACCGCGACCCGCATCTCGCCCCGGTCCGGGGGGTGTTCGCGGCCCAGGAGATCAAGCCCCAGGCGCGGGTCCTCGCCACCGACCGGGGCATCACCTGCCATCTGATGGACTACGACGCCCTGCGGGGCATCGAGGACGACAAACTCCGCCTGTTCTGACCGTCCCGCCCGCTCCCGGGGCCGCACCTCCGCGGCCCCGGGGGCGGGTGACGTGCTGTCAGATCAGTGGGGGCGACGTCGAGTCGGACGGGGTGACGGCCGAACTCGTCGTCACCGCCGGAGCACTGGACGTGGGGCCGCTGGCGGAGGCCGACGTGGACGGGCTGGCGGAGCCGCTCTCGCTCGGCGTCGGTCCCGTCGAGGGCGGCGTCGACCTGGACGTCGAGGGCGACGGCTTGGACGGCGACGGCTTCGGGCTGGACGGCTTCGTCGTCTTCGAGGGGCTCGACGGCGTACGACTGGCCGCGCCCGAGCGGCGCGTCCCCGTGGGGTCCGGCGCCGGGACCACCGCCGGGGGCGTCGGGTCGTCCGAGGTGCCGTAGGTGCCGTCCGGACCGGGGTCGGTGGGCCTGCTGGTGGCTTTCCCCGTGTCGCCCTTGCCGGCCTTCTTGGGCGTGACCGCGCCGAGGTCGCCGTCGTCCAGGCCCACGCTGATGGACGGGTTGACGCCGACCTGGTCGGAGGGGTTGTCGGCGCTGTCGTGGGACGTCATGCCGAGCGTCACCACCGTCCCCAGCAGCGCGACGAGCACCGCGCCGGACCCGGCCGCGACCAGGTTGCGCCGGACGGGCCTGCGTACGCCCCCGCCGGCGGGCGGCTTCGTGGCGTCGTAGGCGATCAGCGTCGCCGTGGCGTCGTTCGACCCGGGCGGGAGGGCCGCGCGCACGGCACCCGGCGGCAGCGCCCGCTCGTCGCCGTACCCGTCGTCGAACTCCTCGCCGATCAGCGCGGCCAGTCCCAGCGCCGTGCCGGTGCGGTCCGCGACCAGGGCCAGTGCGCGGCGGCCCGCGACGGTGCCGCGCTTCTCGGCGAGCGCGGCGTGCAGGCGGATGGACGCCTCCAGTTCGGCGCGGGCGCGGTCCATCTCGCCGAGGCAGAGGGCGAGGACGCCCAGTTCGTGGCGGAAGTACGCCTGATCGGAGACCGCGTCGGTGAGCCGGGCGGCCTCGGCCCCGGCGCGCAGCGTCTGTTCCCAGGCGTTCCAGTCCAGGCCCGCGGCGAAGGCGGGGGCGGCGGTGCGGGCCAGCCGCAGGGCGAGGGCCGCCTGGGCCTCGTCGATCTCGGCGGCCGGGGCCGGGGGCTCGGCGGTCTCGAAGGGGGCGCCGGTGTCGAACGGGCCGGCGGGCTCCGGGGCGGCCGGCGGCACCAGTACGGCCAGGGCCGCCAGCACCGCGTCGGCCTCGGCGCACACCCGTTCCGGGGTGACCGACGGATGCCCGGCCCACCAGGTGTAGTGCTCGGCGGCGGTGCGGGCACCGGCGCCGAGGTCGTCGGCGTATCCGGCGGCGGCCAGCTGGGCGACCGCTCCGGTGGTGAGCCGGTAGCGGGAGCCGACCGCGGTGACCAGGCCGCAGCCCGCGAGTTCGCCGAGCGCGGCGTCGGCGTGGGTGTCACCGACCAGGGCGGGCAGATGCGCCTGGTGGGGCAGCTCGCCGCCGAGGGCGACGGCGAAGCGCAGGGCGGCGCGGGCGGAGAGGCCGAGCCGGGACGCCAGCAGCGCGGCCGGTCCGGCCGCCTCGCCGACGGACGGCAGCGGTATCTGCTCGCCGTCGTCCACGGCGCCGTCCGGAGCCTCGGCGGGGACGTCGGCCGGGGGCACGTCCTGGAAGACGCCGAACTCCTCGACGGCGTGCGTGCTGGCCCGCAGCCGGTCGCGCTGCCGCAGCAGGGCACCGGCCTGGACGAAGCGCAGCGGCAGGCCCTCGGACTCGAACCAGAGGTCACCGGCCCAGTGCTCCTCCTCCTCGGTGAGGGAGCGTCCGGCGGCGGCCTCCAGGAGGCGGACGCTCGCGGCGCGGTCGAGGCCGGTGAGGACGACGTCCGCGACGTCCGAGTCGGCGGCCGGGGCGGGGGCCTCCGGGGTGGTCGCGATCAGGAAGGCGCACTCGGGCGTCGCGTCGAGCAGCTCCTCCAGCTGGGCGCCGCCGAAGGCGGCGTCGTCGAGGACGACGACCGCGCCGATCTCCCGGACCAGCTCCAGCAGTTCGTCCCGCTCGGGGCGGTACAGGGGGGCGCGGTGGACGGCGTGGAAGAGGTCGTGGAGCACGTCGTCCGTGGTGCGGCGGAAGCCGCTGAGGCGGACGACGCCCTGGGGGGCGAGGTCCGCGCAGTCCTCGGCGACGAGGTCGAGGAGCCGGGTGCGGCCCGAGCCGGGTGCGCCGACCAGCCGTACGGAGCGGCCCCGGGCGAGCAGCCGGACCAGTTGCTCGCGGTCCTCCTGACGCTCCAGCAGGGGCAGGGCGGCCTGGAGGGGACCGGGTGGCACGGGAGGCCGGGCGGCGCGTTCGGTCTCGGCACGCTCGTCAGGGGTGCGCTTCTCGGGGCGGGCGGGGCGCTGGGCGGGCGGGCACACCTCGATCTCGCTGCCGTCGACCGGATTGACCGTCAGCAGGTACTCGCCCGTGACGAGCCGCGCGGTCCGCGCGAGGGCCGGTGCGCTCGCGCCGAAGTCCGTGGTGAGGGATTCCCGGGGCGTCCGCCGGCCGGCCGCGAGTGCGTCGCCGTCGCCCCCGTCGCCGTACGCTTCGGGTCCCGCGTTGTTCGGGTCCATAGGTCCTAGCCCCCAAAAGCGTCGCTGTGCTCTGAAGCCCCTCCCGGCCTTGCCGCACACCGCGCTGTCGCTTCTGGTCCGGGCCCGCGCGAGGGTACGTACAGCGGCGGGCGTCCGCACCCTAAACCTTTGGTAAGTATCTCCGACAGTCCGGGTACCGCGCTGCCCGGGACATCACGTTCTCATGAGAATTGCACGTCAGATGCGCTTCACCCGGAACGCCCGGCTCGCCCCGCTCGTCCGTCCTCCGGCGGACCACCCGGACATCTCCGGCAAAACCGAGGGGACAACTCCGGCCATATGGCCGGTCCGTCACCCTGCCGCACCCTCACCGCACCGGCCCCGTACGGCCGGCCGCGGCCCGACGGCGACGAGGATCACACCCGCGGCAGGGACTCCGCCGCGAGGCCTCCCTCGACGGTGAGGATCCGGTGCAGCCGGGTGGCCACCAGCAGACGCTGCATCTGCGGCGGCACACTGCGCAGCACCAGGCGCCGGCCGCAGCGGCCGGCCCTCCGGTGGACGCCCATGATCACCCCGAGTCCGGTGGCGTCCCAGGAGTCCAGTCCGGACAGGTCGAGCACCAGATCACCGGCCCCGTCGTCGACGGCCGAGTGCAGGGCCGTACGGGCGTCCGCCGCGCTGCGTACGTCGAGGCGGCCCCCGACGACCAGTTCTGCGTGGTCGCCCCTGATGTACATATGCGCTCCCCGTGAGTGCCGTGTGGTGGACGCGGTGCTGTGCGCGGTACTGCGCGCGGCGTGCGCGACGGGGGACGCGGTGCCGTTCTCCGCGAACTCCGTGACGCAGGCTGTGCAACGTCTGACTGCTTCAGCGGCACAGCGGTTGCCGCTCGTAAGCGAACCGGTACCGATTTCACCCGCAGGGGTGAGCAGTGTGGCGCATGCCGTGCTCAAATGCGCCCTTCACCGGACACTAGCGCCCGGGAACGCACTCTGTGACCGCCAAGTAACGCGTTTCACGTCTCAGGGCGTGAGACGCCTGTCACGTCCGGCACACGGGCGGTCGGTCTAGATTGGCCGCATGGTCAATCTGACGCGTATCTACACCAGGACCGGCGACCAGGGCACCACGGCCCTCGGGGACATGAGCCGCGTCGCCAAGACCGATCCGCGCATCACGGCGTACGCCGACGCCAACGAGGCGAACGCGGTCATCGGCACCGCGATCGCGCTGGGCGGTCTGGAGGCGGAGGTCACGGAGGTGCTCACCCGGGTCCAGAACGACCTGTTCGACGTGGGCGCGGATCTGTCCACACCGGTGGTGGCGGAGCCGAAGTTCCCGCCGCTGAGGGTGGAGCAGTTCTACGTCGACCGCCTGGAGGCGGACTGCGACCGTTTCAACGAGCGCCTGGAGAAGCTGCGTTCCTTCATCCTGCCCGGCGGCACCCCGGGCGCGGCGCTGCTGCACCAGGCCTGCACGGTCGTCCGCCGCGCCGAACGCTCCACCTGGGCCGCCCTGGAGGTGCACGGCGAGACGATGAACCCGCTCACCGCGACCTATCTCAACCGGCTGTCCGATCTGCTGTTCATCCTGGCGCGGACGGCCAACAAGGCGACCGGGGACGTGCTGTGGGTACCGGGAGGGGAGCGCTGAGCCGGGTGCCGCCCTCCCGGCACCCTCACTTGCCGGCGTCGCCCGCCGCGTCGGAGTCGACTGCCGCGGCGGCGGACTCGGCGGCGTCGGCCTTCTTCCGCATCTCCGCGTAGCCCGACGGCACGGCCGACTCCCGGGCGGCGTTCTGCGCGGAGTTCGGGGCGGACTTCTGCGGGGCCGCCGTGCCGCTGTGGCCGTGCCCTGCGCAGCCCGCGGTGAGCAGCACCACGGCGGTCGCGAGGGCCGCCGCGACCGCCAGGACCGGCCGGGACCGGCGCGTCACTTCGTGCCCGCCGTGTAGCCGTTGTCCCGGCACCAGGTGCGGACCTCGCCGAGGTCCTTCTGACGCTGCTTCAGCATGCCCGGCAGGGTCTTGCGGAACTCCAGCCGGTGCTTGAGGTAGGTGGCGATCTCGTCGTGGCCGGCCTTCTCGGCGTTGTCCACGCGCAGTTGCAGCCGGGCGACCGAGCCCCGGGTGGCGGAGTCGCCGCCGAGGCGTGCGAGGGCGCGGTCGATGCGCCGGTCGATCTTCGGCACCCGCTTGCAGAGCGCCTCGGCGCCGTCGCCCGTCGGAGCGGCGGCGGGTGCGGTGGCGGCCGGTGCGGTGGCGGGTGCGGCCGACGGGGTGGTCCCGGCGGCCGAGGCGCTTCCGGCGGCCTGTGCGGCGCCCGCCGTGCCGGTCAGCACGACCGTCGCGGCGAGCCCCACGAGCAGGACGCGAGCCCTTCGTCGTTCGAACATCTCTGTCTCCGTTTCCGCGGACGGCCCCCATGTCCGTCCGGCGGGACGCAGCCTAGGAAGGCTCTTTGGGGAAACTCTGTGACCGGTTTGCCCCGGCTGTGCCGATCAGCCAGTCCCGCCGCGCGGGCAGGCTCCCGCCGCCGGACGGCAGCCGCACCTCGAAGCGTGCGCCGGTGCCTCCCGGCCCGCCGGCCACGGTGACGCTCCCCCGGTGCAGCGCGGCCTGCTGGGCCACCAGGGTCAGCCCGAGGCCGGAGCCCGCGCTGCCGGGTCCGCGGTGGAAGCGCTCGAAGATCCGGTCGCGGGCCTCCGCGGGCACCCCGGGCCCGCGGTCGTCGACGGTCACCACGACCTGGTCACCCACACCGCGCACCCCCACGGTGACGTCCGCCCGGCCCTGCGCGTCGCCGCCGTGCGTGAGGGCGTTGCCGAGCAGGTTGTCGAGCAGCAGCCGCAGTCCGGGCTCCCAGCCGTGCACGGTGAGGCCGGGGGCGGCACGCAGGATGATGCGGGCGTCCGGCACGCGGCGGCGGGCGTCGGCGACGGCCGCGTCGGCCGCCTCGGTCACGTCGACCGTGCGGAAGGCGTCCGCCTCGACGAGGTCGCCGCGCCCGAGTTCGCGCAGCATGACCAGCAGGCCCAGCAGCCGGGCGTGTTCGCGGTGCAGGTCGGTGAGGACCTCGGTGCGGTCCGGGTCGGGCAGGCCGGGGTGGCCGGTGAGGATGTCGAGGTTGGTGCCCATGCTCATCAGCGGGGTGCGCAGTTCGTGCGCGGCCGCGGAGGAGAACGAGCGGGCGGTGCCGAGGGCCTCGGCGGCGCGGGCGGCCTGTTCGTCGTAGCGGGCGAGCACCGTCCTGACGGTGGCGGCCAGTTCGTCGACCTCGGTGACGCCCGTGGGTTCGGGGCCGGGGCGCCGGGCGGTGGTGCGCGGGTCGAGTCCCGCGGTACGGCGGGTGAGGCGGCGCAGCGGGCGGGCCGCGCCGGTGGCCGCGGACCAGGCGAGCAGCCCGGACAGCGGCGCGGCCAGCAGCGCCATGGACAGCACCCGGCGCCGGACGAGACGGAGCTGGGTGTTGTCCGCGGTGTCGGGGGCGAACACCCATACGGTGCCGGACGCCCGGCTGTCCCGCACCGGCAGGGACAGCGTCCGCCAGCTGCGGCCCGCGGCACGGACGGTGACGGGGGTCGCGGCGGACGCGGGGAGGACCACCGAGAGGCCGGGCTGGGGGCCGCCGCGGAAGTCGGCACCGCCGGGCCCCACGACCCGTACTCCGACATCCAGGGCGGCGCTGTAGAGCCGCCGCTCGCGGGTGTCGGCGACCTTGGGCCGGTCGTTGGCGGTGGCCCGCAGCAGCAGTCCGGCATCGGGCAGGACTGCGGCGGCGCGCTCGCGCAGATGGTCGTCCTCGGCGCCGTGCAGATCGTGTGCGACCAGGCGCAGCAGCAGCCAGCCGGAGGCCAGCACCAGGACGGGGACGGCGCAGCCGACGGCGAGGCCGATCCGGGTGGACAGTCTCACGGCTTCCTCCTCCCCGCGCTCACGGGTTCTCCCGCAGGACGAAACCCACGCCCCGTACGGTGTGCACGAGGCGGGCGGCGCCGCCGGCCTCCAGTTTGCGGCGCAGGTAGCTGACAAAGGTGTCGACGGTGTCGGTGCGCACGTCGAAGTCGTATCCCCAGACCCGGTCGAGGAGTTGGTCGCGGGTGAGGACCAGCCCGGCGTTGCGGGCGAGGACCTCGAGGAGTTCGAACTCACGGCGGGTCAGTTCGAGGCGCCGGCCGTCGCGTCGCGCGGTGCGGGCCGCGGGGTCGATCTCCAGGCCTGCCACCCGCAGCACCTCACGGCCGCCCGACGGCGGTCTGCGGCGCAGCAACGCCCGCAGTCTGAGAACGAGTTCCTGGAGGGCGAACGGCTTCACGAGATAGTCGTCACCGCCCGCCTGGAGCCCGGCGATGCGGTCGGCCGTCTCGTCGAGCGCGGAGAGCATCAGCACCGGGAGGTCCCGGCCCTCGGCGCGCAGCCGGGCGCACACCTCGGTGCCGCTGAGGCCGGGCATCGACACGTCGAGCACGACGACGTCCGGTTCCGTGGCGGCGATCACGGCGAGGGCCTCGGTGCCGTCGGCGGCGGTGCGCACCGCGAAGCCGCTCAGCCTGAGCCCGCGCTCCAGGGAGCGCCGGATGGCCGGGTCGTCGTCCACGACGAGCACGGCGCCGGACGGTCCGGGTTCGGTCATGCACGCCTCCTCACGGTGCCTCACGGTGCGGTCAGGGTACGACGTGGTCCGCGACGGAACGCGAGGTGCGAGCGGGTACGGGCGGGCGCGGCAGGGGCGCCGTCGGCGCGCCCGATCAATACCCCATATCCGAAAGGAAGTTGAGGATCAAGCCGACCTACGGGACGAGTGGTCCAGACCTATTGACCAATGGTCCAGACCTTCCTATCCTCTCGACACTGAGGGTGTGAAGGCTCAGTCACGCCCCCTCCCCCCATACCAAGGAGGCGCTTGTGCGCTTCAGACACAGAGCTGTGGCGGGTTTCGCGACCCTGCTGCTTCCGCTCGCCGGTCTGGTAGGACTGGCGAGCCCCGCTCAGGCCGCGTCCACCGCGACCGCCACCTTCGCCAAGACCCAGGACTGGGGCACCGGCTTCGAGGGCAAGTGGACCGTCACGAACACCGGCTCCAGCGCGATCAGTTCCTGGACGATCGAGTGGGACTACCCGTCCGGCACCTCGGTCACCTCCGCGTGGGACGCGGACGTGACCAGTTCCGGTACCCACTGGACCGCCAAGAACAAGTCCTACAACGGCTCGATCGCCGCCGGTGCCTCGGTGTCGTTCGGCTTCAACGGCACCGGCTCCGGCTCGCCGAGCAACTGCGCCCTGAACGGCGGCAGCTGCGACGGCGGCACCACGGTTCCCGGTGACAGCGCGCCGTCCGCGCCGGGCACCCCGACCGCCTCCGGCATCACCGACACCTCGGTGAAGCTCAGCTGGAGCGCGGCCACCGACGACAAGGGCGTCAAGAACTACGACGTCCTGCGCGACGGTTCGAAGGTCGCCACGGTGACCGACACCTCGTACACGGACTCCGGTCTGACCGCCGGTACCGACTACTCGTACACCGTCCAGGCGCGGGACACCGCCGACCAGACGGGTCCCGCGAGCGGCTCGGTCGCCGTGCACACCACCGGCGGCGGGACCACTCCCCCGACCACCGGTGACAAGGTCAAACTCGGTTACTTCACCGAGTGGGGCATCTACGGCCGCAACTACAACGTCAAGAACCTGGTGACGTCCGGCTCGGCCGCCAAGATCACGCACATCAACTACGCCTTCGGCAACGTGACCAACGGCCAGTGCGCGATCGGCGACTCCTACGCCGACTACGACAAGGCGTTCACCGCGGACCAGTCGGTCAGCGGCGTCGCCGACACCTGGGACCAGCCGCTGCGCGGCAACTTCAACCAGCTGCGCGAGCTGAAGGCCAAGTACCCGAACATCAAGGTGCTGTGGTCCTTCGGCGGCTGGACCTGGTCCGGCGGCTTCGCCCAGGCGGCGGCCAACCCGGCCGCGTTCGCGCAGTCCTGCTACAACCTGGTCGAGGACCCGCGCTGGGCCGATGTGTTCGACGGCATCGACATCGACTGGGAGTACCCGAACGCCTGCGGTCTGAGCTGTGACACCAGCGGTGCCGCGGCCTACAAGAACCTGATGGCCGCGCTGCGGTCCAAGTTCGGCTCCGCCGCCCTGGTCACCGGCGCGGTCACCGCGGACGGTTCCGCCGGCGGCAAGATCGAGGCCGCCGACTACGCGGGCGCCGCGTCGTCCGTGAACTGGTTCAACGTGATGTCGTACGACTTCTTCGGCGCCTTCGACGCCCAGGGCCCGACCGCCCCGCACTCCCCGCTCACCTCGTACAGCGGCATCCCGAAGGCCGGGTTCGACACGGCCGACGCGATCGCCAAGTACAAGGCGATCGGGGTGCCCGCGAGCAAGCTGCTGATCGGCATCGGCTTCTACGGCCGCGGCTGGACCGGAGTCACCCAGGACGCTCCCGGCGGCACCGCCACCGGCCCGGCGCCCGGTACCTACGAGCAGGGCATCGAGGACTACAAGGTCCTCAAGACGTCCTGCCCGGTCACCGGCACCGTCGCGGGCACCGCGTACGCCCACTGCGGCACCAACTGGTGGTCCTACGACACCCCGAGCACGATCGCCGGAAAGATGACCTGGGCCAAGAACCAGGGCCTCGGCGGCGCGTTCTTCTGGGACTTCAGCGGTGACACCAGCAACGGTGAACTGGTGAGCGCGGTCAGCAGCGGCCTCGGCTAGACCGGAGCCCCCAGGGGCACCACCGGTCACTCGAACCGCACCTCACCCAACCCCCCACCCCGTCGCGGGCGGACCCCCACGGTCCGCCCGCGGCGGGCTTTTCCGTGCGCCGCGCACGCCCCCGGCGTGCGCGGTACGGGGCCGATCGGTACCAGCGGCGGGAAGGTCGGCGGGTGAAGAGTGACCCTGGAAACCGGAACACTCTGTAAGAGACAGAGTGCATCGGACTACGACACGACCACCACGACCACCACGACACCGCCCCACCACGGGACCACCACACTGCGGCACGACGAAGCAGTGACACAGCGACGCGACAGCGCACGCGGGGGAAGAAAAATGAAACGCCGCACCAACCGGGCCGACAGGCCCAGCAGCTCCCACCGGTACAGCACCACCGAACGCCGCGCGCTCGCGGCCCTCGGCACCGTCACCGGTGCCGCCCTGGCCACCCTGCTGGCCACCTGCCCGGTCACCGTCACGGTCACCGTGTCGCTGAGCCCCGAGCAGCGCACCGTGGTGGTCGGCCGGGCCGGCGCCGGTCTCGACGACGGGCCCCGCCCGGTGTGCCCCGTGCTGCCGTCTCAGGCCACGTTCACGCGCTGACCGGGAGGGGCCGCCTCCAGCCAGGCGAGGAAGCCGGTCAGGGCGTCGTCGCTCATCGCGAGTTCGAGGCGCGTGCCGCGGTGCAGACAGACCAGGATCACCGCGTCCGAGAGCAGCGCGAGCTCTTCCTCGCCGTCGGGGACCCGGCGGCCGGCCACCTCGATGGACGAGCGCTCCAGCGCCCGGCGCGGCCGGGGGGCGTAGGAGAACACGCGGTACCACTCGACGCTGTCACCGCTGTAGCGGGCGACGCCGTAGCTCCAGCCCTTGCCGCTGGGGTCGGGTTTCTCCGGCACGTCCCAGCGCAGCGAGCAGTCGAAGGTGCCGCCGGAGCGCTGGATCAGTCTGCGGCGCAGGCCGAAGACGAACAGCCCCACGGCCACCAGGGCCACGACGATTCCGCACACAGTCAGAGCGAGGACCATCGACACCGACCTCCTCGTCTCCTAGGTACCGAACAAACAGGTAACGTAACGGAAAAATCATCCGGATTCGCCTCAGCCGCGGCCGGCTCCGGATTGCTCCGGTGCCGACCGCGGCTGAGGTACGTCATCGCTCGCAGCGCTGGTTCAGCGCGTGGTCACCGCCCGCAGGCGGACCTCCGCGCGGCGTTCCGCCAGGGCGTCCGCCGCGCGTTGCGCGCGTTCCAGGGCCCGCTCCGCGCGCTGGACGTCGATCTCCTCGGAGAGCTCGGCGATCTCGGCCAGCAGCGAGAGCTTGTTGTCGGCGAACGAGATGAAACCGCCGTGCACCGCGGCGACGACCGTTCCACCATCACTCGTCCGGATGGTCACCGGGCCCGACTCCAGCACACCGAGCAGCGGCTGGTGACCGGGCATGACGCCGATGTCGCCGGAGGTGGTGCGCGCGACGACCAGGGTGGCCTCGCCGGACCAGACCTGGCGGTCGGCGGCGACCAGCTCGACGTGCAGCTCAGCAGCCAAGGAAGGCTCCTCGGGTCATCACCCGGCGGTAGTGCCGGGTGTGGGTCGATTCTATCGGGCGTGACGGGAGGGGCCGGACACACCCCGGGGCGAACGGTGCCGCCCCGGGACGGGAGCTGTCCGGGCCCTTCCCGGTCGGAGCGCGGGGGTCAGGAGACGCCCAGCTCCTTCGCCTTGTTCTTCAGGTCCTCGAGACCGCCGCACATGAAGAACGCCTGCTCGGGGAAGTGGTCGTACTCGCCGTCGCAGATCGCGTTGAACGCGGCGATCGACTCGTCGAGCGGCACGTCCGAACCGTCCACACCGGTGAACTGCTTGGCGGCGTGGGTGTTCTGGGACAGGAAGCGCTCCACGCGACGGGCACGGTGGACGACGAGCTTGTCCTCCTCGCCGAGCTCGTCGATACCGAGGATCGCGATGATGTCCTGGAGGTCCTTGTTCTTCTGCAGGATCGTCTTGACGCGCATGGCGGCGTCGTAGTGGTCCTGCGCGATGTACCGCGGGTCCAGGATGCGGGACGTGGAGTCCAGCGGGTCCACGGCCGGGTAGATGCCCTTCTCCGAGATCGGACGGGAGAGCACCGTCGTCGCGTCGAGGTGGGCGAAGGTGGTGGCCGGGGCCGGGTCGGTCAGGTCGTCCGCGGGGACGTAGATCGCCTGCATCGAGGTGATCGAGTGACCGCGCGTCGAGGTGATGCGCTCCTGGAGGAGGCCCATCTCGTCGGCCAGGTTCGGCTGGTAGCCCACCGCGGACGGCATACGGCCGAGCAGGGTGGAGACCTCGGAGCCGGCCTGGGTGAAGCGGAAGATGTTGTCGATGAAGAACAGCACGTCCTGCTTCTGCACATCGCGGAAGTACTCCGCCATGGTCAGACCGGCCAGGGCGACGCGCAGCCGGGTGCCCGGCGGCTCGTCCATCTGGCCGAACACCAGCGCGGTCTTGTCGAGGACGCCGGACTCTTCCATCTCCGCGATGAGGTCGTTGCCCTCACGGGTGCGCTCACCGACGCCCGCGAAGACGGAGACGCCCTCGTGGAGGTTGGCGACACGCATGATCATTTCCTGGATCAGCACGGTCTTGCCGACGCCGGCACCACCGAACAGACCGATCTTGCCGCCCCTGACGTACGGGGTGAGCAGGTCGACCACCTTCAGGCCGGTCTCGAACATCTCGGTCTTCGACTCGAGCTGGTCGAACGCCGGGGCCGTGCGGTGGATGGTCCACCGCTCGCCCTCGTAGGCCTCTTCGGAGTTCAGCACCTCACCGAGGGTGTTGAACACCTTGCCCTTGGTGTAGTCGCCGACCGGGACGCTGATGCCCGACCCCGTGTCGGTCACCGCGGCCTGGCGGACCAGGCCATCGGTGGGCTGCATCGAGATGGTGCGGACCACGCCGTCGCCCAGGTGCTGGGCGACCTCCAGGGTCAGCGTCTTCCGCTGGCCCTCGTTCGCCGGGTCGGCGACCTCGACGTGCAGGGCGTTGTAGATCTCCGGCATCGCGTCGACGGGGAACTCCACGTCGACGACCGGGCCGATGACCCGGGCGACGCGGCCCGTGGCCGTCGCGGTCTCCACAGTGGTGGTCATGAGCGGTCACTCCCCGCGGTCGCGTCGGCCAGGGCGCTGGCGCCACCGACGATCTCGCTGATTTCCTGGGTGATTTCGGCCTGGCGGGCCGCGTTGGCAAGTCGGGAGAGCGTGTTGATCAGGTCTCCCGCGTTGTCGGTCGCCGACTTCATCGCGCGGCGGGTGGCCGCGTGCTTGGAGGCGGCCGACTGGAGCAGCGCGTTGTAGATCCGGCTCTCGACGTACCGCGGCAGGAGGGCGTCGAGGACTTCCTCCGCCGACGGCTCGAAGTCGTACAGCGGAAGGATCTCGTCCTTGGCGGACGACTCCTCCGCGACCTCGTCGAGGCGCAGCGGCAGCAGGCGCCTGTCGGTCGCCGTCTGCGTCATCATCGAGACGAACTCGGTGTAGACGATGTGGAGTTCGTCCACGCCGCCGTCCGCCGTCTCCTTCTCGATGGCCTCGATCAACGGACCCGCGACCTGCTTGGCGTCCGCGTAGGCGGGCTCGTCGGTGAAGCCCGACCACGATTCCACGACCGTGCGCTCGCGGAAGTTGTAGTGGGCCAGACCGCGGCGGCCGACGATGTACGTGTCGACCTCCTTGCCCTCGGCCTCGAGACGGGCGGTCAGGTGCTCCGCCGCCTTGATGGCGTTGGAGTTGAAGGCGCCGGCCAGTCCGCGGTCGCTCGTGAGGAGCAGCACCGCGCAGCGGCTCGCCGACTCCGCCTCGGTGGTCAGCGGGTGCTTGGTGGTCGATCCGGTACCCACCGCCGTGACCGCGCGGGTGAGCTCGGTCGCGTACGGCGTGGAGGCCGCCACCTTGCGCTGCGCCTTGACGACGCGCGAGGCGGCGATCATCTCCATCGCCTTGGTGATCTTCTTGGTCGCGGTGACGGATCGGATGCGACGCTTGTAGACCCGGAGCTGGGCTCCCATGAGTCAGGTCCCTTCCTTACGTCACTTGGCGGCGGCGGGCGCGTCCTCGCCGAGCAGCTTGCCGTCCGAGGTCTCGAACTGCTTCTTGAACTCGGCGATCGCGTCGGCGATGGCGGTGAGGGTGTCGTCCGACATCTTGCCGCCCTCCTTGATGGAGGTGAGAAGTCCCTGCTCCTTGCGGTGCAGGTACTCGAGGAGCTCCTTCTCGAAGCGGCGGATGTCGTTCACCGGGACGTCGTCCATCTTGCCGGTGGTGCCGGCCCAGATGGAGATGACCTGGTCCTCGGTGGCCATCGGCTGGTACTGCGGCTGCTTGAGCAGCTCGACCATCCGCTGACCGCGGTCCAGCTGGTTCTTCGACGCGGTGTCCAGGTCGGAACCGAAGGCGGCGAACGCCTCCAGCTCACGGAACTGGGCGAGGTCCACGCGGAGCCGGCCGGAGACCTGGCGGATCGCCTTGTGCTGGGCGGAACCACCGACGCGGGAGACCGAGATACCGACGTTCAGCGCGGGGCGCTGACCGGCGTTGAAGAGGTCCGACTCCAGGAAGCACTGGCCGTCGGTGATGGAGATGACGTTGGTCGGGATGAACGCCGAGACGTCGTTGGCCTTCGTCTCGACGATCGGCAGACCGGTCATCGAGCCCGCGCCCAGCTCGTCGGAGAGCTTCGCGCAGCGCTCCAGCAGGCGGGAGTGCAGGTAGAAGACGTCGCCGGGGTAGGCCTCGCGGCCCGGCGGGCGGCGCAGCAGCAGCGACACGGCGCGGTAGGCGTCGGCCTGCTTCGACAGGTCGTCGAAGATGATCAGGACGTGCTTGCCCTCGTACATCCACTGCTGGCCGATGGCCGAACCGGTGTACGGCGCCAGGTACTTGAAGCCGGCCGGGTCGGACGCCGGGGCGGCGACGATGGTCGTGTACTCCAGGGCGCCGGCCGCCTCGAGGGCGCCGCGCACGGAGGCGATCGTCGAGCCCTTCTGTCCGATGGCGACGTAGATGCAGCGGACCTGCTTGTTCGGGTCGCCGGTGCGCCAGTTGTCGCGCTGGTTGATGATCGTGTCGACGGCCAGGGCGGTCTTGCCGGTCTGGCGGTCGCCGATGATCAGCTGGCGCTGGCCGCGGCCGATCGGGGTCATCGCGTCGACGGCCTTGTAGCCGGTCTCCATCGGCTCGTGCACCGACTTGCGCTGCATGACCGTGGGGGCCTGCAGTTCCAGGGCACGGCGGCCGGACGTCTCGATCTCGCCGAGGCCGTCGATCGGGGCGCCGAGCGGGTCGACGACGCGGCCGAGGTAGCCCTCGCCCACCGCCACGGAGAGCACCTCACCGGTACGGGTGACCGGCTGTCCCTCCTCGATGCCGCTGAACTCACCGAGGACGATGGCACCGATCTCGCGCTCCTCGAGGTTGAGGGCGAGGCCGAGGGTGCCGTCCTCGAACTTCAGCAGCTCGTTGGCCATGGCCGAGGGAAGTCCCTCGACCTTCGCGATGCCGTCGCCGGCAACGGTGACCGTACCGACCTCCTCGCGCGAGGCCGCGTCCGGCTGGTACGACTGGACGAAGTTCTCCAGCGCGTCCCGGATCTCCTCCGGCCGGATCGTGAGCTCCGCCATCTGGGTTCCCTGCTCTCCTTGTTGGGCCCGAAGTTTCACTTGGGGGGTTGGGGACTCCCCCCAATTCGAGGTGAATCCTCTGCACGGCCCAACCAGGGCCGTAATGAGTTCGTAGTGCTGTTGTGGGTCGACCGCGCCGGCGGGCCGGTGCCCGGCTGCCGCCGGGCCGGCGCCTCGGAACGGTCAGCCCGCCATGCGGCGGGCCGCGGTGTCGAGCCGGTCGGCGACGGAGCCGTTGATGACCTCGTCGCCCACCTGCACCCGCATCCCGCCGACGACCTCGGGGTCGACGTCGAGGTTGAGGTGCATGGTGCGGCCGTAGAGCTTCGCCAGGGCGTCGCCCAGGCGCTGCTTCTGCCGGTCGCTCAGCGGGACCGCCGAGGTGACGACGGCGACCATCCGGCCCCGGCGCTGCGCGGCGAACCCGGACAGGGACTCGAGTCCCGCCTCAAGGCTACGTCCCCGCGGCGCGGTGACCAGGCGCGTGACCAGACGCTCGGTGACGGCGTCGGCACGCCCGCCGAGCAGGCGGCGCAGCAGCTCCGTCTTGGCGGCGGCGGTGGCCGTGTGGTCGGTCAGCGCGGCGCGCAGCCCGGTGTTCGAGGAGATGATCCGGCTGAAGCGGAACAGTTCGTCCTCGACGTTGTCGAGCGTGCCGCGGCGCTGGGCGGCGGTGAGGTCGGCGGTGTCGGCCAGCTGCTCGAGGGCGTCCACCAGGTCGCGGGGCTGCGACCAGCGGGAGCGCACCATGCCGGACAGCAGGTCGGTGGTGGCGTCGCCGATCTGGGCCGACAGCAGGCCCCGGACGAGCGTCGCCTTGGCCTCGCCGGCCTGCGCCGGGTCGGTGAGGACCCGACGCAGCGACACCTCTCGGTCGAGCAGCGCGGTGACGGCCGCCAGCTCGTCGGCGAGCCGGACGGCGTCCACGGACCGGGAGTCCGTGAGCGCGTCGAGACGCTCGCGTGCGGCTGCCAGGGCCTCGCGGCTCGCTCCGTTCATCGCGCGGCCTCGGCCTTCTCCTCGAGCTCGTCGAGGAAGCGGTCGATGACACGGCTCTGGCGGGCGTGGTCCTCGAGGGACTCGCCGACGAGCTTGCCGGCCAGGTCGGTGGCGAGCTTGCCGACGTCCTGGCGCAGGGCCGACGAGGCGGCCTTGCGGTCGGCCGTGATCTGGGCGTGACCGGCGGCGACGATCTCCTCGCGCTGCCGCTGGCCCTCGGCCCGCATCTCGGCGATGAGGGCGGCACCCTGCTCCTGCGCCTCCTGGCGCAGTCGCGCGGCCTCGTGCCGGGCCTCGGCGAGCTGGGCCTTGTACTGCTCGAGGACGCTCTGTGCCTCGACCTTCATGGTCTCGGCTTCTTCGATACCGCCTTCGATCGCCGCGCGGCGCTCTTCCAGGACCTTGTTGATGGTCGGGAGGAGCTTCTTCCAGAAGAAGAAGAACACGATGGCGAAGGCGATGGTGCCGACGAGCAGCTCGGGCCCCGGCGGGACGAGGGGGTTCTCCTCCTCGGCCGCCAACTGAACCAGGTTGGCGATCACATCAGTGCCTTTCGTGGATACGTGCTGGGTAAGAAGGGAATTACTTACCGAACACGAACGGCATAACGATGCCGATGAGGGCGAGGGCCTCACAGAAGGCGAAGCCGAGGATCTGGTTGGCGCGGATCAGGCCGGCCGCCTCGGGCTGGCGGGCGAGGGCCTGGGTGCCGTTACCGAAGATGATGCCGATACCGATGCCGGGGCCGATCGCGGCGAGGCCGTAACCGATGGAACCGAGGGAACCGGAGACGCCGGCGGCGAGCTCGATGGCAGCGGACATGCCGTTTCTTCCTTCTCTGTTACGAACCGGTGGGGGTTGGCCACCGGACGAATGGTGGGTGGGTGCGGACGGGGGGTCCGGGGCGGCTCAGTGGTGCTCGGCCAGCGCGCCCTGGACGTAGGAGCAGGCCAGCAGTACGAACACGTACGCCTGGATGGCCTGGACGAAGAGCTCGAAGAGGATCATGACGATGGTCATGATGAACGAGACGCCCGCCGCCGGGATCATGTAGCTGTTCAGCAGGTACCAGCTGGCGACGGTGAACATCACGAGCAGCAGGTGACCGGCGAACATGTTCGCGAAGAGTCGCACGGCGTGCGTGAAGGGGCGGACGATCAGGTTCGAGAAGAACTCGATCACGACGACCAGCGGCAGCACCGCGCCGAGGGACTTGTCGAAACCGGTGAGGTTCTTCACGCCGCCGGTGAAGCCGTGCTTCTTGAACGTCAGGACCACCCAGGTCACGTAGACGATCGCGGCCAGCACCGCCGGGTAGGCGATGATCGACGAGACCGGGAACTGGGCCAGCGGGATCACGGACCACACGTTCATGATCCAGACGAAGAAGAACAGCGAGACCATCAGCGGGACGAACTTCTCGCCCTCGCGCTTGCCGAGCGTCTCGTAGACGATGCCGCGGCGTACGAAGTCGTAGCCGGCCTCGCCGATCATCTGGAGCTTGCCCGGCACGACCTTGGCCTTGCCGAACGCCGCGTAGAAGAAGGCGATGACGAGCACGGTGGTGACGAGCGCGAGCAGCATCACCTTGTTGAACTCGAAGCCCCCGACGGTGGCCAGGGGGGCGAACAGGAACGAGTGCAGGCCCGGAGCCGGGAAGCCGCACCCGTTGTCGGACATGATCCGGCAACTCCAGTCAAAGGCGAGCTGGGTCTGGTCAGCACTCACCGCGGGCTCCTTCGGCGTGACGCATGGGTACGGCAACCTCGTTGTGTCGGCGCGGCGCGCAGCCGCGGATCGGCACCGGACTGGTGTTACGGATGGGGGAGCGGCTGGGGGGCCTCGAGCCTCGCGACGGAACAGGCGTCAGCTCGGATGCCCGCGCCCTCGATGCCGCAGTTGGCACCGGACGATAGCAGGAGGTCTCCCACGTCTTTATCCCGCCCCTACCACTCACGACCTCGACCCGGTCCCGGCAGCCCCGCCGCTGTTCACCGTGTCCGGATCGATGTAGAAGATCTTGGACTTGAGGTGCGCGCGGGCCTGTGCCCCCATCCACACCACGGTGCAGATGACGAGCGACAGCGCGAACGCCCTGGGGTTGAAGAGCGACGTGTGCTTGAAGACGGCCACGAAGATCATGAGCAACAGGAGCTGGGCGACGTAGAGCATCAGGCCCATGGCCTGGAAAAGCTGGGGAAGAGCCTTCGCCGTCCACTGGAGGACGACGATACCCAGTCCCATGAAGAGCAGCGTCAGCACCAGTCCCACGGCCGCACCGGTCGCGCCTTCACCGCCGGCCACCGCGCCGCTGACAGCGACAGCGATGGCGCCGACGGCCGCGGTCGGGACCGCGATCGGCAGGAGACTCCGGACGTCATGGGACGGCATGGCGGCAACTCCGCTTTCAAGGGGGGGCAGGGTGTCGTCATGGACGAGCGTAGACCCGGTCGGAGGAGCGATCCCTCACGCCAATAGACCGTCGCGCTAGGGCCCTTCGGCTCTATCCGGGGTTTAGTGAACGGTATCACAAACTATTTGATGAGGTCTTTACCTGGTAGGTGTGCGCGCTGTCACACATGAGTATGACAGCGCGCGTCTGTGCAGAATCCGGGTCTTTATGTCTGGTATTAACCCGCTCTGCACTCCCACGAATTGGCAACGCTTTAGTCAGATTCTTACCTTGGGACCTTCAGCGGGACGACCCGGTCTTGCGCCCGCCGGTGAAACGTGCTGTGCGTCCCCGGAGGGCGGTGGCACCGTTCACGCGGTTCGCTCCGGCCCCCGCGGACACCCCGGCACCGACCGGAGCACAGTCCTGGGGGTCCGTTTGACATTCCGGCTCCGGGGCGTCCGGCTGCCCGCTTTCCTGTGCGTTTTCCTGCCCGTTCTCCTGGGCACCGTCCGCTGCGTCCTCCGTCACGTCGTGCTGTGCGGCGACCAGCGACCGGCGGCGGTAGCGCGGCGGCACGAAGGCCTCGGCCCAGCGCGGGGCACGCGGCGTGAAGCGCGGCAGCAGGAGCAGGAGCAGGCCGACGGCGCTGAGGAACACCACCCCGAGGACGATCCACATCGACGCGGAGTTGACGGAGTAGCCGAGGGCGCCGAACGCGATCAGGGCCGACCAGAAGTACATGATCATCACGGCCCGGCTGTGCGAGTGGCCGATCTGCAGGAGCCGGTGGTGCAGATGGCCGCGGTCGGCGGCGAACGGCGACTGGCCGCGCCAGGTCCGGCGGACGATCGCCAGCACCAGGTCGGCGGTGGGCACCGCGATGATGGTGAGCGGCAGCAGCAGCGGGATGTACACGGGCACCGTCTGGTGCACGGCCGCCTGCTCGGACCCCGCGAACAGCGAGAGCGCGTCGGGGTCGACCTGCCCGGTGATCGAGATGGCGCCCGCCGCGAGCACCAGGCCGATGAGCATGGAACCGGAGTCGCCCATGAAGATCCGGGCCGGGTGCATGTTGTGCGGCAGGAAGCCGAGGCACATGCCCATCAGGATCACCGCGAAGAGGGTGCCGGGGGCGGCGGCCTCGATGCCGTACGAGTACCAGATCCGGTAGGCGTACAGGAAGAACGCCGCCGCCGCGATGCACACCATGCCGGCCGCGAGACCGTCGAGACCGTCGACGAAGTTCACCGCGTTGATGGTGACGAGGACCAGGCCCACCGTCAGCAGCGTGCCCTGCCACTGGGTGAGCGCCACGTTGCCGACACCGGGGATGGGCAGCCACAGGATCGTCAGACCCTGCATGACCATGACGCCGGCGGCGATCATCTGGCCGCCCAGCTTGATCAGCGCGTCGATCTCGAACTTGTCGTCCAGGACACCGATCAGCCAGATCAGCGCGGCGCCGGAGAGCAGGGCGCGCGGCTCGTTCGACTTCGCGAACACGTCGTTGAGGTTGTTCAGGTGGTCGGCGGTGAGCAGCCCGGCGCACAGTCCGAAGAACATGGCGATGCCGCCGAGGCGCGGAGTGGGCTCCCGGTGCACGTCACGTGCCCGGATCTCCGGCATGGCCCCGGCCACGATCGCGAACTTCCGCACCGGCCCGGTCAGCAGATACGTCACCGCGGCCGTGATGCAGAGCGTCAGGAGATATTCACGCACGGGCTTCCCCACAGGTCTCGCTGGCCATCTCAGCCACACACCCTAGCGAGGGATGCATACGGGTGAGGACTTCCGGGTAGCGAGGATGGTTGCACGTGTGGCTGTGCACGGCTCTCTCCACTCCGGCGACCACCCCGTTTCGGCCGGAAGTGTCGTGGACATCGTGGCACGAACCGTCACCGGGGATATGGCGGGAACCCTGCGGTGAGTTCCCGTACCCGCTCCCGCAGGTCCGCCCCGCCGGTGTCCGTCACGCCGGCCCGCAGCGCCCGTGCCATGAACTCGGCGATCCGCCCCATCTCCTTCTCCCCCATGCCCTGGGTGGTGACGGCGGCGGTGCCGAGCCGCAGTCCGCGGGCGTCGCCGCCGGCGTCGCCGTGGGGCAGCGCGCAGCAGTCGAGCACGATCCCGGCGGCGGCGAGCCGCGTCTTGGCGGCCCGTCCGTCGGCTCCGAGCGGCCCGGGGTCCACGGTGATCAGATGGGTGTCCGTCCCCCCGGTGGTGACCGTGAACCCCTCCTCCTCCAGGGCGTGCGCGAGGACCCGGGCGTTGTCGACGACCTGATGGGCGTAGACGTCGAACGCCGGGGCGGCGGCCTCGCCGAACGCGACGGCCTTGGCGGCGACGGAGTTCATCTGGGCGCCGCCCTGGGAGAACGGGAACACGGCCCGGTCGACCCGCTCGGCCAGCTCCGCCCCGCACAGGATCATCCCGCCGCGCGGCCCGCGCAGCACCTTGTGCGTGGTGGCGCAGACGATGTCGGCGTACGGCACCGGGCTGGGCGCCGCTCCCCCGGCGACGAGCCCGATGGGGTGGGCGGCGTCGGCGATGAGAGAGGCGCCCACCTCGTCGGCCACCTCGCGGAACGCCGCGTAGTCGATGTGCCGGGGGTAGGAGATGGACCCGCACACCACGGCCTTGGGCCGGTGCGTACGGGCGAGGGTGCGGACCTGCTCGTAGTCGATGAGCCCGCTCTCCGCGTCGACGCCGTAGGAGACGAAGTCGAACCAGCGGCCGGAGAAGTTGGACGGCGAGCCGTGGGTGAGGTGACCGCCGTGGGGCAGCCCGAGGGCGAGGACGGTGTCTCCGGGGCGCAGCAGGGCGGCGTAGGCCGCCAGGACTGCGGAGGAGCCGGAGTGGGGCTGCACGTTGGCGTGGGCGGCGCCGAAGAGCGACCTGGCCCGGTCGATCGCGACGCGCTCGACGGCGTCGACGATCTCGCACCCGCCGTGGTGCCGGGCGCCGGGGTATCCCTCGGCGTACTTGTTGGCGAGGGGCGAGCCGAGCGCGGCGAGGACGGCGGGCGAGGTGAAGTTCTCGGCGGCGATCAGCTGGAGCGCGCCCTCCTGCCGCTCGGCCTCCGCGGCCAGCAGCCCGGCGATCTCGGGATCCTGCCGCCCCGGCACATCCGTCTCAAGGCCGCGCACAACCGCCATGACACTCTCCGCACCACGTCGACGACGACGTAACCACCCCCAATGTAGGCCCATCCCCCCTGCCCCGCCCGCCACCCGGGACCGACCCCCGCCCGGGTCACGGGAGCGGTCCCAGAAGAGGTCACGGGTGGGGTCCCGGGTGTGGTCACGGCAGTGCACCAGGGCCGCGGGGCGCAGCCCCGCAGGGGGTCCCGGGGCGCAGGGGCGCAGCCCCGCCGGGGTCACAGGGGCACAGCCCCGCCAGAGGGTCCCGGGGCGCAGGGGCGCAGCCCCGCCGGGGTCACAGGGGCGGAGCCCCTGGGGACGGGAACGGGTAGGGGCGGCGGGGGCGAGATCCTCCCCGGCCGGCCCGCCCGACGCGCACCGTCACCCCCGCAACCGGCGCGGCAGCGCAACCGCCCCCGGGATCACATCCGGGCCGGAACCCCGGTCAGCGCCGTCACCACAGGATCCAGCGCCTCGTTTATCTCGTCCCCGATGGACCGGAAGAACGTCAGCGGCGCCCCGTAGGGGTCATGGACCTCGTCCGCCTCCGCCGTGGGCGCCAGCAGCCACCCCCGCAGGGCGGCAGCCGCCCGCACCAGCGCCCGCGCCCGCGCGACGACCCCGTCCTCCAGCGGAGGCAGCGTCGCCGGGTCGATGGCCCGGACCAGCCGGGTGAACTCCTTGAGCGTAAAAGTCCGCAGCCCCGCCGAATGCCCCATCGAGATGACCTGCGCCCGGTGGTCCCGCGTAGCGGTCAGCACCAGATCCGCCCGGATCACGTGCTCGTCGAGCAGTTCCCGCCCCACGAAGCCGGAGGCATCCGCCCCGAAGTCCGCCAGCACGGTCTCCGCGTTGGCCTCCATGGGCGCGCCCTCGTGCCCCCACGTCCCCGCGCTCTCCACGATCAGCCCGCCCCACAGCGGGTCCCCCAGCCGGTCCGCGACGGCATGCCGGGTCAGCCGCTCCGTGATCGGCGAGCGGCACACGTTGCCGGTGCTGACGTGGAGGATGCGGAAGCTGTCGGTGGGGATCCCCGGAGTCACCAGGTGTCCCATCTCCACCCCGTTGCCTATGCCACGCCCCTCAGGGGCAGTCAATTCGCCACCTCGAGGTCGGGTACCACCTTCCGCAGCTCCTCCGCGCCGATGGCCCCGGCCCGCAGCAGCACCGGCACCTCACGGCTGACGTCGACGATCGACGAGGGCACGTTGCCCGGCGTGGGGCCGCCGTCGAGGTAGACGGAGACCGAGTCGCCGAGCATGTCGCGCGCGGCGTCGCAGGTCTCCGGCGAGGGGTGACCGGTGAGGTTGGCGGAGGAGACGGCCATCGGGCCGACCTCGGTCAGCAGCTCGATGGCGACGGGGTGCAGCGGCATCCGGACGGCGACCGTGCCCCGGGTGTCCCCCAGGTCCCACTGGAGGGACGGCTGGTGCCGGGCGACGAGGGTGAGCGCGCCCGGCCAGAACGCGTCGACGAGTTCCCAGGCGAGCTCGGAGAAGTCGGTGACGAGGCCGTGCAGGGTGTTCGGGGAGCCGATGAGGACGGGGGTGGGCATGTTGCGGCCACGCCCCTTGGCGTCCAGGAGGTCGGCCACGGCTTCCGAGGAGAACGCGTCGGCACCGATGCCGTAGACCGTGTCGGTCGGCAGGACCACCAGCTCGCCGCGGCGGACGGCGGACGCTGCCTCACGCAGACCGGTAGCGCGGTCGGTCACGTCATTGGTGTCGTATCGCCGAGCCATGTCTAGCGGGCCTCCTCGTACACGTACTGCTGGGGGAATGAGGTCTGGGGGGTGGTCACGGCAGCGCCTTGCGGGCGGTGGCGAAGCGGGGCCGCCGGTTGAGGTCGGGGTGGTCGGCGGCGTCGGCCCAGCCCCGTTCCTCGGTGAAGATCCACGGCACCTGCCCGCCCTGGGTGTCGGCGTGCTCGATGACGACGACCCCACCGGGGCGCAGCAGCCGGTGCGCGGTGCGTTCGATGCCCCGGATGAGGTCGAGGCCGTCCTCGCCGGAGAACAGCGCGAGCTCGGGGTCGTAGTCGCGGGCCTCGGGGGCGACGTACTCCCACTCGGTGAGCGGGATGTACGGCGGGTTGGAGATGACCAGGTCGACATGGCCGTCGAGGTCGCGGAAGGCGTCGAGGGCGTTGCCCTGGCGCAGGTCGACGCGGGAGTCGGCCATGTTCTTGCGGGTCCAGACGAGGGCGTCCTCGGACAGTTCCACGGCGTGCACGCGGGACCGCGGGACCTCCTGGGCGAGGGCGAGCGCGATGGCGCCGGAGCCGGTGCACAGGTCGACGATGCGCGGCTCGACCACGTCCATGGCGCGGACCGCGTCTATCGCCCAGCCCACCACCGACTCGGTCTCGGGCCGCGGCACGAACACCCCGGGGCCGACCTGGAGCTCCAGATAGCGGAAGAAGGCCCGCCCGGTGATGTGCTGCAGCGGTTCACGCTGCTCGCGCCGGGCGATGACCTCCCAGTAGCGGGCGTCGAAGTCGGAGTCCTTGACGGAGTGCAGCTCGCCCCGCTTGACCCCGTGCACGAACGCGGCGAGCTCCTCCGCGTCGGTGCGCGGCGAGGGCACGCCGGCGTCGGCCAGCCGCTGGGTGGCCTGGGCCACCTCTGCGAGCAGCAGGTTCACGCGAGTCCTCCGAAGTGTCCGGTACGAGGGATCCGGCCGGGGCCGGGCGGGTGCGGGGGGTGGGGGCGAGTGGGGGGCGAGTGGGGGCGGGCGGGGTCCGGCCGGTCCGGGACCGGTCGCTCCGGGGCCGGGGGTCCGGGCCGCGACCGGGCCGGTCCCGGGACCGGGGCCCGGCCGGGGCCGGTGGTCAGGCGGCCGCCAGTTTGGCCGCCGAGTCCGCGTCGACGCACGCCTGGATGACCGCGTCGAGCTCGCCGTCGAGGACCTGGTCGAGGTTGTACGACTTGAAGCCGACGCGGTGGTCCGAGATGCGGTTCTCCGGGAAGTTGTACGTGCGGATCTTCTCGGAGCGGTCCACGGTGCGGACCTGGCTGCGGCGGGCGTCGGCGGCCTCCCGCTCCGCCTCCTCCTGCGCGATGGCGAGCAGCCTGGAGCGCAGGATGCGCAGCGCCTGCTCCTTGTTCTGGAGCTGGCTCTTCTCGTTCTGGCAGGAGGCGACGACGCCGGTGGGCAGGTGGGTGATGCGCACCGCGGAGTCGGTGGTGTTGACGGACTGGCCGCCGGGTCCGGAGGAGCGGTAGACGTCGATGCGCAGGTCGTTGGGGTTGACCTCGACGTCGACCTCCTCCGCCTCGGGGGTGACGAGGACACCGGCCGCGGAGGTGTGGATGCGGCCCTGGGACTCGGTCGCCGGGACGCGCTGGACGCGGTGCACGCCGCCCTCGTACTTGAGGCGGGCCCAGACGCCCTGGCCGGGCTCGGTGGCGCCCTGGCCGCCCTTGGTCTTCACGGCGACCTGGACGTCCTTGTAGCCGCCCAGCTCGGACTCGGTGGCGTCGATGATCTCGGTCTTCCAGCCGACGCGCTCCGCGTAGCGCAGATACATGCGCAGCAGGTCACCGGCGAACAGGGCGGACTCGTCGCCGCCGGCGCCCGCCTTGATCTCGAGGATGACGTCCTTGTCGTCGCTGGGGTCGCGCGGCACGAGCAGCAGGCGCAGCTTCTCGGTCTGCTCCTCGCGCTGCTTCTCCAGCACCTTGACCTCGGCGGCGAAGTCCGGGTCGTCGGCGGCGAACTCGCGCGCGGTCTCGACGTCGTCGCCGGTCTGCTTCCAGGAGCGGTACGTGGCGACGATCGGGGTGAGCTCGGCGTAGCGCTTGTTCAGCCGGCGCGCGTTGGCCTGGTCGGCGTGGACCGACGGGTCGGCGAGCTGTTTTTCCAGGTCGGCGTGCTCTGCGACGAGTTCCTCGACGGCCTCGAACATCTGGGGGCTCCTGAGTGGTGCTGCTGCGGGTGGCGGGGAAGGGCGGGTGACCAAAAACGCCGGTCCCGGCGGCACCCCGGGCAGGGGTGCCGCCGTGGACCGGCGGTCTGGGACTCGCTACTTCTTGGAGCCGGCCGCAGCCTTGCCGAAGCGGGCCTCGAAGCGGGCCACTCGGCCACCGGTGTCGAGGATCTTCTGCTTGCCCGTGTAGAACGGGTGGCACTCGGAGCAGACCTCGGCCCGGATGGTGCCGGACTGGATCGTGCTGCGGGTGGTGAACGACGCGCCACAGGTGCAGCTGACCTGCGTCTCGACGTACTCGGGGTGGATTTCGCGCTTCAAGGTGTCTCCTAGATTTCGGGAGGGCGCCGGGTCGCCGCCGCGGGATGCGGGGGCGTGAACCGGAGCCGACGTACCAGTCTGCCAGGACTGGCCGTATCCCCCAAAACCGGGGACGGCCCTGTGGTATTCCCAGGGCCTCCGGGACCTCGCCGCCTGTCCGGGGAGCCTCGCCCGGGGCCCTGCCGCGGCCCTGCTGCGGCCCTGCTCGGGGCCTTGCCGCGGGTGCCGCCGCGGGTCCTGCGGGGTCCTGCCGCGGGTGCCGCGCGGTCCTACCGGGCGGAGGCCGTCGCCTTGCCCGACGCCACGGGTGTGGCCGACGTCACCACGCCCTTGGCCTCGCCCGTGGCCGTGCCCTTGGTGGCGCCCGCCGGGATCGGCAGGTCGTTCTCCAGGGCGGTCCAGACGAGCCTGGCCTGCGCCTCGGCGACGATCACGCGGTTCGGGTTCGCGGGGTCGTACCGCACCGGCATCGTGATCATCTTCATCTTGGACGAGCTGATGCCCTTGAGGCCGTAGGCGAACGACATCAGGGAGTTCACCGAGCCGAGGTCGGAGTCGGTGGTGACGGCACTGGTGGCGGTGTCGCCGAGGTCGAGCAGCTGTTTGTAGTTGCCCAGGATGCCGATGTGCTTGACCTGGTCGACCAGGGCCTTCACGAACGCCTGCTGGAGCTGGATGCGGCCGAGGTCGGAGCCGTCGCCGACACCGTGCCGGGTGCGGACCAGTCCGAGGGCCTGCTGCCCGTCGAGGGTGTGCGTGCCGGCCTTGAGGTCGAGGTGGCTCTGCGGGTCCTCGATGTCCCGGGTGGTGGTGACCTGGACGCCGCCGAGTTCGTCGATGAGCTTCTGGAAGCCCTTGAAGTCGACCTCGAGGTAGTGGTCCATCCGGAGCCCGGTGAAGGACTCGACGGTCTTGACGGTGCAGGCGGCGCCGCCGGTGGAGTACGACTCGTTGAACATGACGTGCGAGGCGGCCGGGTGGGTGGCGCCGCCGGTGTCCGTACACCGCGGCCGGTCGACGAGGGTGTCGCGCGGTATGGACACGACACTCGCCTTCTTGTGGCCCTTGTACACATGGATGATCATCGCGGTGTCGGAGCGCGCGCTGCCGTCGTCGGTGCCCCCGCCGAGCTTCTTGTTGCCGCCGGAGCGGCTGTCGGAGCCGAGGACGAGGATGTTCTCGGAGCCGTTGTCGGCCTTCTGCGGCCGGTCCGTGCCGAGCGCCTGGTTGATGTCGACGGTCCTGATGTTGCCGTTGAGCCTGAACCACAGGTACGCGGCCCCGCTGCCGCCGATCACGACCACGGCCGTCGCCGTCCAGGCCATGATCCTCAGGGCCTTGCGGCGCGAGCCGCTCACTCGGTGACCGGGGCCCTCACTGGTGCCGTTCTCCCCCGTTATGCCGGGTTCCGGCGTGCTCTCGGCAGACATGCGCTCCTCGGTTCTGTGTCTCCGGTCGGTTACCCCCTGCGTTCAGGGTCAGGCCCGGTGCGGGCGACATCGGCGCACGGCACCATCGTCACCCCGACGGGTCAGACGGCGAAACTCGGGAAAGGGTTGCACAGCGTGGCCGGAGGTCCCGGAGCGTCCACGAGGGCCGCCGGGAAGGCCGTGGAACGCGGAGTGCCCACCGCCTGGGGGCGGTGGGCACTCCGGGGTGAGCGGTGACCCGATCAGCCGATGAGGTCGTACTTCTGGTAGCCCGTGCCGAGCGAGACGCGGGTGCCGAAGATCGTGCTGCTCGCCGAGCCGGTGCCCGGGTACAGGTACAGCGTGCCGCCGGTCGTCCGGGCCAGCAGGTCGGCCTTGCCGTCGCCGGTGAAGTCGCCCACGGCGGCCAGGCGGTTGTAGCCGGTCCAGGCGCTGCGCACCTTGATCCGGGCCGAGAACGCGGCGCTGCCGGTCTTGCCGGTGCCCTTGTAGAGGTACAGGTCGCCGGTGCTGGACTTGCGGGCGAGCAGGTCGGCCTTGCCGTCGCCGGTGAAGTCACCGTGCCCGACCACCGCGTTGTACTGGCTCCACCCGGTGCCGACCGAGACCCGCGTGCCGAAGGTGCCGTTCCCGTTGCCGGGGTAGATCCACAGCGTGCCGCCGGAGTCGACGGACAGCAGGTCGGGCTTGTAGTCGCCGGTGACATCGCCCGGGGTGATGATCCGGGTGCGGGTCTTCCAGTTGGAGAAGAGCTTCGAGGTGACCCAGGAGCCCGAGGTGCGGGCCGAGTTGATCACGAAGTGGTCCCAGTAGACGTCACCGGTGGAGCCGACCCGGTAGATGTCGTCCTGGTAGCCGTCCCGGTTCAGATCGCTCTGGGTGTAGAGGTTGACGGCGCTCCAGCTGCCCAGGTTGGTCGTCGTGCCGAAGGACGTGCCCTTGGAGTCCTTCTCGTAGCCGGTCTTCGTGGAGGAGTTGCGCAGGAAGACGTCGGCCTTGTTGTCGTAGTAGCTCAGGTTGCTGTCGTCGGCCTGCGGGTAGGCCGCGCCGACGTACGAGCTCACCTTGGTGAAGACGCTGTAGGCGCCCTTCGCCACGCAGTCCGTGACGCCCCAGGAGACCACGCCCGCGATCCGGCCGTTCACGACGAGCGGTCCGCCGGAGTCACCGTTGCAGGCGGTGGTGGTGCCGGTGTCGCTGCCGGTGGCGGGCTTGCCGGCGCACACCATGTGGCCCTTGACGAACTTGACGGTCCCGGTGCCGTAGGCGCCCGAGCAGGTGGTGTCGGACTGGATCGGCAGCGTGGCCGTCTTCAGGGTCTGCGAGATGTCCTGCGTGGTGGAGCTGGTACGGCCCCAGCCGTAGAGCTTCCCGGAGGTGCCGGCCGCGTAGGAGGCGGTGTCACCGGAGGTGACCATGCGGATCGGCGTGGCCTTGACCGGGACGGCCAGGGTGAGCACGGCGATGTCGTTGTTGATCGTCGTCGAACTGTACGACGGGTGGTTCCACTGCCGGAGCAGACCGGTGGCCTGGCCGCCGTGGAGGTCCGTACCGCCTGCGCCGTCGTCGGTGGGCTGCTGGTCGGTGCCGGTGATGATCGCGCCGTTGGCCTTCCAGTTGTAGCCCTTGACGCAGTGCGCGGCGGTGAGGATCTTCGACGGCGAGATCACCGAGCCACCGCAGAAGAAGCCGATGTCGTCGGTGGTGGACGCGGTGCCCTTGTCGTCGTAGTACCAGAGCTGCGCCATCCAGGGCGCGGAGCTGATGGTGGTCGTGCTGCCGCCGATGATGTACGGGCTGACCGTGCCGCTCGACGTGCCGGTGCCGGTGCTGCCGGACGTGGCCGCGCTGAACGACGCCTTGGAGGTCGTCCGGCCAGGAACGTCGTCCTGGGTGAGAGCACCGGCGACGCGCCGCTTCAGTTCGGTCTGCGACGGCGAGCCCTGGACGGTGGGCTTCGCGGTCGGCTTGGGAAGCGCCGGGGCCGCGTTCGCGGTCGAGGTCAGGAGCGCCGCCGTGACGGCCGCGGCGACACCGGCCCCGGCCAGGGGCAGCGCGAAGCGTATCCGGCGTCTGTGGCGAGCCGTGCCGGACGTGGCTGTGGACAAGAGAGTCCCCCCATTGAGACATGTTTCAGGGGGGCGCGCAGAGGGCGCCCCTCCGTACTGCGCCGAAAGGCCGCCCGATGTTACAGCTGCGAACAGCTGCGTACCGGGCGGCCTGTGTGCAGGCTGTGCCTAGCCTAGTCGGCGACCATGTCCCAACCGAAGCCGATTAGACGGCCGTTGAGGCAAATTCAGGCCAAATGAGACCGGCTCAGTCGCCGTTTCCAGGTGTCGGAGTGGTCTTCTGGATCTGCATCAGGAACTCGATGTTCGACTTGGTCTGCTTCATCTTGTCGAGGAGCAGCTCGATCGCCTGCTGCTGGTCGAGCGCGTGCAGCACCCGGCGCAGCTTCCAGACGACGCCCAGCTCCTCGTTGCCGAGCAGGATCTCCTCCTTGCGGGTACCGGACGCGTCGACGTCCACCGCGGGGAAGATGCGCTTGTCGGCGAGCTTCCGGTCGAGCTTGAGCTCCATGTTGCCGGTGCCCTTGAACTCCTCGAAGATCACCTCGTCCATGCGGGACCCGGTGTCCACCAGGGCGGTGGCGAGGATGGTCAGCGAGCCGCCGTCCTCGATGTTGCGGGCCGCACCGAAGAAGCGCTTCGGCGGGTAGAGGGCCGTGGAGTCGACACCACCGGACAGGATGCGGCCGGAGGCGGGGGCGGCGAGGTTGTACGCACGGCCCAGACGCGTGATCGAGTCGAGCAGGACGACGACGTCGTGACCCAGCTCCACCAGGCGCTTGGCGCGCTCGATGGCGAGCTCGGCGACCGTGGTGTGGTCCTCGGCGGGACGGTCGAAGGTCGAGGAGATGACCTCGCCCTTCACCGACCGCTGCATGTCGGTGACCTCTTCCGGACGCTCGTCGACGAGGACGACCATCAGGTGGCACTCGGGGTTGTTGTGGGTGATCGCGTTGGCGACCGCCTGCATGATCATGGTCTTGCCGGTCTTCGGCGGGGCCACGATCAGACCGCGCTGGCCCTTGCCGATCGGCGACACCAGGTCGATGATCCGGGTCGTCAGCACACCCGGGTCCGTCTCCAGGCGGAGGCGGTCCTGCGGGTAGAGCGGGGTCAGCTTGTTGAACTCCGGGCGGCCACGGCCGTGTTCGGGCGCCATGCCGTTGACGGAGTCCAGGCGGACCAGCGCGTTGAACTTCTCGCGGCGCTCGCCCTCCTTGGGCTGGCGGACCGCGCCGGTGACGTGGTCGCCCTTGCGCAGCCCGTTCTTGCGGACCTGGGCGAGGGACACGTACACGTCGTTCGGCCCCGGCAGGTAGCCGGACGTGCGGATGAACGCGTAGTTGTCGAGGATGTCCAGGATGCCCGCGACGGGGATCAGGACGTCGTCGTCGGCGACCTGCGGCTCGGGACCCATCTCGTCACGGCCGCGACGGCCCCGGCGGTCCCGGTAGCGCCCGCGACGGCCGCGCCGGCCGCCGTCGAAGTCGTCGTCGTCCTGCGGACCGGTGTTGCGGTCCTGACGGTCCTGGCGGTCCTGACGGCCGCCCTGCTGCTGGCCCTGCTGCGGGCGCTGGCCGCCCGGACCGGCCTGGCCCTGCTGCTCGTCGCCCTTGCCGCCCCGGCGGTCGCGGTCACCGCGGTCCCGGTCGGTGCGGTCGGCACGGTCGGTGCGGTCCCCGCGGTCGGTACGGTCCCGGCCGCGCTCACGGCGGTCACGGCGGCGGCCCTCGGCGCCCTCACCGGCGTCGCCCTGCGGCTGCGCCTGGGTCTGGGGCTGCGTCTGGGTCTGCGCCTGCTGGGCGGGCGCCTCGGCCCTGGGCTCGTTCCTGGCCTCCGTCTTGGCCTCGGCGGCGATCGTCTCGGCGCTGCCGGAGGCGCCGCCCGCGGGGCTGCCCGCGTCGGCGGTGGCGCGGCGCCGGCGGCGCTCGACGGGAGCGGCCTCGTCGGCGGCGGTCTGCTCGGCGGCGGACGCCTTGGGGGACGGCTGGCCGGGGATCTCGATCTGCTGCGCGGCGGCGGCCTGCTCGGCGGGGGCCGCGGCGGCCGAGTCACCCGTACGGGTCTTGGAGGTGGCGCGGCGCTTCGGCTTGGCCTCGGCGGTGTCGCCCGCGGCCGTCGCCTTGGGGGCGGGGGCGCCGCCGGCCTGGGCCTCCTTGATGACCTCGATCAGCTGGCTCTTGCGCATACGCGCGGTGCCCCTGATACCGAGGCCGGATGCGACCTGCTGCAACTCGGCCAGCACCATGCCCTCGAGTCCGGTGCCACGGCGCCGCCGGGAGCCGGCACCGGTGGCAGGCGCGGAGGCGTCCGTGGCGGGCGCGGCAGCGGTCTCCTCGACACGTGCGCCCATCAGATCGGTGGTGTCGCTCACGAAGGGTCCTTCCCTGGAGCGGACGTCGGCCTGTCTGGCTCGGCGACCGGTTGTGCTGTCCGGCTTCGGTCCTGATTCGGTGAACCAAGCCGGTGCGGTGGTCCGCCTGAACGGCGGAAGAGATATCTGGTGATGGCGCCACCTCGAGTCGTGACACCCGGTGTCACGTGGTGGGGTCGCACCGATTCCGGAGCGTGCTGCCCTGTGGGCCGTTCAGTGCGCGCGTACGGCATATTGCCCGGATACGACGTACGGAACACAGTGCGGCTTGGGGAGCTCCCGGAAGAATGTCTGTCCCGGACGGGGACAACAAGCACCTCGCCATGGTGGGGTCGGGTGCAGACTTGAGATTAACACTACCGGATCCAACAAACATTCCCCCTCTCCACATCCGGCATTCGGGTGTCAGGACGCAAGCGGCAGCACGCTCGCTCCCCGCATGTCGAGGGCGAGCCGGTTCGCGGCCCATTCCGGACCGGCCAGGGCCTGCACCTTGTCGGCGGTGGCCTCGTCGGCCAGCGCCATCACCGTCGGTCCGGCACCGGAGATGACGGCGGGGACGCCGTCGGCGCGCAGCCGGTCGACGAGCGCGGCGCTCTCCGGCATCGCCGGCGCGCGGTACTCCTGGTGCAGACGGTCCTCGGTGGCGGGCAGCAGCAGCTCGGGGCGCCTGGTCAGGGCCTCGACGAGCAGGGCGGCACGGCCCGCGTTGGCGGCGGCGTCGACGTGCGGCACGGTGCGCGGGAGCAGTCCGCGCGCCGTCTCGGTCAGGACCGGCTTCCCGGGGACGAAAACCACCGGAACGATGGAACCCGCGGGCTCCATCCTGATGGCGCGGGCGGCGCCGCTCTGCATCCAGGAGAGGGTGAACCCGCCCATCAGGCAGGCGGCGACGTTGTCGGGGTGGCCCTCGATCTCGTTGGCGAGCTCCAGCAGCGCGGTGTCGTCGAGTTTCGTGTCGCCGCCTATGGTCACGGCACGCGCGGCGACGATGCCCGCGCAGATGGCGGCGGAGGAGGAGCCCAGGCCGCGGCCGTGCGGAATGCGGTTCGCGCAGACGATCTCGAGGCCGCGCGGCTGTCCGCCGAGGATGTCGAAGGCGGTGCGCAGGGACCGTACGAGCAGGTGTTTTTCGTCACGCGGCAGCGTTTCGCCGCCCTCTCCCGCGATGTCGATGTGCAGCCCGGAGTCCGCCACCCGGACGACGACGTCGTCGTAGAGCCCCAGTGCGAGGCCGAAGGCGTCGAAGCCCGGGCCGAGATTGGCGCTGGTGGCGGGGACGCGCACCCGTACGGCGGCGGCGCGGAACGCTGGACCGGCCATCGCTCGTTGACTCTCCTTGAGCTTGAGCTGCGTGATTCTTGACGATCGGAATGCGTGGAGCGGAATGCGGGAACCGGGGATCGGGGCTGGGAACGGGGAATGCGGCACGGCCGGCATGGGACGACGGCCTCTCGCCCGCGGCGGCGACGCGGGGGCAGCGCGGCGCCGGGCCGGATGCGACCGTGCGCGCCCGGGTCCGGACGGGTACGGACGCGGCGGCGGCCTGTGCGGCGGGCGGGTTGAGTACAGCTTATCGAAGGAAGGTTCCCTCACGACATAGGGCGCACAGGAGGCGCACGATGCGTGTCGCCGGCCTCTTGTGCACCCCTCGTGCCGTGCTCGGTCCTTACCTCAGCCGTACTCCGGACTTCAGCCTGCCGTCGGATCCGCGGTCGGGTCCGCCGTCGGGACTCGCCCTCGGACCTGCCGTCGGATCCGGCGTTCGGCCGGGACCGGGGTGGCGGTCAGGTCAGACGAGGCCGAGGCGCTCGGCCGCCGTGGCGGCGTCGACGGGGACGGTGACCGGCTGCGGTGCGCCGGCGACGGCCCAGTCGGGGTCCTTCAGCCCGTTGCCGGTGACGGTGCAGACGATGGTCTGGCCGGGATCGACCTTGCCCTGCTCGGCGGCCTTCAGCAGACCGGCGACGGAGGCGGCGGAGGCGGGCTCCACGAAGACGCCCTCCTGGGCGGCCAACAGCCGGTAGGCGCGCAGGATCTCACGGTCCGTCACCTCGTCGATGAGCCCGCCGGACTCGTCGCGCGCGGCGAGGGCGTACTGCCAGGACGCGGGGTTGCCGATGCGGATGGCGGTGGCGATGGTCGACGGGTCCTTGACGACCTCGCCGCGCACGATGGGCGCGCTGCCGGACGCCTGGTACCCCCACATGCGCGGGGTCCGGGAGGCGATGCCGTCGGCGGCGTACTCCTTGTAGCCCTTCCAGTACGCGGTGATGTTGCCCGCGTTGCCCACCGGCAGGACATGGACGTCGGGCGCGTCGCCGAGCATGTCGACGATCTCGAAGGCGGCCGTCTTCTGCCCCTCGATACGCACCGGATTGACCGAATTGACCAGGGCGACGGGGTAGTTGTCGCTGAGGGCGCGGGCGAGGTCGAGGCAGTCGTCGAAGTTGCCGTCGACCTGGAGGATCTTGGCGCCGTGGACGAGGGCCTGGCCCATCTTCCCTATGGCGATCTTGCCGCGCGGTACGAGCACCGCGCAGACCATCCCGGCCCGTACGGCGTAGGCGGCGGCGGAGGCGGAGGTGTTGCCGGTGGAGGCGCAGATGACGGCCTGGGCACCCTCCTCCTTGGCCCGGCTGATGGCCATGGTCATGCCGCGATCCTTGAAGGACCCGGTGGGGTTGGCGCCCTCGACCTTGAGATGAACGTCACACCCGGTGCGCTCGGAGAGAACCTGCGCGGGTACGAGGGGCGTACCGCCTTCGCGGAGCGTCACGACCGGCGTGCTGTCGGACACCGGAAGCCGGTCCCGGTACTCCTCGATGATTCCGCGCCACTGATGGGTCATTGCTGGTTACTCTCCTTCAACCCGCATGATGCTGGCGACACCCCGCACGGTGTCGAGCTTGCGCAGCGCGTCGACGGTCCCGGAGAGGGAGGCGTCAAAGGCGCGGTGCGTGACGACGACGAGGGACGCCTCGCCGTCCTTCCCCTGCTGCCGAACGGTATCGATGGATACGCCGTGTTCGGCGAACACGGTGGCGACCTGGGCGAGGACACCCGGTTTGTCGGCCACGTCGAGGCTGATGTGGTAGCGCGTGACGACGTCGCCCATGGGCGAGACGGGCAGCGCGGCGTAGGCGGACTCGCCGGGTCCGGTGGCCCCGTTGAGCCGGTTGCGGCAGACGGCCACCAGGTCGCCGAGCACGGCGGAGGCGGTGGGGGCGCCGCCGGCGCCGGGCCCGTAGAACATGAGCTGCCCGGCGGCATCGGACTCGACGAACACGGCGTTGTAGGCGCCGCGCACGGAGGCGAGCGGGTGGCTGAGCGGGATCATGGCGGGATGCACGCGCGCGGTGACGGACCCGCCGTCCGCGGCCCGCTCGCAGATGGCGAGCAGCTTGATGGTGCAGCCCATCTCCTTGGCGGAGGCGAAGTCGGAGGCGGTGACCTCGGTCATGCCCTCGCGGTAGACGTCGTCGAGCCGCACGCGGGTGTGGAAGGCGATCCCGGCGAGGATGGCGGCCTTGGCGGCGGCGTCGAACGCCTCGACGTCGGCGGTCGGATCGGCCTCCGCGTACCCGAGGGCGGTGGCCTCGTCCAGGGCCTCCTGGTACCCGGCGCCGGTGCTGTCCATCTTGTCGAGGATGAAGTTGGTCGTCCCGTTGACGATGCCGAGCACGCGGTTGACCTTGTCCCCGGCGAGGGACTCGCGCAGCGGCCGGATGAGCGGGATGGCACCGGCGACGGCGGCCTCGTAGTAGAGGTCCCGCCCGTTCTCCTCGGCGACGGCGTGCAGGGCGGCGCCGTCCTGGGCGAGGAGGGCCTTGTTGGCGGAGACGACGGAGGCGCCGTGCTCGAAGGCGGTGGTGATGAGCGTACGGGCGGGCTCGATACCGCCGATGACCTCGACGACGACATCGAGGTCGCCGCGTTTGACGAGGGCGGTGGCGTCGGTGGTGACGAGGGAGGGGTCGATGCCCTCCCGCACCTTGGAGGGCCGCCGGACGGCGACACCGGCGAGCTCGACGGGAGCCCCGATCCGGTTGGCGAGATCGTCGGCGTGCGTCGTCATGATGCGCGCCACCTCTGAGCCGACAACCCCACAGCCCAGCAGCGCCACCTTCAGCGGACGCGTACGCATCATCCGACCTCGTCTCCTCATACGGTCTGTACCGTCATACGGCGTGAGCGGCCGCCTGACGCTGCCGCCGTCCCGTTCCGTCCCGTTCCCGTTCCGCTCGTACCGCCTGCACAGATGACTCTGGCACACCCGGTGAGTGGTCCGCGCGGACATGGTCCTTCGATGCAACAAGTCTCACTCACCGGACCGGGCTTTTTGTGCCCGGTCCGGATGGTGAGACATGTATTTCATTTCCCCGGAGCCGGAAAACGGAAGATCTTCGACGCTCCGGAGTCCTTCACCGTCCCCTGCTGTCACCCGACGTCGAGACGGAGGAGATCCTCCTCGGTCTCGCGGCGGACGATGACACGGGCCCGGCCGTCGTCGACGGCGACGACGGGCGGCCGGAGGGCATGGTTGTAGTTGCTCGCCATGGACCGGCAGTAGGCACCGGTGGCCGGTACGGCGATGAGGTCGCCGGGCGCGAGGTCGGACGGCAGGAAGGCGTCCTTGACGACGATGTCCCCGCTCTCGCAGTGCTTGCCGACGACGCGGACGAGCATGGGCTCGGCGTCGGAGGCCCGGGAGACGAGGGAGACGCTGTACTCGGCGTCGTAGAGGGCGGTCCGGATGTTGTCGGACATCCCGCCGTCGACGGAGACGTACGTCCGCAGCCCCTCCAGCGGCTTGATGGTGCCGACCTCGTAGAGGGTGAAGGCGGTGGGCCCGACGATGGCGCGCCCGGGCTCGACGGAGATCCGGGGCGTACGGAGGCCGGCGCGCTCGCACTCCCGGGTGACGATCTCGGTGAGGGCCTTGGCGATCTCGTAGGGCTCGCGGGGATCGTCGTCACTGGTGTAGGCGATGCCGAGCCCGCCCCCGAGGTCGATCTCGGGCAGCTCGACCCCGTGCTCGTCACGGATGTCGCGCAGCAGCCCGACCACGCGATGGGCGGCGACCTCGAAGCCGGACATGTCGAAGATCTGGGACCCGATGTGGGAGTGGATCCCGATGAGCTCGAGCCCGTCGAGCATCAGCGCGCGCCGCACCGCCTCGGCGGCCTGCCCGCCGGCGAGCGGAATCCCGAACTTCTGGTCCTCGTGGGCCGTGGCGATGAACTCGTGGGTGTGCGCCTCGACACCGACGGTGATCCGGATCTGCACGCGCTGCCGCCGGCCGAGGCCCTGGGCGATGTGGGCGACGCGCACGATCTCCTGGAAGGAGTCGAGGACGATCCGCCCGACCCCGGCCTCGACGGCGGTGGTGATCTCCCGCGCGGTCTTGTTGTTGCCGTGGAAGGCGATGCGCTCGGCGGGCATCCCGCCGGAGAGGGCGGTGGTGAGCTCGGTCCCGGAACAGACGTCCAGGTTGAGCCCCTCCTCCTCCAGCCACCGCACGACGGCACGGGAGAGGAACGCCTTGCCGGCGTAGAAGACGTCGGCGCCGGGCCCGAAGGCGGTACGCCAGGCACGGGCCCGCTCACGGAAGTCGGCCTCGTCAAGGATGTAGGCGGGGGTGCCGAACTCCTCGGCGAGCCGCTTCACGTCGACCCCGCCGACGCTGACGACACCGTCGGCCCCGCGGCTGACCGTCTCGGCCCACACCTTGGGGTCGAGGGTGTTGAGGTCGGTGGGCGGGGCGGAGTAGTGACCCTCGGGAAGGACGTCGGCGTGACGGGGTCCGGCGGGGTGGGCGGAACGGCTCATGGTGGCGGGGCTGCTCTCTCGTCTGTCTCGGCGATGTTTGTAATGTTTGTGATGTTTTTGATGTCTGTGGTGTCTGTGGTGTCGGTGTTTTTGAAGGTCGGCGGATATGCCCGCCGGCCGCCTGGGCATGCCATGGGCCCGTACGACCGGCGGCGCGCCCGTCCCTCAGAGGTGATCGGGGGCGTCGATGCCGAGGAGGGAGAGGCCACCGGCGAGCACCGTCCCGGCGGCGTCGGCGAGCGCGAGCCGGTCCCGGTGGGCGGCCGAGGGTTTCTCGTCGCCGAAGGGCAGGACGGTGGGCGCGAGGGCGAGCACGGCATCGGCGAGGGTGACGAGATGCCGGGCAAGACGATGGGGCGCACGGTCGGTGGCCGAGGCGGCGAGGACGCGGGGGTGGGCGGTGAGGGCGGCGACGAGGCCGTCGGCGCCCCCGGTGTCCGTGCCGGGCAGCTCGCTGTCGGGGGTGTAGCCGAGGCGGGCGGCGTTGCGCAGCAGGGCCCGGGTGCGGGAGTGGGCGTAACGGACGCGGAAGAGCGGATTGGCCTCGCGCTGCACGAGATGGTCGGCGGTGATCCGCGGCCGGTCGTGCGGGGCGGGATACAGCAGGGCCCAGCGGGCGGCGTCGGCACCGAGAGGGGCGGGATCCTCGGGCGAGGGCACGGGCCGGAGGTTCACCGGCTCACCGTGCCCGATCTCGACCCGCCCGCCCTGCGACCCGACGATGCGTACGAGCGCGTCGGCGACGACTTCGGCACGCACCTCGTACGGCACGCGGAGTTCGACGACCTGCCCGGCGAGGGTGTCGCTGTGCCCGTAGGCGTGACCCTGGGCGCGGATCCGGCCGACGAGGGCACGGGCCGCGGCGGTACGGGTGCCGGTGTCGAGGCTGATGTTGAGGAACCCCGGCCCGGTGACGTCGACGCGGGCGACTCCGGGGGCGGCGGCGAGACGGGAGCGGAGGATCTCGGCGACGCGGAGGGGGGGCTGGTGGGCGGGGCGGGCGAGCTGGAGGGCGACGTTGGTGGCGTAGTCCCCGCACCCCCCGGGCCCGGGCACCTCCACGACAACGTCCTCGGGCACCTCCACACTGAGCTCCCCTTCGACGACGGCGCGACGCACGGCATGCAGCACGATGCGCGAGAGCTCGACGGGGGTCACGGACCCAGCGTAGGGGAGGAGAGGGGGAGAAAAGCGAGCGGGTTTGCGGGCTTCCCGCGATGTGGACGCCCCCGAGCCCCGAAGGCACAGAGAGCCGAAGATCCACAGAACAGCGCTCCGAAAACCGGGGCAGAGCCCACTGCCCCTCAGGACCAGACGCCAGACCCAGGCGTCAGGACCAGAGGTCAGGACCAGGCGGACGACTCAGGAGCAGCCTCCCGAGGCACATCACACCCGCCGACCCCCCGCCGGGCCCCTCCCTCAAGAAGACGCCGAACGAGCTGAACCAGCTCGGCGGGATCGAAGGGCTTGGCAAGAAACGCATCGACACCGGCATCGAGCCCGCTCTCGACCTCGAACTGACTGCACGCACTGATGATCGCGAGCGGCAGATCCCGGGTCCGGGGATCGGCCCGCAGCAGGGCAGCCGTCCGCAGCCCGTTCAACCGGGGCATCACCACATCCAGGGTGACGAGGTCGGGCCGCACCTGATGGACGACTTCCAGACACTCGACACCATCGACCGCGGTCACGACCTCGAGCCCCTCCAGCTCGAGATTGACCCTGATCAGCTGGCGGATGACCTTGTTGTCGTCCACAACAAGCACCCGACCCGACGCGCCTGGCACAACTCGAGAGTAGGTCGGACCCGGCCACCGCGTCCGGCTTTTCCCCACTTCCACCCCCGTACGAGGTACGACCCCACCCCCCGCTGACCCACCGGGCCACCCCTAAACCGTTCATGAACACCCGGCCGGAGCTGGTAGTGTTCTACCCGTCGCCGCGAGCAAGCGCTCAACGCCAGACGCCCCCGTAGCTCAGGGGATAGAGCAACGGCCTCCGGAGCCGTGTGCGCAGGTTCGAATCCTGCCGGGGGCACTTCGCCTCAACCAGCACAATCATGCGGTTGACCAGCGCAGATGCCTTGAACAAAGAGCCGGACTCAGTCTCACTGAGTCCGGCTCTTTATCGTTGCTGCGCGTCGATCGCGATAGACCTGCGATAGATGGGACCGCCTGACCTCAACTCGGAGACGGCTCAGGCGGCTCCTTGAGCCGATCAACGTCAAGCCAGTAGAGGTTCCTCAACCGTTCGTAGTCGAAGAAACTCCCCTGCGGCTCTCGCCTCACGGTCAGAAGGCCATACCCCCGCAGCTCTTTGGTCGCCTTGGTCCAGGTGTCGGAAGAGAGGCCATAGAGCCGGCGCTTCTCCGTCGAAACGTACTGGGGTTCGCTGTGCCCGCCCAGCGCATCCATGAGAACGAGCAGGAGCGCGATCGCCGTCGGCGACAGTTCCAGCACCCAGCCTCTTGTCCAGAACTCCACAGGTACGCCGATGTACCGACCTTGCTCTATGGGGCGGACGTACTCACGCCCGTTCCCAGCGGCGCTGCACAGCGTGATCGCAGGCGGACTGCCCCAACGGGGGGTGAGCTTGATGAATTTGTTGTCCGCGAGCCACTTCAGGTTGCGCACCACGTTCCGATCACCGGTTGGCGGGTCCAGTGCCAGCAACTTCGCCCATGACTTCGGCTTGGGTGGCGCCTTGAGATCGAAGGGCTTGCTCGTAGCCATCATCGTGATGCACATGTAGAGCCGAAGCCTGACAGAGCCTCCTCGGCCACCCTGAATCATGCGAGCCAACGGTGCGGGGCGTTCTTGCCCTGCCTTGGCGGTGACGAACTCCGGCGGAAACGGCACGTTGCCGGTGCGCTTGGACCTTGCCGCCGCTCCCCGCAAAAGCTCTTCCGCCTCGGCGCGCAAGTCGAGATTTTCCAAGATCTTTTGCCTTCCTGCAGGAGAAACAGGGGTGTGGGGGTACTGGGGTCATGGGGGTCATGGGCGTTCTTCCTTATAAGGATTCCGCCATGGTCGTCAAACTACAGCAGCACAGCAGCGCAATAGCCATGGCCAAAGAGGCTAACGAAGCCTGCGTTAGCGTTCTTATCCTCCTTCACAAACGCATCACAGGCCATTTGACCTGCGACTTTACCTCCTGCGAAGGTTCTTCATGTAGCTAGCCCACTTACCAGTTCGCTAGCCGCAGCGACCCCCTGGACCCGTTCGAGAGGAACTACGCACCATGGCCAACACCGACATGTCACTCCGCGGCCTCTGGGCAGCGATCATCATGACCGTCGCCCTGACCATCGCCACTGCCACTACAGGCATCTTTTGGAGCACCGGCACGCAGGTATCAGCGGCACTGGGAGCAGGTGGCGCGGCTTTCATCGGTGCCGCCACGCTTGGGATCACAGTTCGAAGGTTCGTTGCCGGTTGATCGACGGATGTACGGTCACTCCGCCTTGATCACTACGGCCCGCAAGGCACGGCACGCTCCGCCCGCCAAGCAGGGAACGCCCGGCAACGGCTCGCAGCCCGGCATTCCCTGCATCGGCACCAGAGGGAGACTCAGTCGCCGCCTGCACCTTCTGGCCAGTCGAGTTCCTTTTCGATCTTCTTGTTCATGGCCTCCTCCTGACCGTAGATGCACCCTTCGTAGACGCGGTGAATGACCTCGGGCGAGTTGCCGACCCGCCGGGCAACCTCCGCAACGGGCACGCCGGCGTTCAGCCACGTTGTGATGCAGGTGTGCCGCAGGTCGTACGGCCGGCCCCCGAGGATGGAAGCCTGAAGGTCCGGCGAGAGTGCGTACTCCCGAGCGTCCCGCCACACGCGCCAATAGGTGCTGCTGCCCACGAGACCGCCCCGCTCGTTCGTGAAGAGCCGCCCGTCCTTGGCCGTGCCGAAGTCCTTCAGGTGGGCGCGGAGCATGGCCACGAGCGGCGGGGGGATCGGGACAGGCCGGTCTTCCTTGGCCTCCCTGGACTTCAGGCCGCGCTTGTCGTGGCGCTCTCCGCTGTCTGTCCACTGCTTGCCCGACACGGGGTGTGTGTCGTGAAGCGTCAGAACGCCCCACCCCTTCTCCGGGAGGAAGCAATCAGCCTTCCTGAGGCCGACAGCCTCACTCGGGCGGAGCCCGGCGAAGTACATGACCGCGTAGAAGCCCACCAGGCGCCGGCCCTTCTTGCGGTCCCATGTCCCGACGTACGAGACCGAGGCGAGGAGTTGCGCAGCCTGCGTCTTGTTCACGAGAACGCGGGGGTCCACACGATCCGATGAACCACTCTTCACCCTCTTGATTGCGGTGAGCGGGTTCTCAGCCAGAAGCTTGCGCTCGATGGCGTATTCAACCGCAGTGTTGAGAGCGCGCCGACGGCGTCGCGAGGTCTCCCCCGCCGCGGGGGTACCGTCCAGTTTGAAGGAGATCCGATACTGAACATCGCGAAGAATCTTCGGGTCTTCCAGCGAGGAGACGAGAAGTGATTTCTTGGATATCCACCGATAGGCGTCCTCAAGTTCCTCCGGCGGGTCCAGTTCGGCGTTCTTGGGAATGACCGCCCACCGGAAGGCGAGGCGCAGCTCTTCCGGTGACGGCATTTTCTGTTCCTGCTCCACCAACGCCAGCGTCACCGCGGCGAGCCCGTCGGCGATGCCCTCACGGGTCTTGGCAGCAGCGGTCGGCCAGCGCATCGCCATGTACTCGCGACAGAACGCGAACCAAGGCAGTTCCTCACGAGCTTGCTCCGCACTGGCCTCTGCCCGTACCTCGGATTCAGGCAGACCATCCGTGAAGCCCCGCCATCTTGAATTTGTAGGTCAGCGGGGTGGTGTGATCGCTGAGGGGCGTACTCGCCCTGGTCGTGGGCGGCTGTCTTCGCTCTTGATCATCCGTCAGCGGTTGACCTCAAGGTTCGTGAGTACGAGCAGGGCCCATAGGAGACCGGTGGCGCGGGCGGGGTCGGTGCGGAGTTTGGTGAGGGTGCGCCACATCTTCAGGTTGGCGAAGCCGTGTTCGACGGGGGCACGTCCAGCGGCCAGGACGCGGTTGGCCTGCTTCTGTCCCGGGGTGAGCTTGTGCCAGCGGGTGGCCTTGTAGCCGGTGACGATGACCAGGTCGTCGGGGTTCTCGGGTTTGTCCACGCCGATGAAGCCGAGGTCACCGAGTGCACCGAGGCCGGCCGCCCGCAAGTGCTCGACGATCTTGTCGTGGCGGGCGGCGGTGGCGTCGTGGGTGCGTCCCGGCCGGGACGCGGAGATCCAGAGCAGGCGGCCCTTCTCGTCGGTGAGCGCGAGGAAGTGCAGGCCGTGGCGGTGGTGCTTGCCCGAGTAGTTGGGCCGGTCGTCGCGTCCGGTGCGGCGACCGGTGGGGATGAGGGTGCCGTCGATCAGAACGACTTCGCCGCCCCTCCTGGCGATCTTCTTCAGGGCGCGGTCCAGGCGCGGGGAACGGGCCGCGAGCAGAGCAATCAGCTCATCTCTCCAGCGCCGTATGGTCGTGTCCCCGACCCGGTTGCCGCCGGCCATGTCGGCGATGCGCTGGTCGTGGCGGAGCACGGCGAGCACGATGACGACGATCTGTCCGGGCGGCAGGACGCGCCACCGTGAGCCGATCTCCTTGATGTGGCGGCGGAGCAGGCCGGCGCAGTATTCGGTGGTTTTCCGGGACACCGGCAGGCGGCACTGGTAGACAGGGAAGCCGGTGTCCCCGGCGGGCTCGTTGATCTTCTTCATGCACACGTCGGAGTCAACGGCCGTCGGGGGCACGCCGGTTACGGCCTCGTGCCGGTTCTACGGCGTGAGCTGGAAGCGCCCGTCGGGCAGCTTGCGCAGCCAGCCCCGGCCGGACAGCTTGGTCAGCTTCCCACGCAGTGGCTCCAGTCGCCCCTTGACCTCGACTTCAAGGCCCAGGGGGCGGCCGACGTCCTTGACGCGTACCGGGCCGCCTGCCTCCCGGACGATCTTCATGATCCGCTGGTAGTCCGGCGGCAGCGCCTCCTCGTCGATTCCGGTCCCGCGGTGCGGGACCAGCAGCACGCCACGGCCGGCGACCTGCGCGGGCACCGCTTGTGCGGTGGCCTTCTCCGTCTCCAGCTGAGCGTGCATGCGCTCCCATACACGTATCGCCGCAGCGAGATCCTCGCGCTCCGCCCGGACGTCCTCGAGTCGTTCGACCAGGAGCTTCTCCTCCTCGTCGAGTTCGGCCCGACGGGCGGCGACGCGTTCGGCGACTTCGCTGATCTCCGTCATCCCGCGAGCCTACGAACCCGCCCCGCCTCGTGACCTGGAAACGGACAGACCGCCCATGACCGGTGCCGGACGATCAAGACGGCGGACTCCTGCCCGCCACCAGCCCGAGGACCCCTCCACAACATCACGCCAGCCCTCGTGAACAGCGGAAATCAAGTTGGCGGGGCTTCACGGGGATACGGTTCGCCTCGCCGAGCTCGTCCGGTAGGACGATGCCGGCCTCGGCCAGCAGAGAGCGGCGCAGGGCCTCGCCGCGCCACGTCTTCTTGGCGTAGGCCAGGGGCACTCCGGCAGCCAAGGTGCAGAAGGACACCTCAGGGTGCACCTCGTGGATCCGCTCGTCGGCGAGCCAACACGCCCGCGCCTCGGACATCTTCGGTTTCAGCGCCCACGCCTGCCGGCTCAGCCGATTGCCGGTGAGCTCCTGGCATCGGTCGGCGGCTGCCACGTAGTCCTGTTCCTGCCACGCCGTCCTTGGCGCCACGAGGAAGACGCTGCTGCGCCGCACCCCGAGCAGTGCCTTGGCCGCAAGATCCGCTGCCCGCCAGCCTTTCTCCACCAGGCCCAACGGCATGTCCACTGCGATCGCGTCCACCTCGGCGGCGCGCTCGATCAGTTTCTCGAGCCGGACATCCACCAGGCTGCCCGCGTACACGCCGTCCGTGAGCCTGATCCCGACCCACCCCTGCTTACCGCAGGCGTCGATCCCAAGGACGTTCATCGCCCTCCATCCCTCGCGCACGAGCCCACGCCGGAGCGGAAACCGAAGGCGCGACGTAGCGGCGCCCACGGTTCCGGGAACTGTCGGTCGCCGCCGTTCCCATCCGGGGTACGGGCCATCGCCCCGATTATCGGGGTCGTCCCGTGAAGCCTGCGAACGCCGCCCAGCTCTGCCGGGTGAAGACGATCTGGGCTCGGGTCGGTTTCTTGGAGTCCCGCACGTGGACGGCGTTCGGTGTGGTGGCGAGTTCCAGGCAGGCGCCGCCCTCGTTGCCACTGTAGGTGCTCTTGAACCAGGCGAGTCGTGCGGAGTCCTCGGTGGTCATCGGTCCGTCTGCATCCTTTCGATCAGCTCCAGGGACTCACACGGCGTGAGTGCCTGAGCTCTGAGGGTGCTGTAGCGTGCGGCCAGAATACGGACCTCCTCGACATCCGTCGCCAGTCTTGCGCTGTTCTGGACCTCCGTGTACCCGACCTGCGGCTTCCCCTTGGGAGTCAGGAGGATGAACGCCCCTCCCATTCCCGCATGCTCGCTCCTGTCGGCCGGCATCACCTGAAGCTCTACGTTGCGCAACCGGCCGAGTCGCACCAGTTGTTCCAGCTGCTCCTTGTGCACCTCCCAGCCTCCCAGTGGCCGGCGCAGGGCGGCTTCCTCGATCACGGCAGTCACCATAGGCGGAGGCCAACAGGTGAGGATCGTCTGGCGGTGGAGCCGAGAGGCGACCCGGCGTTCGATCGTCTCCTCGTCGAGCAGCGGCTTCCGCATTTCGTAGAGGGCCCGCGCTCGCCGTTCCGTCTGGAAGAGGCCCGGGATGTCGTGGCTGCTGTAGTCGTTGACCTCCACCGCCTCCGACTCCAGCCGTGCGTAGTCCCTGAACCATGCCGGGTGCCGAACTCGTGCCTTGGCCTTCGCCCTTGCCACGTCCTCCTTGGTCGCCTTCAGCAGGCCGCGGGCGTCCAGGAGGTCGTCCACCGCGTCCAGGAACTCCGGTTGCGGTGTCCGGCGGCCTCGTTCGATGGAGGAGATCAGGTCCTCGCCGTAGCCGAGGCGGTCCGCCAGTTCCCGCTGGGTCCAACCCGCGCGTTCGCGCAGCAGTTTGATCTGTCTCCCGATCGCGCGGTTCAGGTCCGTCATGCCGTCCCCGTCGTCCGGGGGCTCCGGTCGCTGTTCGCCGGTGCGGTCGACGTCCGCACCCATACCCGTGGTCCTGTCCGTCACCGGGACACCGCCCTTCGGTCGTAGGTCTGTCCGGTTGCGCCCGACGCCTCCGACGGGCGACCTTCCGTGTCGGTACGGGCACTCTCCGTACCGATTTCGGTGCTGGCCAGCGTAAAGTCGTCCGGGCACGCTCTGTCACATGAAGTCGGAAATCTCACCCGCTCGTGAGCACAGCTCGCCGGCCGGCTGCCTCTTCTTCAGGCAGCAGTTCAGTTCCACCGAACGCGGAGCCCGCCTCGCCCGGCTGCTCGCCGTGCAGCAACTCGTCGACTGGGGCTGGGATCGGGACGGTGAGGGTGTGGCCGACGCTGCCCTGGTTGTTGCGGAACTCAGTACCAACGCCGTTGTGCATGGGCGGCTGCCCGGGCGGGGCTTTCTCCTCAGCCTCGCCCTGACGGCAGCGGCGGGCGGGGCGTCCGTCTCGCTGCGCATCGAAGTCGCCGACAGCCGCGGTGAGCTGGCGCCCCATCCGGATACGCGCAACCAGCCCTGGGACGAGCACGGCCGCGGGCTGCTCATCGTCCAGTCGCTTGCGGCGCGTTGGGGCACCGTGCCGCGTCCGCCGTCCGGGAAGACCGTCTGGGCGGTCATCGACCTCGCTGATGGTGGCGCTTCGAGGCCGGGACCCGTTCACTCTGTTCCCTGCGTGGGGTGACAGGGCGGGAGCCATGGGCAGTGTGGCGGGCTCAGCCCCCGGTCACCCACCGCACCGCCGCGACCCCTCCGAGGAGCAGGGCCGGTCCTACCCACCACCACCGCATGACCCGACGTATCGGCGGAAGCAGCCACAACACCGCCGCCGCGCCCGCCGCAGTGATGGTGAGGACGCAGGACAGCACGATGCCGGCGTATGCGTCGTCGTCCCAGGGTCCGGACGGCCGGATGGCCAGTGCGGTCCAGCAGAAGTACGCAGCGATCAGGGTGAGCAGGTAGCAGGAGGTGAGCTCCTGGTGCTGCGTCGGGGCCGCTCGGCGGGGACGTCGGCGAAGTCGCTCTCCGCCTTGCCGGGCCAGGTGTTCCGATGCGATGACAGGGCCGGGCAGCGGCTCGTCGCCCGGGCTGCCGTGTTCCGGTTCGCCGGCCGAGGCGGGGATCCGGCTCCTGGGGAGCGTTACCGCCTCGGCGTGCGCGAGCGCCGGAGCCGCCGGGGCTCGGTTACCGCACGTCGACGTAGTCGCTGGTGGAGGTCTTGGCGGAGGTGGTCGTGGTGCCCGCGAAGTTCCACCGCCAGTAACCGTCGGCGGTGGCGGTGACCGTGGTCTTCAGGGCACCGCCGCTGCCGGTGTTCACCGTCTTCACGGTGGTGTAGGTGCTCGTACCCTTCTTGCGGAACTGGAGCTTCACGGGCTGACTGGTGTAGCCGTGGTACTGGTAGTCGTCCCAGCTCGCGCGCTTGAGCACGCCCGTTACGGTGAGCGTCTTGTTCTTGGTCACCGGTTCCGGGGACGCGTTCGTCGTCAGCGTGCTCGCGCGCTTGAGGCGGAAGCTGTCGATGCGCTCGTCCCACCGGTAGTCGTCATCGAGAGCGTCCACCCAGGAACCGACGTACCAGGTACCGGCCATGCTGTTGTCCAGGTCGACCCGCGGGTCGAAGGTGAACGAGTGCGTGCACTCGCTGTCGCTCTCGCAGTAGGTCGTGTCGTTGGCGTACCCGTAGCCGGGGCCTTCCAGAGTGGTGTCCGCCGACAGCAGGCCCCAGTCGTCGTAGGCGTAGATCGTCACGTCGAACGACTTCGCGTACGTGGTGCCGACGACGACGCTGGAACCGTTGTTGACGGTCGCGCCCAGGATCTCGGTGTCGCCATAGCCTCCGTCGGCGTAAGCCGCCGGAGCCGCGAGGCCGATGACGCCGAGCGCGGCGGCGACAGACAGCGCTACGCGCTTGCCCATGTGGTGTCTCTCTTTCTTCCAGGTCACCGCGCGCACCGAAGTGCGCCGGTGGCCTTACAAGCAACCTCGTCGGCGCGGTCCTCCCTCAGCTGCCGGATGTGCGGTTGAGGGAGCGTCACGTGCCGTAGGTCAGGTGGTGAACAGTGAGTTTCACAGAAGGTCACACCTTGTGCAGCCCTCATGGTGATCTTGTGATGGAATTGAAAACATGCACTTCGGAGACCTTGTTCGCTCCGTTGTCCTCGGACGGATGGAGCGTCAGGCGTCCGCGTCCGCCGAGTCGTCGCAGTTCTCCGAGTCGTCGCCGTGCTCCTCGGCGTCAGGGCCGCAGGTTCGGTTTGCCGGTTCGGCAAAACGGTTCGGCTTCTCCGGGCCGGGGTGCGCAGGATCGTCGTGGAGCCCGTGGAGCGGCAGGTCAGGCCGGTTTCGGTGAGGCTCGGCAGTGGTGACGGCACACGGTTCCGGAGGCGACGTATGGCACAGCACAGCTCGCAGTTCACGCACCGGTCGGTCGTCACGCCGGGCGGGGGCCGGGTGCATCTCGTCGAGCAGGGGGACGGGCCGCTGGTGCTGCTCGTCCACGGGTTTCCGGAGTCCTGGTACTCGTGGCGGCATCAGCTGCCGGTCCTCGCGGCGGCGGGGTACCGGGCGGTCGCCGTCGATGTACGCGGCTACGGGCGCTCCAGCAAGCCGGGCGCGAAGGATGCGTACAGGATGACGGAGCTGGTGGCGGACAACGTCGCCGTCGTGCGTGCCCTGGGCGAGGAGTCGGCCGTGGTCGTCGGGCACGACTGGGGCGCCGCCATCGCGGCGAACTCCGCGCTGCTGAGGCCGGAGGTCTTCCGTGCGGTGGGGCTGCTGAGCGTTCCCTACGCCCCGCGCGGCGGGCCGCGGCCGAGGGACGTCTTCGCCCGGATGGGTGGCGGGGACGAGGAGTTCTACGTCTCGTACTTCCAGGAGCCCGGCCGGGCCGAGGCCGAGATCGAGCCGGACGTACGCGGCTGGCTCGCGGGCTTCTACGCGGCTCTGTCCGCCGACACCATGCCCGGGGGCGGTGCGCCGGACCCGCACTTCGTCAGCGAGGGCGGGACCCTGCGCGACCGGTTTCCCGTCGGGCGGGTGCCCGGGTGGCTCGGTGAGGAGGACCTCGACTTCTACGCCGGCGAGTTCGAACGCGCCGGTCTCACCGGGTCGCTGAACCGGTACCGGAACATGGACCGCGACTGGGAGGACCTCGCCGCTCTCGACGGCGCCCCCGTCACGCAGCCGTCGCTGTTCATCGGTGGCGCTCTGGACGCCTCCACCACCTGGCTGGCCGACGCGATCGACGCCTTTCCGGTCACGCTTCCGGGGCTGGTCTCCTCCCATGTCCTCGACGGATGCGGCCACTGGATCCAGCAGGAGCGCCCCGCCGAGGTCAATCGGCTCCTGACCGGCTGGCTCTCCGCTCTGCCTGCCGTCTGACGTCCGCCCACGCACGTCCGCGGGCGCACGCCCACAGGCGCGTCCGGAGCGGGTGTCCAGGATCATCGGCATGGCGCTGCGGCCTGTGCCGATGAACATCAAGGCTGTTGGTCCCTCGGCGGTCGGCCGGTTCCGGGCTCGGGCTCTCGGCCGGAACGCCTACAGCACCGGCCTGACCACCTGTGTCGGCCCCGGCCGGCAGCCGTCATCCGGCATCCGGCCACCGGTCCGGGAGCCGCGGTGGCTGCGGCGGCGGTTCCGGAGCCGACCGGCGCTCCGCGCGGCGGGCGTTCTCGGCGCGGAGGGTCGTCAGCCATGGCCAGAGATCCGGCAGCGGCTGCGCCGAGCACGCCAGGCGGTGTTCGACGCGGCAGCGCTGATACGGGTCGGGCGGACACACTCCGTAGACGGTGACGCGTCCGTCCGACAGGACGATCCAGCGGTGCTCCGCCGGCACCAGGTGGGCCAACGGCGTCATGTCCGGCTCCAGCAGCACCCAGTCGTACTCGAGGGTCGCCACCCGGTCCTGCGGCAGCCCGCAGTACGGGCAGCACGACTGCCCCCCGTTCAGCCGCCGCGGCCCTTCTTCCCCATGCCTCATAGGGTGAGGTTCGGTAACCGGACGGCACCTGCGTAGAGCGCGAACCGGACGGGAAGGACGGGGCAGTTGCTCATCAGCGGGCCTGAACACGACGCGGTAGGTGCAGTCAGCATCCAAAGGCTGCCGGTACGCGGCCGATATGCGACGGAGCCGGGTTCCGGCGGACTCAGCCCACCCTGTGCGGGATCGGGGCCATGTGGTCGGTGAACCAGTCCCTGGCCAGGTCGGTGACCTGTTCCAGGGTGCCGGGTTCCTCGAAGAGGTGGGTGGCGCCGGGGACGATCTCCAGGCGGTTCTCGCAGCGCAGGCGGGACTGCGCCTCCCGGTTGAGGTCCAGGACCAGGTGGTCGTGGCTGCCGACGATCAGCAGTGTCGGGGACGGGACGGCGGGCAGGCGGGGGCCCGCCAGGTCGGGGCGGCCGCCCCGGGAGACCACCGCCGCGATCCCCGTGTCCGGCTCCGCCGCCGCCCACAGCGCCGCCGCCGCGCCCGTGCTCGCGCCGAAGTAGCCGACCGCCATGCCCCCGGTCTCCGGCTGTCCGCGCAGCCAGGCCGTGGCGTCCACCAGGCGGCGGGCCAGCAGGTCCGTGTCGAAGACGTTGGCCCGGTCCCTCTCCTCCTCCTCGGTCAGCAGGTCGAAGAGGAGGGTCGCCAGACCGGCGCGGTTCAGGCCGGCGGCCACGAAGCGGTTGCGCGGGCTGTGGCGGCTGCTGCCGCTTCCGTGGGCGAAGAGCACGGCTCCGACGGCGCCTTCGGGTACGGTCAGCCGGCCGCGCAGTACGGTCGTACCGGCTTGTACGTCCGTCTCGCGGTCCTGCTCGGTCCCGGTCGTCCGGTGGGTGTCCCGCGGGTGGGTCCGTGCGGCTCTCAGGCAGGCTACGACCTCCTCGTCCTCCGTCTGGGCGAAGTCGGCGTAGAACTGGCCGATCGCGTAGAAGTCACGGGGCGTGTACGGGCATACGACGTCGTCCGCGTCCTGGCCCAGGCGCTCGGTCCAGTCGTACGGCGCCACCGGGACCGCGAGGACGACCCGCGCCGCTCCCCTGGCGCGGGCGATCCGGCAGGCGGCGCGTGCCGTCGAGCCGGTGGCCACCCCGTCGTCGACCACCAGCACCGTACGGCCCTCCAGCGGCACCGGTTCCCGGCCGTGCCGGTAGCGGCGCGCACGGGTCTCCAGGACCGTCCGCTCCCGGGCCTCGACCTCGGCCAGGGCGTCGGGCGTGACCCCCGCCGTGATCACCACCTCGTCGTTGATGACACGGACGTCTCCCTCACCGATCGCGCCCATCCCCAGCTCCGGCTGGTACGGCACGCCCAGTTTCCGTACCAGGCAGACGTCCAGCGGCGCGTTCAGCGACCTCGCGACCTCCGCGGCGACCGGGACCCCGCCACGGGGCAGGCCCAGCACCACCACATCGGAGTTCCTGAGATGTTCCAGCCGGGCGGCCAGTTGCCGGCCGGCGTCACGGCGGTCCATGAAGAACACGGTCCCGACCTCCTCATCGCATCGACTTCGTGGGTCGTTCGTCCCCTCGCGTGCCCTCGCGATCAGCTTGTGTTCAGCCCTTGACGACGCCGAGCGGTACCAGCCGTACCACCGGCCTCGCGAGGCCCGCGCCCTCGGTGGCGGCCGCCACCGCGTCCACGTCCTTGTACGCGTCCGGGGCCTCCTCGGCGAGGCCGCGCCACGAGGACGGGCGGACGGCGACGCCGTGCGCCTCCAGGTCGTCGCGCAGGTCCTCGCCCCTGACCCGGCGCAGCGCCTGGTGGCGGCTCCAGACCCGGCCGGCGCCGTGGCAGGCGGACGCGAACGCGTCGTTGTCCGGGGTGCCGACCATCACGTACGAGGCGGTGCCCATGGTGCCGGGGACCAGGACCGGCTGTCCGGCCTCTGCGAGGTCCGGCGGCAGGCCCGGGTGGCGGGGCGGGAGGGCCAGGGTGGCGCCCTTGCGGTGGACGCACAGGCGGCGCGGTACGCCGTCCACCTCGTGCGTCTCGATCTTGGCGGTGTTGTGGGAGACGTCGTACACCAGGTCCAGGACCGCCCCGGCGGCGGTCGTGAAGGCGTGGCGGACCGCCTCGGTGAGCAGCTGGCGGTTGGCGCGGCCGTAGTTCGCCGCGGCCGCCATCGCGCCCAGGTAGTCGCGGCCCGGCGCCGAGACGACGGGGGCGCAGGCGAGCTGGCGGTCGGGGAGGGTGATGCCGTAGGCGCGCAGCGAGTGGTCCATGACGCGTACGTGGTCGGTGCACACCTGGTGTCCGAGGCCGCGCGAGCCGCAGTGGATCATCACGCACACCTGGCCGGGGTACAGGCCGAACGCGGTCGCGGTGTCCGCGCCGTAGACCCGGTCCACGGCCTGGACCTCCAGGAAGTGGTTGCCCGAGCCCAGGCTGCCCACCTGGTTCAGGCCCCGGTCCACGGCCCGCTGCCCGACCTGGGACGGATCCGCGTCCGCGAGCGCGCCGCGGTCCTCGCAGCGGTCCAGGTCGCGGGGCACGCCGTGGCCGCTCTCGACGGCGTACGCGGCCCCGCCCGTCAGCAGTTTCTCCATCTGCGGGCGTCCGGACAGCTTCCACAGCCCGCCACGGCCCATGCCGCGCGGGATCGTGTCGCCGAGGATGTCCATGAGCGTCCGCAGCCGGTGCCGGTGGGCGAGGCCGTCTCTGCCCAGGTCGGCGGCGAGGAGCCGTACGCCGCAGGAGATGTCGAACCCGACACCGCCGGGCGAGATCACCCCGCCCGCGTCGATGTCCGTGGCCGCCACGCCGCCGATCGGGAAGCCGTAGCCCCAGTGCACGTCGGGCATGGCGTACGAGGCGCGGACGATGCCGGGCAGGGTCGCCACGTTCGCGACCTGCTCCAGTGCCTTGTCGCCGGTGGCCTGCGGCAGGAGCGGACGCGTCGCGAAGACGATCCCGGGCACGCGCATCCCGCCCTGCCGCTCCACACGGAACCGGAACGGGGTCTCCTCCGCCAGTGTGATCTCCATGGCCGTCACCCCGGTACGCCTACTGCTCTCCAGTACATCGTCAGTGGCCCGGCCCCGCGCGCTGGAGCCCGGCCGGTCCCGTGCGGTGGTGCGGTGGTGAAGTGGGGAAGCGGGGCGGGGCGGGTGGTCATACGTCGAGCGTCACCGAGCACGTCCAGCCTTCCGGGCCCCGGGTGACGTCCAGTTCGTGCAGGGTGACCGCCTTCGGTACGGCTCCCGTCACGGGGAACGCGCCCGCGTCGGCCATCCTGAGGGCGCAGCGCAGGCCACCGGTGACCGGCGTCAGCTCCACCTCCAGCGGCACCTCGTCCTCCGTGTCGAGCCAGAACACGACCTCTTCGAGGAGGGCGGTCAGGAGGTCCTCGTCCCGGGCCGCCCGCAGCTCGGCATGCCGCGTCCGGGCCGCCCCGGGTGCCCCAGCCGTCCCTGCGGTCACCGTGCCGGTCAGGTCCAGGAACGACTCGCAGACCCCCCGCACCGCCTGCGCCAGGCACTCCTCACGCGTCGGGGCCCACGCCTCCACCCGCAGATCAGCGGTGTGCGGAACCCCGCGATGCCCGGCGCGGGGCGCGGGGCGGTGGGTGGGGCGGTGTGCGGGGCTCTCCGGCTTCATCACTCCATCGTCGCGGTACGGGGGCGTGCCTGCGCGTCGGCCTCATGAGGGTCGGGGCAGGGCGCGGGGCAGGGGTCGGGGCGGTGAGCGCGGCCGATATGCGTACATCTGGTCGGTGGCGAGATATGCGTTTGATTGATCAGGCGGTACGGGACCGGCAAATAACTCCGAACCCAAGGGGGTTCTCCAAGCCGCTGCGCAACGCGGTCCGCTCTGGCAGCCTTTCGCCATGGCAAGTGCAGGTGGGGAGCTCAAGGCCTGGCTGACAGGGCTCGACGACGGCCGGATCCAACAACTCCTGCGGATCCCGACTCCGTTGATCTTCCAGGCCGGGCTTTCGCTCCGCCGGGACAGTTTCCGGTTCAACCGCCGCGAGGTGCGCTCCGTCCGTACCTGGCTCCAGCGGGCCCAGATCCGTGATCTCAAACCGGTCGCCGACGCCGCGGCCGCCTTCGCCGCTCTTCTGCTGCGGCACCGGGACCGCTACCCGGCGGACGTCCTGCTCGAACCCGATCTCGACAGCCTCGACTCGGTGATCGGCTCCCTGCCGCCGGTGCTCGCCCGGCTCACCCTGCACTCCATGGTCATGGGGGACGCCGGTCCCCGGCAGGCTCTCGCCGAGCGGCACTGGGAACGGCTGGTGGACGCCGCCGAGCGTCCCGGGGACGACTTCACGGTCGACGCCGCCGGGTGCCGTGACGGCGGTGGTGATGACGGCGGTGGTGACGATGACGGTGACGGCGGCGGGAGTGGCGGTGGTGTTCAGGTGGGTGTGGAGGACGGCTGTACTGAGGGTGCGGAGGGTTCGGAGGACGCTCAGGGCGGTCCGGGGGCGCGAGCGGATGAATCGGGGGGTTCTGTGATGCCGGGTGAGGGTGCGGAGCCGGACCAGGAGCAGGTGGAGGAGCAGGGGGTGGGGGCCGCCGGTGCGTTGCGGGCTTTGCAGGACCTGCGTTCTCGTGCCTCCGCGCTCGTCGACGTTCTCGGGGTGGCCATCGAGCGGGTGGGCGGCGGGTTCGACCTGCCCCCTGAGGTGCGCGAGCAGGTCGCTGCCTGGTCGCCTGCTCGGCGCCAGGTCGCCGATCTTGTCGGGCAGGCCGGGAGCGAGTGGGCTACTGAGGACGGGTTCGGTGAACTCGAAGCGGTGGTCGAGCAGTTGCGTGACGTGGAGGAGCGGCAGGCTCAGCGTGGCCGTCAGCTCGCCATGCTTCTGGAGCAGCGGGAAGGGCTCTTGTCGCTCGTCGGGCGGGCCGAGGAGGGGGGAGGTGAGGGTGGGGCCTATCTCGACTCCCTGCGGGTGACCCTTCGGACGCTCGATGCGGAGATCGCCGGGCTGGGGACGGACATCGCCGTCCCGGCTCCGGTCGTCCCGGCTGCGATCGTCCCGGCTCCGGCTGATCCGGCTCCGGTCGAGACGGACGTGGTGACGGCTGTGGCGGTCGGGGAGCGTCCGGTGGATTCGGGCGGGGCGGCCGTCGTCACGGGTGATCTGCCGGGCGAGGGCGGAAGCGTTGCGGTCGTCGACGTGACCGGCACACCGGAGACACCCGCCGCCGTACCCGACGCCCCCGTCGAGCTGCCCCGGCCTCGTGGCGACGTGCCGTCCGCCCGTGTGGCCGCGGCCGACGCCGCCCTCGCCGTCGAACCGGAACCCGGCGTCGTACCGCAGGCCGACATCGAGCCCGGACCCGAGACCGAGCCCGAGCCCGCCGCCGACTTCGAAGCCGAAGCCGAAACCAAAGACGACGCCGACGCCGAAGACGAAGACGAAGAGGCGCCAGACCCCGAACCCCCCGCCGAGGCATACCTCCCCTGGCACTCCCCCACCCCCGACGCCACCGCCCCCACCCCCGCCCCCGCCCCCGTGGAGCAGTTCATCCGTTCCGCGCGTTTCCAGGAGGCCTACTGGATGACCGTCGGCTCCGCCGAGCCGCCGCACCGGGCCGAGTGTCTGGCGTTCGCCGATGCCGCCTTCTCCTGTGTGACGCCCGAGGACGCCATGCCGGTGATGACCCGGTTCACGCCGGATCTCGACAAGGTGCAGAGCGACCGGGCGGCGCTGGTGCTGGCCGCCGTGGCCTCCGCGCGGGCCGGGCTGGTGGTCGGGTGGCCGAACGATCTGCTGTTGCAGACGGATCCCTGCGCCGCGCTGGACGGGGAGTGGGGGCAACTGCTCGAAGCCGTCGGTGAGGTGCTGCGGCGGTACCAGCGGGTGGATCCCGGCATGCTGCGTCCCGCCGGCGACGACACCGATCCGGTCCTCACCCGGTCCGGGGTCGCCGAGGAGGCCGGGCAGTTGCGGGTCGAGCTGCCGCGGCGCAAGATCGGGTACGCCCGTGCCACCCAGGTGCAGAACCTGCTGATGCGCCCCGATCAGCCCCTCGGTCACGCCCTGGAGGTCGTCCACGACTGGGCGTCCGGGCAGGCGGACGCGGCGGTGCTGGACGAGGTCTGGCAGGTGTTCCGCAAGCGGGACTCGTCCGAGCGGATCATCGAGGAGGCCGACGCCGCCATCCGCACCCCCAAGCAGGCCAAGGAGCCGATCGAGGCCAAGGCCAAGCGGGCGCTGCTCAACCGCATCGAGCAGGTGGCCACCCTGCTGTCCCGGGCCCGCGCGCTGGCCGCGCCGGAGGTGGAGGAGCGCGGCGACACCGTGACCGCGCTGAACCACGCCCTCGGTCAGGTGCGCGGGCTCGATCCCCTGCCGGGGGTGGAGGGTGCCGCCCTGCTGTGTCTGCGGCGCTGGCTGGAGGGGGAGTTGCCGTCGGCCGTCTCCCGGCCGCCCGTTCCCGTACGGCCCGTCGTGCCCGCCGACGGTGACCTCGCCGTCGACGACGACACGGAGGCGGCCGTCGCCTCGGACGCCGACGTGCCGCTCGGCGCCGCCGGGTTCGTGCCCGGACCGGAGGCGCTGCTCGCCGCCCCCGACCTGCCCCGTACCCCGGACGGAGCACCCGACCCGACCGCTCCCGGGTTCACCCGGGCCGTCGCCTCGCTGCTGGAGCCGGTGGACGTGCCGGCCGTGGTGACCGCCTACGCCCAGCGGGGTGATCTGCATCTGGCCGACGCCTTCGTCGAGGCGCTGGAGGCGGGGCTCGTGCCGGCGGCCGCCGAGGGGGCGCAGGCACTGCCGTCCGGGTGGCGGGGGCTGCGCGACGCCCAGTGGGCGCGGTGGTCCAACGTCCGGTCGGAGACGCACCGGATCGCGGCCGGGCTGCTCGCCGAACTGCGTACCCAGCAGAGTCTGGACGAGCTGGACGAGCGTGAACTCGTCGGTCGGCTGGAGCGGTTGGAGCAGCCGGTCCCCGAGGGTGCCTTCCGGACGGCCGTCGACGGGATCCGGCGGCTGGAGAAGGACCTGCGGGCGCTGGTCGACGCGTATGTGCGGCGGCTGCGGGAGCAGTTGGAGACGCTGACGCTCTCCGAGAAGGACCACAAGCGGATCAGCAGTCTGCTGGAGGCCGGTGACACCGTCACCGCGGAGGAGTGCCTCGCGCTGCTGCGCAAGGGGGACGCGCTGCCGGACTGGAGCGGCGCCGACCTGGGCGGGGAACTGGACCGGTTCGTCGCGGGGCTGAGCGCCGTCTCCCCCGTCAAGGCGGGGCAGCAGGGCTTCTCCGCGCTGCCGTGGGCCGAGCACTACGCGGACGGACAGCCCCTCACCGAGGGCGCGTTGGCGGGTCTCGAGTCCTGGGACGCGCTGAGCAAGCCGTCCACGCGGGGCGCGGAGTGGCAGAAGCACGTGCCCACCGTGCTGCGGCTGCTCGGGCTCGAGGGGCGGCCGCCGACGCGGGACGACGGCCGTCAGGTCCGGGGGATCTCCCGGCTGACCGCCAAGGTGCGGGCCGGTGAGAGCGTTCCGGGGTACGTCGCCGAGCTCGGGTCCGCCGCGACCGCGTACACCGTGCTGGTCGTGTCGGACGAGCAACGCGGGCGCAGCCCGCTGGAGTTGCTGGACCGCGGTGACACCGGGGCGTGCGTCATCCTCTATCTGTATCCGCTGGGGCTGACCGGGCGGCGGGCCATGGCGCAGCACGCCCGGACCTCGGTGCCGCAGGCCCTGGTCGTGGACCCGGCCGTGTTCGGGTGGGTGGCGGCGCGTTCGCCGCGGTCGTTCCGGGCCGTGCAGCGGGTGACGCTGCCGTGGACCGGCTTCAACCCGTACACGCCGTTCGTGGCGGGACTCGTACCGCCCGAGGTGTTCTACGGCCGTACCCGTGAGATGGCCACCGTGACCGATCCGCTGGGTGCGCTGTTCCTCTACGGCGGGCGGCAGTTGGGCAAGTCGGCGCTGCTGCGCACCGTCGAGGCCGACTTCCCGTCCACGCCGGACCGCAAGGCCGTGTACCTGGATCTGAAGGCGCGCGGGGTCGGTGAGGCGGAGCCCGCCGACCGCATCTGGCCGGTGCTGGCGGCCGAGTTGCGGCGGGTCGGCGTCCTGGGGCCGAAGGTGTCGACGACCGTGTCGCCCGACGTGCTGCTGGAGCAGGTGCGGCGCTGGCTGGAGGAGAACCGTGAGCGGCGGGTGCTGGTCCTCGCCGACGAGGCGGACGCCTTCCTGACCGCCGACTCGAAGGCGGTCCGGGGCAGCGGTGGGGAGGGCACGTTCGCCAACGTGGCGCAGCTGAAGGGGCTGATGGACAGCACCGACCGGCGTTTCAAGGTGGTGTTCGCCGGGCTGCACCAGGTGCAGCGTTTCAGCCGGCTGTCCAACGTGCCGCTGGCGCACGGCGGTGAGGAGTTGATCGGCCCGCTCAAGCCGGCCGAGGCGCAGCGTCTCGTGGTGGAGCCGATGGCGGCGTTCGGGTACCGCTTCGAGCGCCCGGAGCTGGTGTGGCGGGTGCTGGCGGCGACCAACTACCAGGCGTGCCTGGTGCAGATCTTCTGCGAGCGGCTGGTCACCGCGCTGCGGGAGAAGCCGCTGGGGTCGGCGCAGTGGCCGGTCACCGTCACGGAGGACGACATCCGGGGGGTGACGGGGGCGCCCGAGGTGCACCGGCACATCGCCGAGCGGCTGCGGCTGACCATCAACCTGGAGGACCGCTACCGGGTGCTGGCGCTGCTGATCGCGCTGCGCAGCCAGGCCGACGGCTTCCATCTCGGCTATGACGCGGACGAGTTGCTCAGCGAGGCCAAGCGCAACTGGCCCGACGGGTTCCGTCGGCTGACCGCCAGCGACGTGAAGATCTATCTGGAGGAGATGGTGGGCCTCGGGCTGCTGATCCAGCAGGCCGACCGGCGTCACTACGCGGTCCGCAGCCCCAACGTGGTGCATATGCTCGGCACCCGTGAGGATCTCGAACTGGAGCTGCGGCAGACCGAGTTCAGCCTCCCCTACGACTACAACCCACGTTTCTCGCGGCGCCTGCTGGGCACCGACCGCGCCGGTATCAGCCGTTACAGTCCGCTCACCGAGCAGCAGTTGTACGAGGCGACGAGCGCCGGTCTGACCCTGGTCTGCCTCACCAGGGCGCACGGGCCGGAGCTGGTGGAGCCCGCCATCCGGTCCTACGCCGACGCGCGCGCCCTCACCGTGCACACCGCGGACCCGGACACCCTGGTGGACGTCCTGACCCGTGCCACGCGTGCCACCCGCGACAAGGATCCCGGCGTGGTCGTCGCCGACCTGCGCCCCTGCGGTCCCGACACCGTCGGGCAGGCTCTGGAGCGGCTGTACCAGCACACCGTCGGCGCCAAGGGGATGCCGCAGCGTCCGGCGATCGCCCTGGTCGGCCCGCGGGCGCGGGAGGTCATCGGGGACGAGCGGGCCGTACGGGTGATGCGGCCGGAGCGGTGGAACACCGACAGTCTGCGGGCCTGGCCGGAGTGCCCGTTCGACACCCCGGACAAGCGGCGGCGGCTGATGGAGGCCACCGGCGGCTGGCCCAGCCTCGTCGAGCGCACCGTCGATCTCGCCACCCGGGGCGGCGCCACCCTGGAGGCGGCGCTGGAGGCGACGCTGACGCAGTACGCCCGGGAGAGCGTGGCCCGCGACCATCTGGACCGGGTCGGACTCGACGAGGACGTGCGGGACCTGCTCACGGTGTGGGTGCAGTACCTGGAGCCCGGGGAGCGGTGCAACGGCGGTGACATCGCGGCGGCGACCGATCTCGGGCTCGACGAGGTACGCCGGTTCACCGACCGGCTCGCCGACCACGGGGTGCTGGACGACAACGAGGACGGGTACGCGCTGGACCCGGTCACGTTCCGCGCACTGGGCACGGCGGTGCGGGGCCGGTGAGCACGGTGACGGGGGCCGGCACGGGCGGTGCCGGCGAGATGACCACGCTGCCCGGGGTCAGGATCCGGCTGGGCCGTCTGCTGGCCGACCTGAACGCCGGCCGCAGCTGCCTGTGGCTGCTGCCGCGGACCCTGCTGGCGGAGCCGGACGGAGCGGCGGAGCGGCTGCTCGGCGAAGTGCTGCACGAACTGGCCGACTTCATCCTGCTTCCGGCCGACGACCCGGCGGCACCGCGGGCCGCGTTCCGGCCGCCCGCGCTGCCCTCGGCCCGGTTCCCGGACCCTTTCCCGGCGCGGGAGAGGTGGTCGGGTCTCGCCCCGGTCCTGGACTACGACGACGGCCTGCCGGATCTGGCGGCCGTCGTGCCCGCGCCGTTCACCGCGGGCCCTCCGCCTCCCGGGGCGGTGCCGGACGGACGGGAGGATCCCGCGGGACCCCACGGGCTCGAGGATGTCGAGGGTGCCGAGGGTTCCTGGGGCGCCTCGGGTTCCTGGGGCGCCTCGGGTGCCTCGGGCGGCGAGAAATCCGACGGACCTGACGGGCCGGACGTACCTGACGGGACTGACGGGCCGGACGTCCCGGACGGACCGCTTCCCGGGGCCGTGCCCCCTCCCGTCCTCACCCTCACCCCCGCCGAGGCCCTGGCCGGTCTGCTGGAACGGCTGGCCAAGGAGGTGGCGCCGGGCTTCGCCGATCCCGCCCGTCCGGCGCTGACGAGGGCCGCCGGTGACAACACCGCCGGCGATGTGCTCGTCCGCCTCGCCGGGGGCCGCCGGGGTCATCCGGCCGAGACCAGGCCCGTGATCGTACGGGGCTGGCGCGAGCCGGTGCCGTCGGCCGCCGCCGATCTGCTGCGCCGTCTGGTGGCGACCGGCAAGGAGGCCGGGCTGCCGCCCGCGCGGGGGCCGCGTGCCCTGGTCGTGGCGTGCACCGAGGACATACCGGCCGGGCTGCCCGGCCAGTTGGCGCGCGAGGACATCGCGGTGCACTGGTGGTGGGGTGCCGTCGGCCGGCTGGACACCGCCACGGTGGTGGCGCTGTCCCGGCCGCCGCTGCACTCCGACGTGGACCGGCGGCACCTGCTCGAAGCGGTCACGCAGGCGACCGTCACGGAGCTCTGCGGCCCGTTCCTCGACGTGGCCGCCGCGCTGGCCGCGCGCTGGACGGACGGCCGTCTGGAAACCCTGCCGGACGCGCTCCGCGAGGTGATGGCCGTACTCCCGCTCCCGGACGACGCGGCCGGCGCGGCGCACCCGCCGGGCGCCTCCGGCGGAACCGACAACCCGCAGCACGTCCCGGACGAGGCCGCGCCCCCGCAGCGCATCCCGGACGGCACAGCGCCCCCGCAACGGGTCCCAGGCGGCACGGCGCCCCCGCAGCGCACCGGGCCCACCGCACATCTCAGCGGCACCGGACCCGTTCCCCATCCCGGCCGCACCGGACCCGTTCCCCACCCTGGCCATCCCAGCCACCCCGGCCGTCCCGGGCCCGCCCCGTACCCCGGCCGCGCCGAGGCGACGAGGAATCCGGGCCGTCACCCCGACGAGAGTCTGCTGGCCGCCTGGAACGCGGGGGCCGTGGAGAGCTGGGACGGCAGGCTGCGCTCCCACCCGCACCACGACCTCGACCTCGACCTCGGTCCCGGCCACGAACCAGGGCCGGGGCACGGGCATGTGGTGGCCGCCCGGGTCTGGCTCGCCCAGAACCACGTGCTGCTGCCGCTGCTGGACGACGCCCGTGAGCGCTTCGCCGCGACGGTACGGCGCCGGGCCCGTGTCCCGCTCCCCCGGCTCGCGGAGGAGTACGGTCCGCACCGTGACGCCGACGCCCCCGCCGAGTCGCCCGCCAGGATCATCGACACCCTGGAACTGGGCGCGATGTGGGCGGCGCACTGTGACTCCGCGATCACCCTGACCCCCGTGGAACGCCACCATCTCCGGGTCCTGCGCGACACCCGTAATCTCCTGGCCCACCGCATTCCGCTGGACGGCGATCATCTGCACCGGCTGATCAAGGAGTTGTGCCGCTGAGCGGGCCGGGCGAGGTTCTCAGGTCACCAGGCCCTGCCGGTAGGCGTAGACGACCGCCTGGACGCGGTCCCGGAGGTCGAGTTTGGCGAGGATGCGGGAGACGAAGGTCTTCACCGTCTCCTGGCTGATCAGCAGCGTGGCCGCGATCTCGCTGTTGGAGAGGCCGCCCGCGATGAGCCGCAGGACTTCCAGCTCGCGGGGTGTGAGGGGGAGGCCGGGCGGGGCGGCTCCGGTGGCGGGGCGGATGCGGGCGGCGTAGCGGCCGACCAGCTGGCGGGTGACGTCCGGGTCCAGCAGGGCCGCTCCGGCGGCCACCGTGCGGATGCCGTGCAGGAGCTGGGCGGGCGGGGCGTCCTTGAGGAGGAAGCCGCTCGCGCCCGCCCGGAGGGCCTCGTAGACGTACTCGTCGAGGTTGAAGGTGGTCACCACCAGGACCTTCACCGGGTTCTCGACTCCGGCTCCGGCCAGTCGGCGGGTGGCCTCGATCCCGTCGAGGACCGGCATGCGGACGTCCATCACCACGACGTCCGGGCGGAGTTCGTGCGCGAGGTCCACCGCCGTCCGGCCGTCTCCGCACTCGCCGGCGATCTCCAGGTCCGGCTGGGCGCCGATGATGGTCACCAGGCCGGTGCGGATCAGGATCTGGTCGTCGCAGACGAGGACACGGATCGGTGGTGCGGTCACGGCCGGCCTCCCGCCCCCTGAGTCGGCGGCCGGGCTCATGACGTGCTGCTCGCGGGGATGCGGGCCCGTACGACGAAACCGCCGTCCGTCCGCCGGTCCGCGCTGAAGTCGCCGCCGAGGACGTCGACCCGCTCGCGCAGACCGGCGAGGCCGCGTCCGCCGCCGCCGGGGGAGGCGGACGCCCGCGGCGCGGTACCCGGAGGGCGGCCGTCCGTGCTGACCTCCACGGTGATGTCGCGGGCCCCGTGGCTCACCTGGACCGAAGTGGGGCTGCCGTGGGCGTACTTGAGGGCGTTCGTCAGGGCTTCCTGGACGACCCGGTAGGCGACCAGGTCGGCGCTGCCGGTGGATTCGGCCGGGGTGCCGTTCTCGGTGAACTCCACGGGCTGGCCCGCCCGCCGGGTCTGTTCGACGAGGGTGAGGAGCCCGCCGACGGCGGGGGTCCTCGCCTCGCCCTCCTCGTGCCGGACCGTCATGGACGAAGTCCCCGTGCCGTGGTCGGGGTTGAGGAGGTCGAGGAGGTGCCGCAGGTCCGTGATGGCCCTGCGGCCCGTGTCGGTCACGGCGGTCAGGGACTCGTCGAGGCGGTCGGGCGCGGCGGTGAGATAGCGGGCGGCCTCCGCCTGTACCACCATGGCGGTCACGTGGTGGGTGACCACGTCGTGCAACTCGCGGGCGATACGGGCGCGTTCGGCGGTGCGGGTGTCCTCGGCGACCCGGCGGCGCTGCTCGGCCTCCGCGGCGCGGGTGCCGCGCAGCCAGGCCCCGGCGCCCCAGAGCAGGACCACCGCCAGGTAGAACGTCACGAACTCGCCGGCCGGTTCGCCCGTTCCGAGCCGGTACAGCGCCACCGCCAGCGCGAGGTACGCGGCGGAGAGGACGGCGGCGGTGGGACGGCGGTGCCGTTCGAGGTGGGCGCCCGCGCTCAGCAGGGCGATCGGCAGGGCCGTACCGGCGACGGAGTGGTAGGCGCGCAGCTGGTCGGTGGCGAACCCCAGCGACACCAGGGCGAGGCAGAGCGCGGGCCGGCTGCGGCGCAGGGCGAGCGGGAGGCATTCGAGGGCCAGCGCGGCGACGGCCAGGGCGTCGTAGGGGCGGGGGGTGAGGCCGCCGAGCCGGGTGCCGTGGCTCTGGAACGACGGCAGGAGCGCCAGGGTGAGGATCAGGAGCCCCAGGGGGAGGTCCCGGACCGTGACGTCCAGCCGGTTCCACCGGTTTCCCCGACTCGAGCCGGACCAGAGGCTCCACAGCTTCGGAGCCTGCCGCAGTGTGCTCACCGGGGGAGTGTAGCGACGGCGGGGGTCTCGGCGGTGCGGCGGCTGCGGCGGGGCAGGACGGTGCCGCGCCGGCGGGCCAGCCACATGAACGCGATCGTCGTCAGCAACCCGAACAGCACCGAGTACAGGCTTCCCTCCGGCCCGAACGAGCCGCCCGTGATCAGCTTCGCGCCGGACATCGAGGAGTCCAGCAGGCCGTGCGTGGAGCCGTTGCCGGAGACCTCGGTGCTGAAGATGCCGGACTCGGCGAAGTTCCAGCCGAAGTGCAGGCCGATCGGCAGCCACAGGGAGCGCGTGGCGACGTAACCGGCGGTGAGCATGCCGCCGGCCTCGATGGCGATGGCTATGGCGCCCCACAGGGTGGCGTCCTTGTTGAGCAGGTGGGAGAGGCCGAACAGGGTGCCGGTCAGGACCAGGGCGATCCAGGTGCCGGTGCGTTCCTCGATGATCCTGAACAGGACGCCGCGGAAGAGGAGTTCCTCGGTGGCCGCGGCGGCGGCCATGAAGCCGACCAGTCCCGTGGCGCCCGGGAGGGAGCCGAGGCCGTCGACGTGGTAGTCGCCGAGGAAGGCGATGTTCCCGATCACGGCGCCGAACAGCGCGGCTCCGAGCAGCGTGCCGCGCACGATGCCCGGCACGGCGCCGTCGCGGGCGGCTTCGGTGACCGGGCGGTGCTCGGTGCGCCGTACGACCCAGCGGTAGACCGCCACCGAGAGGACGGCCGTCAGCAGACCCAGGACGAGGGTGAGGAGGTCGTTGTCCTGCACCGCGGCCACCGCCTGGCTGCCCGCCGCCGCGATGGCGGCAACGGCGAGGAGCTGCCACACCAGCCTCAGCCTCGAGATCATGAGAATTCCCTCCCTCTGTGCGGCCGGAGCGCCGCGACCAGGGGAAACGCTACGGATCCGGCGGCCGGGAATCGTCACCGCGCAGAGGGCACTTGCGTGTAGCTCTCACGGGGGACGAGCCGCACAAGCCGTCCGGACCCCCCCGGGCGGTCCGGGTGGTCCGGTGCCGGGGCCGTGTTTGGTGCGCGGTTGATTGGTTGATCGAACTTCCCGGGTTCCGCCTTGTCGTGCCGCCGTCGCGGCGCGCAGCCTCGGTGGCGCATCCCCACACCACCGACCGGGAGGTCACCCATGTCCGTTTTCCGTACCGGCCGTTCGCCGGGACGCCGTCGGCGGTCGGCCCTCGCCGGGCTCGCGTCCGCGGCGGTGCTCGGCGCGAGCGCGCTGCTCGCCGTGCTGGCGCCGTCCGGCACCGCGGCCCCCGGGACGGCCGCCGCCACCGCCTCCGACCCCCTCCTCGGCGTCAACATGTCGTTCTTCGACGGTGCCGACCATCTCGCCACCGACTCCGCGACCCAGACCCTGTTCAGGGGCTGGGGCACCCCGATGGTGCGGGTCCCGCTGCGGTCGGCGTTCGACGACGGCACGGCCGTCACCGACGCCCAGCTGCTGACGGCGCTGCGGGGCGTGCAGGCGGTCGGCGCGGCTCCGGTGCTCATCCTGCACGGGCCCGGGGGCGGCCGTACCGACGCCGACATCACGACGTCCGACAGCCATCTGCTGGACCTGGTCCACCAGGTGTTCGGGAACTCCACGGCCTATCTGGAGTTCGGCAACGAGCCCGATCTGGGGTCCGCCACCGCGGAGGCGTACGCCGCCTCCTGGAGCGCGGTGATCCCGACGCTGAAGTCCCTCTACCCGTCCGCCGACTACCAGTTCGTGGGCCCGGACACCTCACGGGTGGACGGCACCTACGCGGACTACATCGGCACGTTCCTGGCGAACGCCTCGCCCGCGCCGGACCTGCTGTCCTGGCACGAGTACGTCTGCGACACCACCGCGAGCGGGTGGCAGAGCACCTGCACGAGTCATCTCGCCAACTGGCAGACCCATGTCACCAACGTGGAGAACATCGTCAGCGCGACGATCGGCCGCACCCTGGACTACCTGATCTCCGAGTGGAACATCGACGCCGACTCCGCCGGACAGGCCTACACGAGCGCCAACACGGCCTACCTGTCGACGTGGACGACCCAGGCCATCGCCACCCTGCGCGCCCTCAGCCCCGCGCCCGCCGGCGCGATGATCTACACCGCCACCGACCACGGCGACTTCGCGCTGGTCAAGGGCAGCACCACCCTCACCACCCAGGGCACCGCCTTCCAGGCCGCGATCGGCACGGGCGGCGGCGGGACCACACCGCCGCCGTCGAGCGGGGTGACGGTCGGGTTCGAGGACGGCACGACGCAGAACTGGTCCGGCTACTACGGCAACGCCAATCCCGCCGTGACCACCGACCTCGCCTACGAGGGCACCCACGCCCTCCGCTTCACCCTCAACTCCGGCGGCCACACCGCCGTCGGCACCGGCACGAACCTCAGCGCCGTACAGCCCGGTTCCACCATCACCTACCACGTGTACGCCGCCCAGTCCGGCACCACCGTCACGCCCTTCGTCCGCGACAAGAACTACTCCCCCACGTCGGTCGGTCCGGTCGCCCTGCCCGCCGGCCGGTGGACGACCGTGACGTGGACGGTGCCGTCCGTCGCGAGCATCGGAGCCATCGGCCTCGACGCCTCCCCCGGCACCGGGACCGTCACCCTCGACGCCCTCACCTGGCCCACGCCCTGAACCATGACCGGGACCGGGCACCGGACGCCGGAGCACCCGGGCGGGTCGTCCCGTCCGGGTGCTCCGGTGTGCGGGCGGGGCTCAGCCCCCGGCGACCCCGGTCGACTCGAAGGTCGCCATCTCCCGCAGGGCCCGTACCGCCGACCGCACCAGCGGCAGGGCCAGGACCGCGCCCGTGCCCTCGCCCAGGCGCAGGCCCAGGTCGACCAGCGGGTCGAGGCCGAGATGGCGCAGGGCGGTGGTGTGGCCGGGTTCCACGGAGCGGTGACCGGCGATGCAGGCGTCGACCGACGCCGGGGACAGGGCCGCCGCCACCAGGGCGGCGGAGGTGGCGATCACGCCGTCCAGGATCACGGGCACCCGGTGTGCGGCGGCACCGAGGACGAAGCCCGCCAGCGCGGCGTGTTCCAGGCCGCCCACCGCCGCCAGCACGCCGACCGGGTCGGCCGGGTCGGGGGTGTGCAGGGCGAGGGCCTTGCGGATCACGTCCACCTTGCGGCGGTGCGTGAGGTCGTCGATGCCCGCGCCGTGTCCCGTGACGGCGACCGGGTCCGCGCCGGTGAACGTGGCGATGAGGGCCGACGACGGGGTCGTGTTCGCGATGCCCATGTCGCCGGTGAGCAGGCAGCGGTGTCCGTCGGCGATCAGGTGTTCCGCCACCTCGATACCGGCTTCCAGTGCCCGCGTCGCCTCCTGCCGCGTCATGGCGGGGCCCTCGGTGAAGTCCGCCGTGCCGTTGCGCACCCGGCGGCGCAGCAGGGCGTCCGGGGCGGCGACCGGCCAGTCGGGGGCGGGGGTCGCCACGCCCACGTCCACCACGACCACCCTCGCGCCGTTCTCGGCGGCCAGGGCGTTCACGGCCGCTCCGGAGGCCAGGAAGTTGGCGACCATCTGCGTCGTCACCTCCTGGGGCCAGACGGTGACCCCCTGGGCGTACACGCCGTGGTCGGCGGCGAACACCGCCACCGCCGCCGGTTCGGGCATCGGGGGCGGGCACTGGCCCGACAGCGCCGCGAGCCGGACCGACACCTGCTCCAGCAGGCCGAGCGAGCCGGGCGGCTTGGTGAGCCGGCTCTGACGGTCCTCGGCGGCGGCGTACGCCTCGGGGTCGGCGGGGGTGATCGCGGCGAGGGTGCGTGCCAGCAGGCCGCCGGGGGTGGCGGGGGCGGGGGAACGTACGGGATCGGAGCCGGGCGACGGCGTCACGACAGGAGTCCTTCCGGGTGCGGCGGGGCTCCACGCCGCCGTGACGGACCGCGCGGGACGGCCGGTACGGCCGCCTGGTCGCGGGACGGGCGGAATGTCCTGGCTCCCGGATCTCGGCGTCCGGCCCGTCCCGCGCCGCTCGGGCGGCCGGTACGGTCCGGACGGCGGCGCCGGCCTCCCGGCCTTCCCGGCAGCCGGTTCACACCGGCCGGCCAGTGGCCGTACGAGGGGAGGCGGCTCCCCGGTCACAGTGGCGGGCCCGCCCCGGAGTTGGGCCCTGTGGCCCGCACCGGAGTTCCTCCGCGTCCGTCACCCGCATCCTGCCACACGGCCCGCGCGGGCCGCACGAGCCGAACGGCCTGAACAGCCCGAACGGCCCGCGCGGCCTGCTTGACCCACGTGGCTCACCCGGCTGCGTGACCATGACGGCCACGGGTCGCCGGTTCGTGCGGCGGTGTCGCTCAGTTGTCCTTCGTCAGCGCCCGCGCCGTGCCCACCAGGGCCGTGCCGAGGCCGGTCAGCAGGCCGCCGAGGCCCATGACCAGCGTGGTGAGGTGCCATGCCTGGTACGCGGACATCAGCGAGCCGCGCAGGGTCTCGCCCATGAACGCGGTCTGGCGCAGCTCGGTCAGCTTCTCCTCGTCCTCACCGCCGCCCGCCATCAGCTCGTTGCTGATCTCGGAGTAGGTGCGGCCGCCGGTGGCGTGGTTGAGGTGGTCCTTGATCAGCTCGGAGTACGCGTACGCCGTCTGGCCGGTGTCCACGGTGCGTCCCGCGTACGGGGTGAGCTCCGGCGGCAGTCCGTGCTCGGGGAACGCGATCTTCTGGGCGGCGAGTTCGGTACGGATCTGCTTGCGGCCCGTGGCGCCGCGCAGCAGCATGACGGGGCCGGCGGCCAGCAGAGCGGCTCCCGCCATGCCGGTCAGGGCCGCGATCCGCCGGTGCGTTCGGTCCATGAGGTGCCTTCCTAGGGTCGGTCGGGGTGAGGAGGGAGGAGAAGGATCGGGGGTGCGCGGGTCGCGCGTCAGCGGTGGCTGAGCAGGAGGCGCCAGGCCGACGGGCCGCGCTGGAGGTACTGCACCGCGAAGTGGCCGCGGCTGCGCTGCTCGATCTGGGTGAGCAGCCGCTGCGGGTCGTGCGGGGCGACGAGGACCAGGGAGCGGCCGACCGGTACGGCGTCCAGGGCGCCGAAGACCGTGGCGTGGCGCAGGGCGTGCGGGATCTCGCGTACGTCCAGTTCGGGGACGTCCGCCTCCGTCTCGCCGCAGGTACAGCCTCCGCCGCAGCCGTCCCCGGCGGGCCTCGGCGCGGGCACCGACCCCCTGGGGACCGGTGCCGCGGGAACCGACGCCTCGGGGACCGGTGCCCCGGGGGCCGTACGGGCCGCAGGCGCCGCCTCGGTCAGCGCGGTCTCCGCCGTGCGCGCCTCCTCCTCGAACGCGCGGTGCATGTCCGTCAGCAGCGCGGCCAGGCGCACCCCGGGTGTCACCGCGAGCAGCGGCAGGACCAGCCCGTTCTCCGCGGCCACGTGCTCCTCGACGAGTACCTGGAGCGCCCGCGCGTCGGACGCGGCGGTCAGCGGGGTCCCGGTCTCACGCAGGGCGTCGACGAGGGCGGCGATCCGGGTGTGCGCGGCGAGCAGGCTCTCGATGAGCAGGCGGCCGTCGGCGGTGCGGCGGGCGGCGGCGTAGAGCGTGGTCTCCTCGGCGGCGGTGTGCGGGAGGAGCTGGGTGTCGCAGAAGGTGACCAGGCCACGGCGGATGCGGTCGGCCGCGGCGGCGTCCCGGGCGGCGGCCGCCAACAGCGTCGCCACCCGGCCGGACAGTTCTCCGGCCAGGTGCGCGTGGTGTTCCTCGGCGGCGGCGAGCGCCGCCGCGTCCACCGGATTCGCGGCAAGCGTGAGATCGCTCATGGCGGTCATGTCTCCCATGGTCGAGCAGGCAGGAAGTGCGGGCACGGCAGGACGGGCAGAAGGGGCGGCGGGGACGGCGGGGGCAGGGGCGGAGGCGGGACGTACTCCCCGGGCCTCGTGCGCGTCCCGGATCCCGTTCACGTCCCGAGCCTCGTGCACGTCCCGGACCTCGTTCATGTCCCGGATCCCGTCGTGTCGTCGGCCGGCCCCGTGCCGCTGCGCTCCCCGTCCGGCACCGCGTACGGCACCGGACGTATCGGGCCGCCGCCCGACCGCTGGCGACGTGCAGCGGGCGGCGGCCTCGAAGCGACCGGACGGGTGGGTGCGGGCGCGGCAAGCCGCCGCGTCGCTCGGGGACGTGCTGGTCGGGCAGACGAACCAGCGGTTCTCGGCGCCTCCGCACCGGTCACCCGCCAGCATCACCCGCCGTCCTGACGGCTGCGTGGGCCGCGCGGTCCCGGGTGCCCCGACCGGCGGTCCCTGATGGAGAGGGCCGACCGGCCCTGAACCAGGTCCTGGCAAGGGGGGCGTTGGGCCCGGGTCCGCGCGGATCGCCCGCCGCCCGCGGGGACATCTTCCGCGGACGGGGCGGAACGGGGACACACCGCCACCGCGAGCACCTTCACACGCCCTCCCGCCCATCGCCCCCCTTCGACCCGCCCTTCGAACCTCTTTTACACGATGCTAATTTGTTTTTACTCTGCTGATCGTCATTACTCCGCAGAGGAACGACCCGACCCCTCCCGCGCACCACCTGTCCTGAGGAGTACATATGGGGACACCCGACATCGTGGTTCCCTCGAACAGACGGCCCCGCATGATCGCGCGCGGCTGGATCCAGGCGGCGGTCCTGGTGACCGCCATCGGCTTCCTGGTCATGGGACTGCTCGCCATGCGCACCTACCAGGCCGAACCGCCCATCCCGGACCGCGTGGTCACCACGAGCGGGGAGCAGCTGTTCACCGGTGACGACGTGCGGGAGGGCCAGAAGGCGTTCCTGCGCAACGGCCTCATGCAGTACGGCTCGATCTTCGGCCACGGCGCCTATCTGGGCCCCGACTTCACCGCCGACTATCTGCACCGCGCCGCCGGGTCCGTGCAGCAGCAGTACGCGGCCTCGGCCACCGGCTCCACGGACGCGCACGAGCGCACCGTCAAGGACTTCCGCACCAACCGCTACGACGCGGACACCAGGACCCTCACCTGGTCCGCGGCGCAGGGCACCGCGTTCCGGCAGGTGACCGCGCACTACGCGGACCTGCTCGGCCGCCCCGACGGCAAGCAGGGCCTGCGCCCGAACGCGATCACCGACCCGGAGGCCATCCACCGGCTGACCGCCTACTTCGGCTGGTCGGCCTGGGCCGCCGCGGCCGACCGGCCCGGCGAGAACTACAGCTACACCAACAACTGGCCGGCCGAGAACCTGGTGGACAACCACCCCACCGGCCACACCATGACGTGGAGCGTGCTGTCGCTGATCTTCCTGCTGGTGGGCACCGGCGGGCTGTTCGCGGCGTTCGGCCGCTGGAACTTCCTCGGCTGGCACGGCCGCGACCAGCGGGTGCTGCGCTTCCACGCGCCGCGCGACGTGCGGCTCACCCCCGCGCAGCGCACCACCTCCTGGTTCTTCCTCGTGATGGCCGCGCTCTTCCTGATCCAGTCGCTGCTCGGCGCGGCCACCCAGCACTACCGGGCCGACCTCGGGAGTTTCTTCGGCATCCCGCTCGACCGGCTGCTGCCGTACAACGTCACCCGGACCTGGCACACCCAGCTGGCGATCTTCTGGGTGGTCACCTCGTTCCTCGCCATCGGCATCTTCCTCGCGCCGCTGATCGCGCGCGGCTGGGAACCGAAGCGGCAGGCGCTGCTGTCACGGCTGCTGCTCGGAGCCCTCGCGGTGGTCGTGTTCGGCTCGCTGCTCGGCGAACTCGCGGGCATCCGCGGCTGGTTCGGCAGCATGTGGAGCTGGCTCGGCGACCAGGGCTGGGAGTACCTGGACCTCGGACGGCTGTGGCAGGTGCTGCTGGTCGGCGGTCTGGCGATGTGGACGGTGATCCTCTACCGGGGACTGCGCCGCCGGCTCGCCGCCGAGAGCGTGGCCAACATGCCGTGGCTGTTCTTCATGGCCGCCCTCGCGCTGCCCGCCTTCTACGCCGTCGGCCTGGTCGCCTCCCCCGACTCCGCCTACACCGAGGCCGACTTCTGGCGGTTCATCGTCGTGCATCTGTGGGTGGAGGACTTCCTGGAGCTGTTCACCACCGTCACGGTCGCCTACCTCTTCGTGCTGCTCGGCGTGGTCCGCGAGCGCGTCGCGCTGGCCGTGATCTACCTGGACATCGTCCTCTACAGCGCGGGCGGCATCGTCGGCACGATGCACCACCTGTACTTCTCCGGCGAGCCGGCCGAACACCTCGCCCTGGGCGCGATGTTCTCCGCGCTGGAGGTCGTGCCGCTGCTGTTCCTGACCGTCGAGGCCTGGGGCTTCCTCCAGCTCGGCGCCCGCAGGCACAGCCCCTCGTCGACGCCGTTCCCGCACCGCTGGGCGGTCATGTTCCTCGCCGCGGTGGGCTTCTGGAACTTCCTCGGCGCCGGTGTGTTCGGCTTCCTGATCAACCTGCCGATCGTGTCGTACTACGAGATCGGCACCGGCCTCACCGCCAACCACGCGCACGCCGCCATGATGGGCGTCTACGGGATGCTCGCCGTCGGCTTCGCCATGTTCGCGCTGCGCTATCTCATCCCCGAGGACCGCTGGAGCGACAAGTGGCCGCGCATCTCCTTCTGGTCCCTCAACCTGGGCCTGGCGTGGATGAGTTTCGCCACGCTGCTGCCCGGCGGCGCGCTCCAGCTCTACAAGGTCGTCGACGCCGGGTACGCCGACGCCCGCAGCCTGGGCTACCTCCAGGGTCACGCCAACACCGTGCTGGAGTGGCTGAGGCTGCCCGGTGACGTGGTGTTCCTGGTCGGCGGGGTGCTGCCGCTGCTGTGGATGACCTGGCAGGGCGTCAGGTACCGGAATTCGGGCGCCCAGAAGGGTGATCCGGTGGGCGGTCCGGCGGATGGCCCGGTGAGTGGTCCGGTGGGTGCGGCGGTACCGGACGTGTCCGCCGGGGCACCGCCGGCGAGCGGGACCGCCGCCGTCGTCGACGACGATCTCGAATGCGCCGAGCGGGACCTGCTGTTCACCGAGATCGTGCCCGCCGAGGCGGCGGCCCGCGGCCGGGAGGAGACGTGAGCGGCGAGGTCGTCTTCGTCGCGCTCTACTCCGCCGTCCTGCTGGTCGTGGCCGGAGTGCTGGAGTTCTACGGCAGCCAGCCCACCAGCGCCTGGGCCTCGCAGGTCTTCGCCGGGTACCGGCGTGCCGTACCGGACGCGCCGGAGCCCGCCGAGCCGACCGAGTGGCCGCACTCGGAGGTGGGCCGCTTCCACCGGGTGCTGTCGGCCTTCGTGTCGGTGATCGCCGTCCTGCTGGCCGTGGCGACCCTGCTGTTCCACCACCGGCTCCTGGAGTCCCTCGTGCTCCTCGCGGCGGGCGGCCCGCACGCGCTGATCGCCTACCGGCTGCTGCGGCGGCTGCGGCGGGCCCCGCGGCAGGCACCGTGAGGTAATTTTTACGGAGGTATTCGAATAAACTGGTGCCATGAGCGAGCAGGTACTGACCGACCCGCGTCCGTCGCAGCCCCTGGGTGAGAGCCGCACCCGGGTGCTGGAGATCCTGCGCGCCGCGGCAGGACCGGTGGGGGTGCAGGACGTCGCCGCGCGCGCCGATCTGCACCCCAACACCGCCCGGTTCCATCTCGACGGGCTGGTCGACGCGGGACTCGCCACGCGCGACCCGGAGGAACGCGACCAGCCCGGCAGGCCCCGTATGGTCTACCGGGCCGTCGCCGTGGACGCCGGCGGCGGGCTGCGCAGCTACCGGATGCTGGCCGAGATGCTCACCGGCCTGGTCGTCGGCTCGGTACCGCACCCGGAGCGGGCCGCGATCGAGGCCGGGGAGAGGTGGGGGCGCTATCTCGCCGACCGGCCGGCCCCGCTGGAGCAGATCGACGCCGCGGAAGCGGTACGGCGGCTGGTGAAGGTGCTGGAGAGCGTCGGCTTCGCCCCCGAGACACCGACCGCCGTCACCGGCACCGTCACCGGCACCGGCACCGGCACCGGCACCGATGCCGACGGAGCCGGGGCCGGGGCCGCGTCCTGTCCCGTCACGGAGATCCGCGTCCGGCACTGCCCGTTCCGGGAGATCGCCGAGCAGCACCGCGAGGTGGTGTGCTCCCTGCACCTGGGGCTGATGCGGGGCGTGCTCGCGGAGGTACGCGCGCCGCTGACCGCCGAGCGCCTCGAGGTCTTCGCCGAACCGTCGCTGTGCCTGGCCCATCTGCGGCCGGCGGACGCCACCCGGGGCGACACGGCGAAGCCGTAGCGGCCGTACCGTCGCACACCGGATCGCGGCCGGTGTCCGGCGTCCGATGTCCGGTGCCCGGCACGCGGTGGGCCTGCGCGGCGCCGTCTTCGCCGGATGACCCGCGGCCTGCGGTCTGCGGCCGGGGAGGGTGTTCGCCGACCGGGGCCGGGACGCGGCCCGTGAGACCACCGCCGCCCCTCACGCCCTCCCCCACGTCCCCCGGTCCCGGGCCAGCGCGTGGAGGGTCTCCACGTCCGCCGGTTTCAGTACCCCGCCCAGCCGGGCGAGGCCGGGGATGTCGGCGGCGGTCAGGATCCGTACGTCGGGCGGCGCGGCCAGGACGCGTATCCCGGTCGGGTCGACCAGGGCCAGCACCGGGCGTACCTCGGCGGTGAGGGCGTAGGAGGCGCGGTCGGCGTCGGCGCGTACCCGGCGGAGCAGGGCGCTGGGTTCGTGGCGGCCCAGGGTGATCATCGGGTCGGCGACCAGGACCCTCTGTCTGCGGGCGTGAACGGAGTGGATCGCGAGGAGTCCGCCGGGACCGATGGCCAGGTGGTGGACGCGGTCGCCGCCGGGCAGCGGCAGGGAGTGCAGGGTGTGCCAGCCGGCGCCGTCGAGCCGGTCCAGTTCCCCGCCGACGGTCTGCTCGGCCTGAAGGGCCCGGCGGCGCGGGTCGGGGCGCAGCCGGTGCGGAGGTGCCGGGTCGCGGTCGAGGGCGACGAGGAGCGCCTCGCCGGGACGGTTCGGGGCCAGGTCGTCGTCCGGGTGGAGGGCGAGCCTGGCCAGTTCGGCGGGGGTCGGCACGGGTGGCGGGCCCACGGCGACCGGGCCGGTCAGGAAGGGGCCGAGGGCGTCGAGGACGCCTTCCCGGTGGTCCTGGCTGAGCAGGTTGACCCGGGCGGCCTCCCTGTCGTACCAGGCGATGTTCCGTCCGTCGTCGAGCCGGACGTAGAGACGTTCCTGGCCGTGACGCCAGGCCGGTACGACGCGCAGTCTCTTCATGCACCATCACCCCACGACCATGGGACCAGGCGGGGTGCTCCCGGGGCAAGAACTTGGCTACCTTGGGAGAAGGACGGGAGGGGGACCTGGGGAGGCGCTGGTGCGTACCCGCTGGAGGCAACCCGATGTGCCGGCTCCGGAGCGGCCGTGGGACGAGATCGTGCCGGGGCTGTGGATGGGCGGGCACGAGTTCCGGGGGCGTTCGGGGCATCTGGAGTTCGCCGTCGTGGCGGACGAGTTCGATCTCGTGCAGACCCTGCTCAGGTTCCCGGGGCACGGTCCGGGGCCCGGGGTGGAGCACCAGGTGTGGCCGATCCCGGACGGGCCGCTGGACGGGACCCAGCTCGCGGGGGTGATCCGGCTGGCGCAGGCCGCGTGCGAGGCGGTGGAGCAGGGCCGCAAGGTGCTGGTGCGGTGCTATCACGGCTACAACCGCTCGGGGCTCGTGGTCGCGCACACGCTGGTGCGGCAGGGGCGGACGGCGCAGGACGCGATCCGGCTGATCAGGACCCGGCGCTCGCCGTGGGCGCTGCACAACGACCTGTTCGTCGGGTATCTCCGGACGGGGCTGCCCACGGCACGACTGCTGGAGGAACTGGCGGAGTAGGCCCCGATGGCGCAGCGCGACGGGCGGCTCACACAGCGTACTCCTAGTGTGGCATTTGATCAGATATATCCCGTCTGCTCATGACGCCATGACCCCGGAGGTACCCCCATGTCCCGTTCGCCCCGCACGTCCCTGCGTTCCTCGCTGGCCCGCCTGGCCATAACAGCCGCCGCCGGCGCCCTCGTGACCACCGTGGCGGTCGCGCCCGCCGTGGCCGACGAGGACTGGGGAGCGGCCCAGGGCGGCGACCTCGCCGCCGCGCAGTTCGCCGGCGGCGGGGACGGTGGGGACCTCGACCGGAGCCAGGCGGGACAGCAGGGCCTGAACCAGGGGTTCGATCAGGCCCAGGGCCTGAACCAGGACCTGGGCCAGGACCTGGGACAGGGACTGGGACTGGGCCAGGACCTGGGCCAGGAGGAGGGCCGGGGCCAGGGGCAGGGACTGGAACAGGGCCGGGAGCAGGGCCGGGACTCCGGACAGGAGCAGGGCCGCGGGCAGCGGAACGCGCGAGGCGTCGTCACCGCGCGCCGGCTGGTGCTGCGCAGCGCGCCGAGCGGGGGCGGCCGGGTGATCCGGGTCGTGCGCCGCGGACAGTTCGTCCCGATCTACTGCCGGACCCGCGGGCAGGCCGTCGACGGCAACCGGATCTGGTACCTGCTCCCGGACGGCACCTGGGCCTGGGGCCCGGCGCGCTACATCGACGTCATCGGGCCCGCGCCACGCTGGTGCTGAGCCTCAACGGCACAAGTACCTCCATTGGGTAGGTTCCGGACATGATCAAGGCCGGAACGACCGTGGCGGCGGCGGATCCGCCCGAGTCCGCCGTGCGCCTCCCCCGGCGCCGGGGCGTGGAACTCGCCCTGCTCGCCCTGGCCGTGCTGCTGTGCGTGTACGGCTACTGCGCCGTCGGCCTCGCCCGGACGGGCGCGGTCCCGCCCGGCGCCGCCGGGTACGGTGCCGGGCTCGGCGGACTCGCGCTGCTCGCGCATCTCGCGGTGCGGCTGCGGGCGCCGTACGCCGATCCGCTGACGCTGCCGATCGGCGTGCTGCTCAACGGGATCGGTCTGGTGCTGATCTACCGGCTCGACCTGGAGACCCCGGCCGACCCGGCGGCGCCCGCCCAGCTGGTCTGGTCCACGCTCGGCGTGGGGGTGTTCATCGTCGTGGTGCTGCTGCTCGGCGACCACCGGGCGCTGCGGCGGTACGCGCGTGTCTGCGGGGGCGCCGCGCTGGTGCTGCTGACGCTTCCGGTGTTCTTCCCGGCGGTCAACGGCGCCCGCATCTGGATCAGGGTCGCCGGGCTGTCCATCCAGCCGGGCGAGTTCGCGAAGGTGCTGCTCGCGGTGTTCTTCGCCGCGTATCTCGCCGCCAACCGCGAGGCGCTCGCCCATGCCGGGCGCCGGCTGTGGTGGATGCAGATGCCGACGGGGCGGGTGCTGGGGCCGGTCGCCGCGGTGTGGCTGCTGAGCATCGGGGTGCTGGCGCTGGAGCGCGATCTGGGCACCTCGCTGCTGTTCTTCGGGCTGTTCGTGGTGCTGCTGTACGTCGCCACGGGCCGGGTCGGCTGGATCGCGGTCGGGCTGCTGCTGGCGGTGCTCGGCGCGATGGCGGTGGGACGGCTCGAACCGCATGTGCACGGCAGGATCACGGACTGGCTGCATCCGCTGGCGTCGATCGAGGCGGGCCGGGGCCCCAACCAGCTGGCGCAGTCGCTGTTCGCGTTCGCGGCGGGCGGGGTGCTCGGCACCGGGCTGGGGCTCGGGCACTCGATCCTGATCGGTTTCGCCGCCAAGTCGGACTTCGTGCTGGCCACGGCGGGTGAGGAACTGGGCCTGGCCGGGCTCGCCGCGCTCTTCCTGCTGTACGCGCTGCTGGTGGAGCGCGGCTTCCGGGCGGGACTCGCCCTGCGCGACCCGTTCGGGCGGCTGCTCTCGGTGGGGCTCGCCTCGCTCCTGGCGCTCCAGGTGTTCGTGATCGCGGGCGGCGTGACGGGGCTGATCCCGCTGACCGGCATGGCGATGCCGTTCCTGGCGCAGGGCGGTTCGTCGGTCGTCACCAACTGGGCGATCGTGGCCCTGCTGATCCGCCTGGGCGACTCGGCCCGCGGGAACCGGGGCGGCACCCCGGAAGACACCCCGACGGATACCATGCCCGATGCGCCCAATACACCCAATACACCCGATGCGCCTGACGCACCCGATACACCTGATGCCGTGACAGACGAGGAGGCCCGCCGGTGACCCGGTGCATCCGCCACTCGGCCGCCTTCTGCGTCCTGCTCCTGCTGGCGCTCCTCGTGAACGCCGCCCGTGTGCAGGTGGGGCACGCCGGGGCCTACGCCGGCAACCCCGCCAACCGGCGTACGGGCATCGTCCGTTACGGGCAGCCGCGCGGTGACGTCCTGGTCGGCGGGACGCCGGTCACCGGCTCCCGGGACACCGGGCAGCAGCTGCGCTACGAACGGACCTACGCGTACGGGCCGTTGTACGCGCCGGTGACCGGGTTCGCGTCGCAGGAGTACGGCACCACGTTCCTGGAGCACGCCGAGGACGCGGTGCTGTCCGGCACCGCGCCGCTGCTGGCGCGACTGTTCGGCGGACTGACGCGGACCCGGCCGCCCGGCGGTGACGTGGTCACCACGATCGATCCGGCGGTCCAGCAGGCGGCGTACGAGGGGCTGGACGGCCACAAGGGCGCGGTGGCCGCGCTGGAACCGTCCACCGGGCGGATCCTGGCGCTGGTGTCGTCGCCGTCGTACGACCCGGCCGAGCTGTCCGGGAACGGTACGCGGGCGGTGCGGGCGTGGGCGCGGCTGAACGCGGATCCGGCCAGGCCGATGCTCAACCGGGCGGTACGGCAGACGTATCCGCCGGGTTCGACGTTCAAGGTGGTCACCGCGGCGGCCGCGCTGGACGCCGGGGTGGTCACGGACCTGGACGCGCCGACCGACTCCCCTGATCCCTACCGGCTGCCGGGGACGCGGACACTGCTGACGAACGAGAGCGACGGCTGCGCGGACGCCTCGCTGCGGGAGGCGTTCGAGTGGTCGTGCAACACGGTGTTCGCGAAGCTCGGTGTGGACGTCGGCGCCAGGGCCATGGCGGCGACGGCGGAGGGCTTCGGGTTCGGCGACGCCACGCTGCGCGTCCCGTTCGGCGTGGCGCGCAGCACCTTCGACCGGCACGTCGACCGGGCGCAGCTGGCGCTGGCGTCGATCGGGCAGTACAACACGCGGGCCACGCCGCTGGAGATGGCGATGGTGGCGGCGGCCGTGGCGAACGGCGGCCAGGTGCGGGAGCCGTACCTGGTGGAGCGCACCACGAACGGGGCGGGCCGCACGATCGCGTCGACGGCCCCGCGCCCGGCCCGCCGGGCGATGAGCCGGGAGACGGCCGACCTGATGAAGGAGCTGATGACCGGCGTCGTGACGGAGGGCACCGGACGCAACGCCGCGATCCCGGACGCCGTGGTCGGCGGCAAGACCGGTACCGCCCAGCACGGCCTGGGCAATGCCGCGATGCCGTACGCCTGGTTCGTCTCCTGGGCCCAGCCCGACGACGAGGTGCAGCCGAGGGTGGCGGTGGCCGTGGTGGTGGAGGACGCCTCGGACGACCGCGGTGAGATCACCGGCGGGGGCATCGCGGCACCGATCGCGCGTGCGGTGATGGAGGCGGTGCTGAATCCGTGAGAGCGCTCAGTCACCGGCCGCGTCGGGAGAGGTACGGCCCGGCGGCCGGCGGTCGACGGCATCGACCCGCGCCTCACCCCTCCGCCCCGGCCTCGATCGCCCCCGTCACCTCCGCCATCCTGGCCCTCTCCTCCGCGGCGAAGCGTTCGGCGTCCAGGTGGTCGGCGATCTCCTCGTCCTGGGCCATCAGGAGCTCCAGGTTCGAGTCGCCCAGTTCCAGGACGCCCATGTCGACGTAGGCCTGCTGGAGGCGCTTGCCCCACAGGCCGATGTCCTTGACGCAGGGGACGATGCGGGAGAAGAGGAGTTTGCGGAACATGGCGAGGAACTCGGACTGTTCGCTGTACTCCTCCGCCTCGGCCCTGGGGATGCCGAAGTTCTCCAGGACCTCGACACCGCGCAGTCGGTCGCGCATGAGGTAGCAGCCCTCGATGACGAACTCCTCGCGCTCGCGGAGTTCGGCGTCACCGAGTTGCCGGTAGTAGTCCCGCAGGGCCATCCGGCCGAACGCCACGTGGCGGGCCTCGTCCTGCATGACGTAGGCCAGGATCTGCTTCGGCAGCGGTTTGTCGGTGGTGTCGCGGATCAGGCCGAAGGCGGCGAGGGCCAGGCCCTCGATCAGGACCTGCATCCCCAGGTACGGCATGTCCCAGCGGCTGTCGCGCAGGGTGTCGCCGAGCAGGGACTGGAGGTTGTCGTTGATCGGGTAGAGCATCCCGACCTTCTCGTGCAGGAAGCGGGCGTAGATCTCGGCGTGCCGGGCCTCGTCCATGGTCTGGGTGGCCGAGTAGAACTTGGCGTCCATGTCCGGCACCGACTCGACGATCCGCGCCGCGCACACCATCGCGCCCTGCTCGCCGTGCAGGAACTGACTGAACTGCCAGGCGGCGTAGTTCTGGCGCAGCTCGCCCTTGTCCTTGTCGGTCAGCTTCGCCCAGTGGGCGGTGCCGTAGAGGGGGCTGACCTCGTCGGGGGTGCCGAGGGGGTCACAGGGGTCGACCTCCAGGTCCCAGTCGATGCGCTTCTGGCCGTCCCACTGCTTGTCCTTGCCCTTCTGGTACAGGGCGAGCAGGCGGTCACGGCCGTCGTCGTACTCCCAGCTGAACCTGGCGGCGCCGTTCGCGGGCACCTGCCAGTGGGGGTCTCCCCCGGGGACGGCGTAGAGCTCATGCGTCGGCATACCCCGCAGGCTCACACGCGGTAGACCCGCCGTCAACAAGTCGCGCACGGGGGATTGACGGTCTTGCTGACAGGCAGTCTCATAAGGGGGTACCGCGGGTAACCCCGTGCCGGATCGCACCGGCCCGCACCGACCCACGCCGACACATTCCCGTACCACGAGGTGGACCAGCCATGACGACCGTGACGGAAGCCGACGCGCTCGCCGGGGTGCGTGACGCGCTCGGGCTGCTCAAGGACCGCGAGCAGGTGGCCGAGCGGCTCCTCGACTCCTCCGCCAGGCACTCCTTCGACCCCGACCGGGAGCTCGACTGGGACGCGCCCTTCGAGGAGGGCAAGTGGTTCTGGCCGCCCGAGCTGGTGTCGCTGTACGACACGCCGCTGTGGAAGCGGATGGGCGAGGAGCAGCGCGTCCTCCTCTCCCAGCACGAGGCCGCGGCGCTCGCCTCGCTGGGCATCTGGTTCGAGCTCATCCTCATGCAGCTGCTGGTCCGGCACATCTACGACAAGGCCGCCACGAGCGCCCACGTCCGCTACGCCCTCACCGAGATCGAGGACGAGTGCCGGCACTCGAAGATGTTCGCCCGCCTCATCTCGCGCGGCGACGCGCCCTGGTATCCGGTGAGCCGGGCCCACAGGAACCTGGGCCGGCTGTTCAAGACGATCTCCACGACCCCGGGCTCCTTCACGGCCACCCTGCTCGGTGAGGAGGTCCTCGACTGGATGCAGCGGCTCACGTTCCCCGACGAGCGGATCCAGCCGCTGATCAGGGGCGTCACACGGATCCACGTCGTGGAGGAGGCGCGGCACGTGCGCTACGCCCGCGAGGAGCTGCGGCGGCAGATGACGACCGCGCCCCGCTGGTCCCGGGAGTTCACCCGGATCACCTCCGGCGAGTTCGCCCGGGTGTTCTCGGTCGCCTTCGTCAACCCCGAGGTCTATACGAACGTCGGCCTCGACCAGCGGGAGGCCCTGGCCCAGGTGAAGGCCAGCGGGCACCGGCGGGAGGTCATGCAGACCGGGGCGAAGAAACTGACCGACTTCCTCGACGACATCGGTGTGCTGCGGGGAGCCGGGCGGCGGCTGTGGCGTTCGTCGGGACTCCTGGCGTAGCCGCTGCGCAGCCGCTCCGCACGGGGGTGCTTCGGCGTGCTCGGGCCCGGGGCAGGGGCAGGGTCCGGGCCCGGCGGGCCGAGGGGCGGCGGGGGGGCCGGCGCAGTGCGGAGGCCGTGGTGGGGGCGTGGCGATTACGCTGCGGGTATGGCCCCCTCCGCCCCCACGCCGTCCGCTGCGTCCGGCCGGTCCGTTCCGGCCGCCCCCGCCTACCGGCGGCTCAGCGTCGAGCAGCGGCGCAGCCAGCTGCTGGAGGCCGCGCTCACGCTGTTCGCGCACCGCGCGCCCGAGGAGGTGTCGCTGGACGACGTGGCGGAGGCGGCGGGCGTGTCGCGGCCGCTGGTGTACCGCTACTTCCCCGGCGGCAAGCAGCAGCTGTACGAGGCCGCTCTCCGCTCCGCCGCCGACGAGCTGCGGGGGTGCTTCGACGAGCCGCGCGAGGGTCCCCTGCTCCCCCGGCTGCACCGTGCCCTGGACCGCTATCTCGCCTTCGTCGACCAGCACGACGCCGGGTTCAGCGCCCTGCTCCAGGGCGGCAGCGTCGTCGAGACGTCCCGGACGACGGCCATCGTGGACGGGGTGCGCCGGGCCGCCGCCGAGCACATCCTCCGCCATCTGGGGGTCACCGGCCCGGGTCCGCGGCTGCGCATGACCGTACGGATGTGGATCACGGCGGTGGAGGCGGCCTCGCTGATCTGGCTCGACGAGGGCAAGCAGCCGCCGGTGGACGAGTTGCGGGACTGGCTGGTGGAGCAGTTCACCGCCGTGCTCACGGTGACCGCGGGGCGCGACCCGCAGACGGCGGCGATCGTCGCGGCGATCGCGGGAGATGGCTGACACTGGTCGTGTGAAGAGCGAAGACACCCCGTTCGAGGGCGGGCCCATGGACGGGCGCGTGCTGCCCGTGCTGGTGGGGCCGACCGGGCAACCGCCCAAGACCTATCGCATCCCGGTGCCGGACGCGCACGGCGGCCCGCCGACCGTCCTGGTCTACCGCAGGGTGCCGCGGGGCCACAGCAAGCGGCTGGGCACTCCGCAGGGGTGGAAGTACACGTTCGACCCGGCGGACGCCGGGACCCGGCGCACCGGCCTCGGCGGCCTCCGCCGGCTGTGGTCCCGGCCGGCCGGTGAGCCGCCGACCGGGTCGGGAGACGACACGCACGGGTGACCGATTGCGCCGATCCGCGCACACCCGGCGCGCGGATCCGGCGCACCCGTCGGAAGCTCTCGGTGCGGAGCGGCCCCGCTCCCCGTACCGGAGGTGATGGCGTGTCAGGAAGGTTGCCCCGTCTGTTCTGTACCGCTGCTCTCGCGGTCGGCACGGCCCTCGCGCCGCGACCCGCGACCGCCGCGCCCGACCCCGGACCACCCGAACGGCCCGGAACGCTCGGACAGCTCGAACGGCCCAAAGAGCCCGGTCCGACCGGACAGCGGACCACCGCCGAGCTGCTGACGGACCTTCACCGCCTGTACCAGGACGTGAAACGGGCCACCCAGACCTACGACGGCACCTCCCACCAGCTGGCGAAGCAGCGCGCGGAGGTGGAACGCTTGCAGGACGAGCTGGCCCGCGCCCGCCTCGCACTCCGGAACAGCCGGAACACGGCGGGACGGCTGGCCCGCCAGCAGTACCAGGCAGCCGCGGGCGGCGTCTCCCCCTACGTACGGCTCCTGCTCGCCCGCGATCCCCAGCGCGCCCTCGACGAGGGCCACGTCATCGGCCGGCTCTCCCACGAACGAGCCGCCGGGGCGCGGAGACTGGCGACCGGTGAGCGGCGTACCGCCACCCTGGCCCGCGCCTCCCGTGCCGCGCTGGACCGGCAGCTCTCCCTCGCCGGACGGCAGCAGAAGGACCGCGACGCCGTACGGGCGAAACTGGCCGACGTGGAGGCCCTGCTCGCCGCCCTCACCCCCGAACAGCTCGCCGCCGTCGCGCAATCGGAGAAGGGCGGGGCCGGCGCCGCGCAGACGCGGCAGCGGCCGGACGCGTCCGGGGCGCCCGGCACATCCGGGGCGCCAGGCCCGTCCGGCACCCCCGGTGCCCGGGGCGGCGAGGACGCTCCGGACACCGGCGACGACGGCAGGCCGTCCTCGTCGGCCCACCGGGCCGTGACCTACGCGCTGCGGCAGCTCGGGAAGCCGTACGTATGGGGCGCACAGGGCCCCCGGGCGTACGACTGTTCGGGGCTGACCTCCCAGGCGTGGGCCCACGCGGGTCACCCCGTCCCCCGGACCAGCCAGCAGCAGTGGGCGCGGCTGCCGAGGGTCCCGCTGGCCAGGCTGCGGCCCGGTGACCTGGTCGTCTACTTCCCCGCGGCCACGCACGTCGCGCTCTACATCGGCGGCGGCAAGGTCGTCCAGGCCCCGCGTCCCGGCCAGGACATCAAGGTCTCCCCGCTGGCCTTCGCCCCGGTCCTGGGGGCCGTACGCCCGGACGGGCGCCCGGGACCGGGCCGGCACTAGCGACCGGCGGCGGTGCCGGAGGACGGTCAGGAGAGGGAGGCGAGGTAGGCGCCTGTCCTGTCCGGGTCGTAGAAGAAGTCCTCGAAGTCCGCCGGGTCGTCGAAGCCGTTGGCGAACCGGTCGGCGGCGGGCTGGAGGTGCCCTGCCGCGCCGATGAGGTCCAGGACGTGCTCCGGAGGCGGGGTGAGCATCGCGTTGGTCCACTTGACGGCGTGCCGGGCGGTCGCCCAGTAGCGGTCGAAGGTGGCCTGCATCCAGGTCTCGTCGAACGCGCCGTCCCCGTGCTCCAGGATCGAGGCGAGATACGCGGCGGCGCACTTGGCCGCGGAGTTGGCGCCCTGCCCGGTGATCGGGTCGTTGGCCACGACGACGTCGGCCACGCCCAGCACCAGTCCGCCACCCGGCAGCCGGCCGACCGGCTTGCGGACGGTCGGGGCGTAGCGGCCGGACAACGTGCCGCCCGCGTCGGTCAGTTCGACCTTGGTCGCCCGCGCGTACTCCCAGGGGGTGTACCGCTCCATGAGGTCCAGGGTCAGGGCGAGGTGCTCGGCCGGGTCCCTGACGCCGTCGAAGACGTCGAGGGGGCCGCCGGGTATGCCCTCCCAGAACAGGATGTCCGCGCGCCCGGACAACGTCAGCGCCGGCATCACGAACAACTCGCCCACCCCGGGCACGAGGTTGCAGCGAACCGCGTCGTGATCCGGGTGCTCGGGACGCGGGCCGAGCCCGTGGACGTAGGCGACAGCCAGCGCGCGCTGCGGGGCGCCGAACGGGGAGCGGACGGCGTCACGCTCGAACATCGACACCAGTTCGCCCTTGCCCGCCGCGACCAGCACCAGGTCGTAGGCGCGGGAGAAGTAGTCGAGGTCGCCGACGGCCGCGCCGTGGATGACCAGTTGGCCGCCGCGCTGCGCGAACGCGTCCATCCAGCCGGCCATCTTCAGCCGCTGGTCGACCGACTGGGCGTACCCGTCGAGCCTGCCCACCCAGTCGACGGCACGCTGTGCCGGGCCCTGCGCCCACGAGCCCGGGGCCGCGACCGAGACGCCGAGGCCCTCGATCCTCGGGGCCTGGGATTCCCAGAAGCCGAGCTGGAGATCGCGCTCGTGCTGGAGTGCGGTGTGGAACATGCACTGCGTCGACATGACCCGGCCGGAGCGGATCTCGTCCGCGGTCCGGTGGGACATGAGGGTGACCTCGTACCCGTGCGACTGGAGTCCGAGGGCGAGCTGGAGTCCGGACTGGCCGGCTCCCACGACGAGTATCTTCCGCATACGGCAGGTGTCTCCCTGGTCGGGGGTGGTCCCGGGCGTTTCGGTTCGGGGGTGTCCGGCGTGCCGGGCTGTGTTCCAGCCGGCCCGAGCGCTATCCGGGGGCGGTCTCGAGGGCGTGGGCCACGAGGGACAGCAGGGTCTCGATCACCGCGATCCGGCGGCGGGCGTCCATGATCAGGACCGGTATGTGCGGGGGTACGGTCAGCGCCTCCCGTACGTCCTCCGGCTCGAACAGCTCGGTGCCGTCGAAGTGGTTGACCGCGACGACGTACGGCAGCCCGCAGCTCTCGAAGTAGTCGAGGGCGGGGAAGCAGTCCTTGAGGCGTCGGGTGTCGGCGAGCACGACGGCGCCGATCGCACCGCGCACCAGGTCGTCCCACATGAACCAGAACCGCTGCTGGCCCGGTGTGCCGAACAGATAGAGCACCAGGTCGTCGTCGAGCGTGATGCGGCCGAAGTCCATGGCCACCGTGGTGGTGGTCTTGCCGGGCGTGGCGGTGAGGTCGTCGGTCGCCTCGCTCGCCTGCGTCATCAGCGCCTCGGTCTGCAACGGCGTGATCTCGGAGACCGCCGTGACCAGGGTCGTCTTGCCGACGCCGAAGCCGCCGGCCACGACGATCTTCGTCGCGACCGGGGCCCGGGTGGTGTCCGTCTGCCAGGGCTTCAGGTCCTCCTCCGCGCCGGGTCCGGCACCGGCGGCGGCAACGTCGGAGACCGCGGTGTCAGAGACGGCGGCGTCAGAGACGGCGTAGTCCACTCAGCACCCTTTCCAGCAGAGCCCGGTCCGGACGGCCCACCCCGTGACCCGTCCCCGTGCCGTACACCCGGATCTTCCCCTGGTCCGCGAGATCGCTGAGCAGGACGCGGACCACGCCGAGCGGCATCTGCAACAGCGCGGCGATCTCGGCCACCGTACGCATCCGGCGGCACAGTTCGACGATCGCCCGCATCTCCGGCATGACCCGGGCGCCGAGCGTACTGTTCGTCAACTCCTTGTGCTCCGGCCCGGCTTCGAGGGCGGCGGTGCTGGCCACGAACGTCTCCACGAGGAGGACGTGGCCGAAGCGGGTACGGCCGCCGGTGAGCGAGTAGGGGCGGACCCGGGCCGGTCTGCGGTCACCGCCGCGGACCGGGAGCTGCTTCCTGGGCTGCGCCTCCCGGTGCGGTTTCCGGGACTTCGGCTGCTTCGGGGCGTCGGTCATCGGCCGCCGCCCGTCCCCGCCGACTCCACGGATCTGCGGAGTTCGCCGCGGAGTTCGGGGGTCAGGACGTGACCGGCGCGGCCGACGAAGAGTGCCATGTGGTACGCGACCACGTTCATGTCGCAGTCCGGGGAGCCGTGCACTCCGAGCAGCGAGCCGTCGCTGATCGACATGACGAAGAGGCTGCCCTCCTCCATCGCGACCATGGTGTGCTTGACCCCGCCGAACGCCAGCAGGCGGCCCGCGCCGACGGTGAGGCTCCCGATGCCGGAGACGACGGTGGCGAGGTCGGCGGCGGAACCCCGCGGGCCCTTGGGAGCGGCGGCACGCACCGCACGGGCGTCGGCGGCGGCGCCCGGGTCGGAGGACAGGAGCAGCAGGCCGTCGGACGAGACGACCGCCACCGACTGGATGCCCGGCACCTCCTCGACCAGGTTCGTCAGCAACCAGTGGAGATTGCGGGCTTCACTGCTCAGTCCGAAGGTACTGGGTGCGGTCAACTGCTTGCCTCCTCGACAGTTCCCCCCGTGGCTTCTTCGGCGGTTCGCTCCGCGGACCGGTCCGCGGGTCTCCTGTTCTGACCGGTCTGCTCGGCGATCTCCGCCGCCACGTCCCGGCGGCCGGCGTCCGCCCCCTGGCGGAAACCGCCCAGCTTGCGACGCAGCGCCTCGGCGTCCACGGACCGGGTCCGCGGGCCTGGAGCCTGGGTGGGTGCGGTGATGTTCGGGGTGCGCTTGGGAAGCCCCTTCGCCGTGACGACCTCGTCGGCCTCTTCGGCCTCGCCGGCCTCGCCGGGTTCATCGAGGCCGTCGGTGTCCTCGACGGCGAGGGCGTGCTTGGTGGTGCCGGTGGTGCCGGTGGCGTCAGGGGTGCGGGCGTGGTCGGCGGGCTGGGCCGGGTCGGCGTCCTCCAGGCCCGGACCGGGGCCGGCATCAGGATCGGCCGGGCCGGGGACCGTTCCGGCGCCGGATCCGGCGGCGAGGCCAGGTCCCGGGGCGCTGGGGTCCGGTCCGGCCGCGGGTTCGGGGATCAGCAGCTCCATCGTCGTCTCGGACGTGCGCTGCTCCGGTACGGCGGCGTGCTCACGGGCCTGCTCGGCGTGCGGGGCCGGCTGCATGGGCACGGGGGCCGACGTGTGCTCCCGCGCCGGGGCCGGGATGTCCCGGGTGGGTCCGGCTCCGGTCGCGGGCGCGGCCGTCTCCGGGTCCTCGTCGGCCTCTTGGTCCTCGTCTGCCTCGTCGACCTCGTCGTCGGCCTCTTCGTCGTCGGCCTCCGGGTGTCCGGCCGGGGCTTCCGCGGCCTTCCCGGTTGCTGCGGGTTCCCCGGCCTCCCTTGCCTGCCCGGCCTTCCCCGTGTCGTCGGCCTCCCCGGCCTCTCCCGTCTCCCCGGCCGACCCGACCGCCCGCTCCGCGAGCGTCACCAGCGGGTCGCCGTCGGCTTCCGGACCGGCGCCGCCGCCCGCCGCCGTACGGCCGGGCAGCACATTGCCGTTGGCCTCGGCGTTCGCCCCCGGCAGGGAGAACGCGGGCGTGCCACCGTTCACCGGGCCGGCGGCCGGGACCGCGGCCGACGGCGCCGCCGCGAGCAGGGGCTGGGGCAGGACCACGACGACCGCGGTGCCGCCCTGCTTCTGCTCGCGCAGCTGGACGCGCACACCGTGGCGGTGGGCGATACGGGCGACGACGTAGAGGCCGAGGCCCAGGCCCTCCTCGCCCTCCTGGTCGTACGGTGACTCGGGGTCGAACCCGGCGAGGCGGGTGTTGAGCCGGGTCATGCGCTCGGCGGCCATGCCGATGCCCTCGTCCTGGACGGAGAGCATGACCTCGCCGCTCTCCAGCAGCCAGCCGGAGATCTCGACGGGCAGGTCGGGCGGCGAGGAGGCGGTGGCGTTCTCCATCAGCTCGGCGAGCAGATGGCTCAGGTCGTCGGCGGCGAAGCCGGCCACATGGGCGTGCGGGGGCAGGGCGGCGATGCGGACCCGGTCGTAGCGCTCGATCTCGCTGACGGCGGCGCGCACCACGTCGACCAGCGGGACGGGGCCCGCGGACTGCTGGACGTGCTCGGAGCCCGCCAGGACGAGGAGGTTCTCGCTGTGGCGGCGCATCACCGTGGCGAAGTGGTCCAGCTTGAAGAGCGTGGACAGCCGGTCGGGGTCCTGCTCCCGTTCCTCCAGCCCCTCGATCACGGTGAGCTGGCGCTCGACCAGGCCGAGGGTGCGCAGCGCGAGGCCGACGAAGGTGCCGCCGATGCTGCTGCGCAGCCGCTCCAGCTGGGCCGCGGCGTCGGCGAGTTCGGTGCGCAGGTCCTCGCGGGCGTCGGCCATCTTCTGGCGCTGGCCGACGAGGTGCCTGCGGTCGGTCTCCAGGGTGGTGACCCGCTCGTGGAGGGCCGCGGCGTGCGCGTGGAGGGCGTTGACGGAGCGAACGACCTGGGCGAACTCGTCGTTGCGGCCGGTGAACCTGACGGGTTCCTCGGCGACCGGGTCCGCCGCCTCGGCCAGCCGGGCGGAGCCGCGGCGCAGCGCGGACAGCGGACGGGTGAGGGTGCGGGCCATGGCGGTGCTGACGCCGAGGGTGACGAGGAGGAGGACGCCGAGGGCGGCGACGCGGATCTCGAGCGCGGTGACGTCGTCGTCGCGCAGCCGGGCCAGATCCTTGGTGCGGTGGTCGTAGAGCGAGGACTCCACGCCGCGCATCATCTCGACGCGGGCCGACAGGGCCGCGTCCAGCTTCTTGGCGCTGGTGCCGAGTTCGCTGTCGCTGAGGGTGGGCTGGCCGGTGAGCCTGGTGAGGTAGGAGTCGGCGGAGTCGGCCTCGGGTCCGGTGACCGTCGTGTCGTAGGAGTGGACGGCGGACTGGGGCGCGTTCTCCCGGAAGCCGGCGAGGGCCGCGTCGGAGCGCACCCGGGCCTGCTGGGCGGCGGCGCTGAGGGCGTCGCGCTGCTTGGCGTCGGCGGCCGTGGAGACGGTCGTGGTGGTGGGCAGGCCGGTGAGGGGGTTGTAGACGGTCTGCGTGGTGGACGGCACGTCGAGCGCGGCGAGGAGCAGGCCGCGGGCCGCCGCCGACTGCTGGACGGCGGAGTCCAGTTCGGCGAGGGAGTAGGCGCCGGAGCCGGCGCGCGGGGGCATCTGTTCGGCGAGGTCCTCGGCGAGCCGGTGGAGCCGGCCGATCGTCGCGGAGTACGCCTCGTGCGCCTCGAGAGCGGTGCTCTTGCCGGTGAGCGCCGCTCGGCGTACGGACGCTATGGCGTCGAGGTCGGTGCGCAGCCCGGCGGGCGTGTCGGTGTCGGCGCGCAGGTCCTCGACCTCGCGGTCGACGCGGGCGCCGCGCTGCTCGTCGGGCGCCTTGTCCTTGGGGCGGCCCGCCGCGATGTAGGAGGTGACCTCGTCCCGCTCGTCGGCGAGCGAGTGGGCGAGGGTCAGCGCGTCCTGGGTGCGCTGCGCCAGCGTCACCAGGTCCTGGGAGTCGTTGAGCCGCTGCGAGGCGGCCAGCACGGTGGGCGCCCCGGCCGCGGCCACGGCGGCGGCCACCACGGCGACGGCCACGACGAGCCGATTGCGCACATGGGTGGGACGGCCCTTGCCGACGGGGGCGGCGGGCGTCTGCTCCGGACCTCCCGCGGGGGCCGACTGCTTCTCTGTGCGCCGAGGCCGCTTCTTCTGCACCGGTGCTCGCATTCCTGTACTCGGTACTCGTGTACTCAGGGGCCCGGGTCATGATGCTCCGTCATGCCGGAGCGTGGCGGCGCGCTGTCGTGAAACGCCGTCCCCCGGGGTCCCGACCCTCCCAGCGCTTCCGGGCAGTGGTCTCCCATCGCCCGACCCGCCACCCGAAGGAGTGAACATCGGGGAAGAGTTGGCGGGCAAGTTCCGGCGGCCTGTGCGCGTGCCCTGTCCGCCGGGCCGGTTGGACGCGGACGGCGGGGTTTGACAGTATTCGCCGCCACGGGTTTGCGGACCGCGCCAATCCCGGCCAAAACAGGCGCCTGAGCTGCGGGTGCGGGGCCTCGCCAAGACCGTCGCCGGCCTTTCGTGAAGCCTGTGGAGGGCTGGTGCAGACTGGCCGGATGCGTACGGACGTGGTTTCGGAGCCCGGTGCGCCCGGCCGCGCCGACGAGGACTTCGCGGGCATCGGGCTGCCGGTCTCGGGGCAGGGCGGCTGCCTGGTGGTCCTGGACGGGGTGACACCGCCCAGGAGCGGCACGGGGTGTCTGCATTCCGTTCCCTGGTTCACCGCGCGGCTCGGTGGTGCGCTGACCGAACTGACCGTTTCCCGTGAAGATCTGACGCTGGCCGAAGTCCTCTCCCGGGCGATCGTTCGCACAGGTGAGGCACACCGGGGCACCTGTGACCTTTCTCACCCGCGCACACCCCAGGCGACGGTGGTCCTGGCCCGCTGGTCACGGGAGACGGTCGAGTATCTGGTGCTGTGCGACTCGGTGCTGCTGCTGGAGTCCCCCGGCGGCACGGTGACCCCGGTGCGGGACGACCGGCTCTCCCGGCTGCCGCGCGCCGCGCTGGCCAGTGACGCGATCGTGGACGCCACGGTGCGCAACAAGGAGGGCGGCTTCTTCACCGCCGCCGCCGATCCGGCGGTCGCCGCCCGCGCGGTGACCGGCACCCTCCCGCGTACCGAGGTGCGTGCCCTGGCCGCGCTGACCGACGGCGCGGCCCGCTGGACGGAGTGCTTCCACGAGGGCGGCTGGACGGACCTGTTCGCCTTCGTCCGCGAGCGGGGCGCCCGGGCCCTGGTGGAGCGCGTACGGGAGCTGGAGACGGCGGACCGGGAGGAGCGGAGGTTCCTGCGCCGCGGCAAGACCCACGACGACGCGACGGTGGCGTACGCGGAGCTGTGACCTCCCCGGCCGGGCCGGGCCGGCCGGCCGGCTTGGACCGGACGACCGGACCCGGACGGCCTGGACCCGGGCGGTCGGCGCCCTGCCCGGCGCGCCCCGAGGTCCGCCCGGTCGCCGCCGCCGGGGTGTCACCTCTTCAGGCCGTTCTTCAGGCCGTCATCTCTCCATGCTCCGGTTGAGGTGGTTCAGGAGGCGGGCGAGTTCGGCGACCTCGTCGGGGTTCCAGTCGGCGAGCCTGTGGACGTAGGAGGCGCGTCGTGCCTCACGGACCTTCCCGACCCGGCCGCGGCCCTCCTCCGTCAGATGGACGAGCCAGGCCCGGCCGTCGGCGGGGTCGGGTTCGCGGGCCACCAGGCCGAGGTCCTCCAGGGCGCGCAGCTGCCGGGACATGGTGGCCTTGCCGACCCCGATGTAGGCGGCGAGCTCCGTGGCGCGCTGGCGGCCGCATTCGTCCAGACGGACCAGCAGACCGTACGCGGCCGATTCCAGGTCGGGGTGCACCTCCCGCGCCATCTCGGTCTGGTTGGACCGGGCGCGGCGCAGGAACACCGTCAGCTCGCGCTCCAGGGAGAGGAATTCCCTCTCGGCGCCCCCCGGCGACGGCATCCCGGTCTCCGCCCGGTGCTCCTCGCCGATTCCGTCCTCGTGCACGTCAGCCCCTCTGACCCGGTTTCCCGCTCGTGAAAGTTTCCGCCAGACGCAGCCATAGCCGCAGCTCGGCAAGTATTTCGCAGGCGTAGACCAACGGCAGCCTCCGGACCCCCTTCCCAGCGGCCGGTCTACGTGCGTAGCGTCGCGGCCGGAGCGGCAGTGACATGTACGCGCCATAACTCCCCGGTGCGGGTCAATCCTGCCCCCGTACGGCGGACATCCCCGCCCTCCCCACCGCGCACCACCCAGCCCGCGGAGGCACGATATGCCCGTGCTCAGATCCCAGATAACCCAGTTTCGCCGCATAGGCGCCATACGCCCCTCACGGGACGTCAGCTCCCGTACCGACCGGAACTCTCCCGCCTCCCTCACCACGCCCGCACCGCGCGCCCGGGTCCTCCGCGGACCGCGCCGGCTGCTCCGCCTCACCACCGCGGGTGTGCTGCTCGCCGCACTCTCCTCGCTGTCCGCCCTCCCCGCCTCCGCCTCCGACACGGCCTCACCGGTCTCACCGGTCTCTCCGGCCTCACCCGGACGCGGCAGCGCCTACATGGGCATGGGCGTGCTCTCCCACGACGGACAGGACGGTTCCCCGTCCGAGCGTGCCGCGGCCACCGCCCAGACGGAGGGCGTGGACGTCGCCAGCTACCAGGGCGACGTCTCCTGGTCCACCCTGTGGAGCAGCGGCGTCAGATGGGCCTACACCAAGGCGACCGAGGGGACGTACTACACGAACCCCTACTTCTCGCAGCAGTACACCGGCTCCTACGACGTCGGCATGATCCGCGGCTCGTACCACTTCGCGACCCCCGACACCACGAGCGGCGCCAGCCAGGCGAACTACTTCGTCGACCACGGCGGCGGCTGGTCCGGGGACGGCAGGACGCTGCCGGGTGTGCTCGACATCGAGTGGAACCCCTACGGCGACGCCTGCTACGGCAAGTCCACCGACGGGATGGTCAGCTGGATCTCCGACTTCCTCAGCACCTACAAGTCCCGCACCGGACGCGACGCCGTGATCTACACGGCCACCACCTGGTGGACCCAGTGCACCGGGAACTACAGCGGTTTCGCCTCCGCCAACCCGCTGTGGATCGCCCGGTACGCCTCCGACGCGGGGACACTGCCGGCCGGATGGTCGTACTACACGATGTGGCAGTACACGTCGTCCGGGCCGACCGTCGGTGATCGCGACAAGTTCAACGGCGCCCTCGACCGCGTCCAGGCGCTCGCCAACGGCTGAGTCCGCGTCCCCCGCCGGTGGCTGAGTCCGTGTCCGGGCGCTCGCCGGCGGCTGAGTCCGCGTCACGCGGCAGCGGCCGGGCCCGTGCCGTACGGTGCCGGCGAAGGCCCGGGTCTCCCTCACGGAACCCGGGCCTTCCCCTGATCCGGCCGCCTCCGTCACGCGGCGACCGGAACCTCCGGCGCGGCCCCGCTGACGGCGGGTGCGAGCGCCAGCTCCAGGACCTGGCGGACGTCCGTCACCGTGTGGACGTCCAGCCTGTCCAGCACCTCGGCCGGGACGTCGTCCAGGTCGGGCTCGTTGCGCTTGGGGATGATCACCGTGGTGACCCCCGCCCGGTGCGCGGCGAGCAGCTTCTGCTTCACGCCGCCGATCGGCAGCACCCGGCCGGTCAGCGACACCTCGCCGGTCATCGCCACGTCCGTACGGACCAGCCGGCCGGAGAGCAGCGACGCGAGGGCCGTCGTCATGGTGACGCCGGCGCTCGGGCCGTCCTTGGGGACCGCGCCCGCCGGGAAGTGGATGTGCACGCCCCGGTCCTTCAGATCGGCGACGGGCAGCTCCAGTTCGGCACCGTGGGAGCGCAGGAAGCTCAGCGCGATCCGCGCCGACTCCTTCATCACGTCACCCAGCTGGCCGGTCAGGGTCAGTCCGGCCGCACCGGTCTCCGGGTCGGCCAGCGACGCCTCGACGAACAGGACGTCACCCCCCGCGCCGGTGACCGCGAGACCGGTGGCGACACCGGGGACCGCCGTACGGCGCTCGGCCGGGTCCTGCGCCGACTCGGGCACATGGTGCGGCCGTCCGAGCAGACCGCGCAGATCGGCGTCGGTGACGGTGGACGGCAGCTCCCGCTCGCCGAGTTCGTGCTGCGCGGCGACCTTGCGCAGCAGCCGTGCGACGGCCCGCTCCAGGTTGCGCACGCCCGCCTCACGCGTGTACTCGCCGGCCAGCCTGCGCAGCGCGCCCTCGTCGAGGGCCACCTCGTCCTGGTGCAGACCCGCCCGCTCCAGCTGACGCGGGAGCAGGTGGTCACGGGCGATGACGACCTTCTCGTCCTCGGTGTAGCCGTCCAGCCGGACCAGCTCCATACGGTCGAGCAGAGCCTCCGGGACGGCCTCCAGCACGTTGGCCGTGGCGAGGAAGACGACGTCGGAGAGGTCGAGCTCGACCTCCAGGTAGTGGTCGCGGAAGGTGTGGTTCTGTGCCGGGTCCAGGACCTCCAGCAGGGCCGCCGCCGGGTCGCCGCGGAAGTCGGAGCCGACCTTGTCGATCTCGTCGAGCAGCACCACCGGGTTCATCGACCCGGCCTCCTTGATCGCCCGCACGATCCGGCCGGGCAGCGCGCCGACATACGTACGGCGGTGGCCGCGGATCTCCGCCTCGTCGCGGACGCCGCCGAGGGCCACGCGGACGAACTTGCGGCCCATGGCGTGGGCCACGGACTCGCCGAGGCTGGTCTTGCCGACGCCGGGCGGGCCGACCAGGGCCAGCACCGCGCCGCCGCGCCGGCCGCCCACGACCCCCAGGCCGCGGTCGCTGCGCCGCTTGCGCACCGCCAGATACTCGGTGATGCGCTCCTTCACGTCCTCCAGGCCCGCGTGCTCGGCGTCCAGGACCGCCTTGGCGCCCCGGATGTCGTAGGCGTCCTCGGTGCGCTCGTTCCAGGGCAGTTCGAGGACCGTGTCGAGCCAGGTGCGGATCCAGGAGCCCTCGGGCGACTGGTCGGAGGCCCGCTCCAGCTTGTCGACCTCCTTGAGGGCGGCCTCGCGGACCTTCTCCGGCAGGTCGGCTGCCTCCACCCGGGCGCGGTAGTCGCCGGACTCCTCGCCGTCCGACTCCCCGTTCAGCTCGCGCAGCTCCTTGCGGACGGCCTCCAGCTGACGGCGCAGCAGGAACTCGCGCTGCTGCTTGTCGACGCCCTCCTGGACGTCCTTGGCGATGGACTCGGCGACGTCCTGCTCGGCCAGGTGGTCGCGCAGCTGCTGGGTGGCGAGCTTCAGCCGGGCCACCGGGTCGGCGGTCTCCAGCAGCTCCACCTTCTGCTCGGTGGTGAGGAACGGCGAGTAGCCGGAGTTGTCGGCGAGCGCGGCGACGCCGTCGATGGCCTGCACCCGGTCCACCACCTGCCAGGCGCCGCGCTTGCGCAGCCACGCGGTGGCCAGCGCCTTGTACTCCTTCATCAGCTCGGCGGCCTGACCCGGCAGCGGCTCGGGCACGCTCTCGTCGATCCGGGTGCCCTCGACCCACAGTGCCGCACCGGGCCCCGTGGTCCCGGCGCCGATCCGGACCCGGTCCCGGCCGCGGATCAGCGCGCCCGGATCGCCGTCGGCCAGCCGTCCGACCTGCTCGACGGTGCCGAGCACACCGGTCGTCGCGTACGTCCCGTCGATCCGCGGCACCAGGAGGACCCGGGGCTTCCCGGGTTCGGCGCGCGCGGCGGCCTGGGCGGCCTCCACCGCGGCGCGTACATCGGCGTCGCTCAGGTCCAGCGGAACCACCATCCCGGGCAGCACGACCTCGTCGTCGAGCGGCAGCACGGGCAGGGTGAGCGGTGTGAACGCCGTGGACTCAGCAGCCATGATCTCCCCTTCGGCAGTCAAGTTGAGTTATGCCGACTCAATGCACGGGGGCGATCGATTGTTCCCCTGGGGGCGTTCGCTGTCAGCGATCAGTGACGGGCACGGGCGCCGGAGGCGGCCGAAGCGCAGGAACCGGCGGACGCGGCAGGCGCGGCGGGCACGGCGGCAGGCGCTGTGGTCGCCGCGGACACGGCGGGCGCCGCGGGCACGGGCGGCCGGGTGCGGGTCTGCCGCCACCGGCGGAGGAGGGGCCAGGTCGCCACCCCGATGGCCAGGGCGATCAGATGACCCCAGTTCGTCATCGGGTCGCTGAACTGGAGCAGGTCCTCGCCGAGCATCCCGCCGAACAGGGCCAGCAGCGGCCAGCGCAGCCACGATGTGAGCAGCCCGGCCAGCGCCCCGACGCTCGCGGCGACACCGAAACTGATGCCGTAGTCGAGCCGGTGCAGCGAGCTTTCGGGCAGGTGCCCGACCAGGACGGCGATCCCGACCGTGCCCTCGGTGAGGAGGGTGGCCAGGATGTGGCCGAGCAGGAACACGGCGGCGGCGCACCACGCGCCGGTACGGCGTTCCAGCGCGGTCAGCACCAGCAGGAACCCGCACACGAACGGCGACGCGAACCCGCCCGCCACCCACAGCGCGCTGGCGAGCAGCACCGTGCCCGGGTCGGACAGCAGATGGGCCACGTCGGTGCTGGAGCTCTGTTGCAGGGCGTCCACGAGAGCGGGGTCGGCGTACCGGGCGATCAGCGAGGTGACGGCCAGGACGACGGCGTAGCCGAAGGTGAAGGGGGTGCCGGTGGGGGTGGGGAACAGCCGCCAGGGCCGGAACCCGGCACGAGCGGCACGGAACCGGGCCGGGACGGCTTCGAACCGGGCGGCTGCGGTGCGAGGACGGCGGGGGGCCTGGGCGGACGGGGTGGACAGGGTGGACGGGACGGGCGCGGCGGGCAGGGCGGGAACCACGGACACCGCCGCGCGCGGGTCCGGGCGCGTCGGTCCCGGCTGGGCGGGCAGCGCGTCGAGGAGGTCGCCGGTCCCGGTGTCGAGGAGACAGCCGGTCCCGGAGGCGCGGAGATCACCCGTCCGGGGAAGAGGCGTGCGCGGGGCCGCAGGACTGTGTTCCTCCGTCGTGTCGGCCGTCGCGGTACGTTCCACGGTGGGGTGCTCCTTCCGTCGTACCCCACCTTTCGGGCCCCGCCCGGCCGCTGTCTGTGACCGACACCACGCGGGGCGCGATTCTCAGGAACTTCGAAGGCGTCTCACGCGTCCCTCTCATACGGGCGCCCGTGGATGCTCACGGATGCCGGCCGGGGACGTCGGGGGACGTTCCGGGGCGGACGGTGCTCAGGGCCGCAGCAGCGTCACCTCCCGGGCGTGGGCGGCCCGGAGGGCGGCGTCCCAGTCGCCCGTGCAGTAGACCGAGATCTCACCGATGGCGCCGTCGCGGACCTCGGCACGCATCAGCTCACGGCAGTACCAGCTCCCCTGCTCGTCCTCCCAGCGTTCCTCCCACTCGAGGACCAGCCCGGTGTCGGTCACGTCAACACGGTGGCGCGGCACGGTGCCCAGGGACGGGTGGAACCGGCGGCGCAGACCGACGAGTTCGTCGCGCCCCGCGGTCTGGACCCGCCACCGGGGCAGGGTGAGGTCGAGGAACACGTCGTCGGTGAAGAGGCCGTCGGGCGCGGTGTCGGTCTCGATGAAGCACACGAAGAGCTCGGCGAGCTCCTTGGCGCGGACGGTGTCGAGGGAGCCTCGCGGGTTCATGACGCCGCCTTCGCGAGGTTGGCGCCGACGACCTCCATCGTGCGGTCCAGCTCGGCGGTCGGGCTGAACTCGACGATCTCGGTGCCGGCGAAGAGGAGCGGGAGGTGACCGGGGGCGCCGTAGTAGGTGTCACCGGCGTGGAAGACCTCGTCATGACCGGCGTAGCGGAACACGAGCCGGCCGGTGAGGACCTGGCCCCAGTGCGGGCACTGGCAGCGGTCCTCGGGCAGTCCGCGGAACAGCGGTGCGGGGTCGATGTCCTGCTTCACGGTCTCGTAGCCGACGGTGTAGGGCCCGAGCCGGGCGTAGCGGCCCTCGATGACCGGCTCGTCCAGCGTCAGCTCGGCCTCGGCCTTGGATGTACGGGGCATGATGTCCTGCCTTCACCTTCACGGCCGTACCTCTGTCGTACGGCGCCCTGTGCCCCGTAGGGCGTGAGGCCGGGCGGCACGATGTGCGACGGGGCCTCACAGCCGCCAGTCGGGCGGGGTCTCGGGCCGGTAGACGCAGAGGGTGCCGGTGCTCAGGGCGGTGGTGAGGTGCCGGCCGAGGTCGGGGTGGGCGTCGGCGACCCGGCGTACGGCGGTACGGATGCGGGCGGTGACGGCGGTGCGGGCGCGCTCGGCGGGCGAGCCGGCCCGGCGGACGCGGCCGCCGATGCCGTAGGCCGCGGACAGCTGCCCGAGCAGGGCGTCCCGCTCGGCGGCGACACGCTCCGAGCGCCGGGCGTCGCCGGCCGTGTCCGCGTCCTCGGCCTCCGTGTCCAGCTCGCGCAGCCGGCGCCGGTAGGCGGCCCGTGCGGTGGCGTCGACGACCTCGCCGGTGTCGCCCACCGGGTGCAGCCCCTCGGCGCGCGCGACTGTGGCGGGTGCCGCGGCGGCGGGGGCGGCGGCCAGCTCGACGGCGGGGACGGGGATGCCGGGGCGGGCGAGGAGCACGGCGATGTCACGCAGCCCCTTGCTGTCGGCGAGCCGCACCTCACGGCCGGCGTAGGCGAGGTGCCAGAGGGGGCCTTCACGCCGGAAGACGGCCACCGCGGATCCTGGGCGGAGCCCTTCGGCGGCACGGGAGCCGCCGGGACGGGCGGAGGCACGACGGTCACCGGGGCCGACGGCCCCACCGGACCCGTCGGACCCAGCGGACCCGGCGGCGCCGGGGTCGCCGCTCTCCGTCCCGATCCGTGCGGCAAGCGCCGGCGCGCCCGCTTCCCGGGCCGCCCGCAGGGCCCGTTCCCGGTGGGCGAGCGCCCGCTCCGGGTCGGCCATGGCCGCCGCGAGCAGCGCCAGATGCCGCTCGACCGGTCCGCGTACCGCCGCGCCGATGCCCTCGACGACGAACAGCCCGGCGTACGGAGCGAGGAGGTCGTACAGCAGCGGCGCCGCGGGGTGGGCGCCGAGTACGCCCACCGTCTCCGCCGCCTGCGCCGCCATCGGCAGCCACTCGCTGTCGCGCGGCCCGGTGGCGAGCCGGGGTGCCACGGCCGACAGCCGCAGCGCGGCCTCGTCGAGGCGGCCGTACTGCGCGGCGAGCAGCGCCAGCGTGACCCGGGGCCACAGGCCGGGCAGCCGGTCCAGCGGGGGCATGGCGGCGAGCAGCCGGGTCATGGCGCCGAGGTCACCGGTCTCGGTGTACAGGCACCAGCGCTGGGTGCCGGCCAGCAGGGCGGCGTTGGCGCTGCCGGCGGCCCGGCCGAGCGCCTCCGTCTCCTCGGCGGCGGCCGCGCAGTCGTCGTAGCGGCCCTCGCGCAGCGCCCGGGAACCGCGCCAGAGCGGCACGTACCAGGCGTACAGGGGCCGCCGCAGCGGCCGTACGGCCGTCTCGTACGCGAGGGCCTCGGCGTCGGCGGCGCCGAGGTCACCGGTCTCCAGGAGTGCGACGAGCCGGAAGCGGCGCCCGAGCAGTTCCAGCACGGGATCGGACAGAGCGCGGCCGATGCCGACGGTCTCACCGCTCCGGGCGAGCCGCTCCCGGCAGTGGTCCGGCCCGGACCGGGCGTCGCACAGCGCGGCGAGCGCGGGCCCGAGCGCGACGGGGTCACCGGCCTCACGGGCCGTGCGTACGGCCTCCTCGGCGAGGCCGACCCGCCGTTCCTCGCTCTCCACGAGGGCGGTGGCGAGCGAGAGCCGGGCGGTGACGAGGGCGCGCAGGGCGGGGTGCGCGGCCGGGAGGGCGGCACGGGCCTCGGTGAGCAGGTCGAGCTGCTCACGGTCCGCGAGGTCGACCTCGAAGCCGACGGCTCCGGTACCGAGCCCGAGGGCGGCGCGGGCGAGCAGGTCCGGACGGCGCGCGGCACGGGCGAGACGCGCGGCGCGCAGCAGAACGGCACGCGAGCCCTCCCGCTCGCCGGCCCCGAGACGCGCGGAGCCGAGGCCGAGCAGCACTTCGACCAGGTCGGTGTCACTGTCGGTGTCGGTGTCGGTGTCGCCGGGAGCGGGGCCGGCGTGTTCGTACGCCTCCGCGGCGCGCTCGTACCAGCGGGCCGCGTCCTCGAAGGCGGACAGGGCCTCGGCGCGGACGGCGGCCTCGCGGGCGTACGCGGCGGCCTTCCGGATGCGCTCGGGGCCTGCCAGCAGGAGATGGTGCGCGACCTCGGCGGGGCCGGTGTCGCGGCCCCGGCGGGCGTGGCCGGCCAGGACCTCGGCGACGGCGTGGTGCAGCCCGGCCCGCCCGGCGGGGGTGAGGATGCCGTAGACGGCCTCGCGCAGCAGGTCGTGGCGGAAGGCGGCCCGGTCCGGGGCGACCTCTCCCAGCAGTCCCGCCCTGTCCGCCTCCCCGAGCAGTCCCCGTACCTCCGCGAGCGGCACCCCGGCGGCCTCGGCGAGCACGTCGATCCGGAACCGTGTGCCGAGCACCGCGGCGACGTCCAGGACACGGGCGGCGCGCGGACCGAGTTCCCCGAGCCGGGCGGCGACCGCCGCACGGACGGCCGCGGAGGGCACCCCCGCGGTCTCCGCCGCCTCCGCCGACCCTGCCGCCTCGGTCGCGGGCGTACCGCCGCCGTCAAGGCCGCCGCCCCGGAACGGCTCCGCGGCACCCCCGGCGGGAACCACGCCCCCGGCCCGCAGCGCCTCCGTGACGAAGAACGCCTCGCCCCCCGTCCGGCGCAGCAGGGCGCGGAGCACCTCCGCGGTGGGCGGGGCGCCGGTCGCCGTCTCGACGAGGGCCGCCACGTCCGGTGCGCGCAGCGGACCCAGCGGCAGGGTGCGGCCCCGGCGGAGGAGCTGGGCACGGGCCCAGGCACGGTCGTGCCAGGCCGAGTCGTCTTCGCGGGCCGTCGCCAGGAGCAGGACGGGGGCCGTACGGGCGGTGTCCGCGAGCTCCAGGAGCAGGCGCAGGGAAGAGGCGTCCGCGGCGTGCAGGTCGTCCAGCACCAGCAGGAGCGGGCGGCGCAGGGCCGCCGTGGTGAGGAGTTCGGCCACATCGCCGGTCAGGCGCAGTCGAGCGCTCTCCGGATCCGCGTCACCGCCGGGCGAACGCGGTCCCGCCGCCGCACCCGGCACCGTGTCCGGCGCCGCACCCGACACCAGCGTCCGCAGTGGCGGTGACGCGGCGACCAGCCGGCCGCACCGCACGTCGTCGGCCGCCAGTTCGCGCAGCAGGCGTGACCAGGGGCGGAAGGCGCGGCCCGCCGTGCCCGGCGGGCACCAGATCCACAGGGGGCGGAAACCGGCGGACCGCGCGGCGGCCTCCTCGGCGGTACGGGTCTTGCCCGCCCCCGACGCGCCGGTCAGCGTGACGAGGCCGCCCCGGCCCACGGCGGCACGCTCCAGCGCGTCCCCGAGTTCGCCCAGCACGTCCTCGCGTCCCACGAAGGGGTAGCCCGCGGCCACCGCATCACCCCGCAGTCGTCCGCATCCCGGTGCTCCCGGCTTCGAGCGTAGGCACAACTGGTCCCGGCGGCGCGCGGTCACCCGTAATTCCCATGGCCGACACGGGCCGTTGGGGCAGGATGGGGTTCCATGACCACCTCGTACGACACCACGCCCGTGGTGCTGGACCGTCGTGAGGGACCGTACGGCGAGGTCGTGCTGCGCAGGCACGGCACGTTGTTGCAGATCATCGCGAACGGCTGCTTCCTGATGGACACCTCCGACGGCCGGTCGGAGCGGCGTCTCGTGGACGCCGCAGCCGACGCGCTGGAGGCAGCCGCCGCACCCGGGGCGCCGGGGGCGCACGCCGCCCGCGAGGCGCCCGGAGGGCGGCGCGGCTCCCAGGACCCGCCGGACCGGCGGAGCCGACCGGCGCTGCTCATCGGCGGGCTCGGTGTCGGGTTCTCGCTCGCGCACGCCGCCGCCGACCCCCGCTGGGGCCGGATCACGGTCGTGGAGCGGGAGCCGGCCGTCATCGACTGGCACCGCGCCGGACCGCTCTCCGGACTGTCCGACGGGGCGCTGGCCGACCCGCGCGCCGAGATCGTCGAGGCGGATCTCCTGACCCACCTCGATGAGACGTACGCCACGTACGACGCCCTGTGCCTCGACATCGACAACGGCCCCGGCTGGACGGTCGACGAGGGCAATGACGGGCTGTACTCACCGGCCGGACTGGCAAGCTGTGCAAGGGCTCTGAGGCCCCGTGGGGTACTCGCCGTATGGTCCGCGCAGCCCTCTCCGGAATTCGAGAGAACCTTGTGGAATGCCGGGTTCAAACAGGTGCGTACCGAAGAGATCCCCGTTGCCCGGGGCGTTCCCGACGTCGTCCACCTCGCTGTCGGACCTGGATAGAAAACTCGCGGTAACTCCCCGTACGCTGCATGCCTGACGCGGATCACTCATCGATCGTTCACGCGTCGGGCGCAGTCATGGGATCACCCCACTGGTTCCGGAAAGCACACTTCAGGGGCGGGCGATGGAGCAGACACACACCTCGCACAGCAGCACGGCGACGGCCACGGCGGGCGCACAGCGCCGGGTGCTGGTCGTCGAGGACGACCCCACGATCGTCGACGCCATCGCGGCCCGTCTGCGCGCCGAGGGATTCCTCGTGCAAACCGCGGGGGACGGCCCGTCGGCCGTGGACACCGCCGAGGCCTGGCAGCCCGATCTGCTGATCCTCGACATCATGCTGCCCGGCTTCGACGGTCTGGAGGTCTGCCGCCGGGTGCAGGCCCAGCGCCCGGTGCCGGTGCTGATGCTCACCGCGCGCGACGACGAGACCGACATGCTGGTCGGGCTCGGGGTCGGCGCCGACGACTACATGACCAAACCGTTCTCGATGCGCGAGCTGGCCGCGCGCGTGCACGTCCTGCTGCGCCGGATGGAACGCGCGGCGATCGCCGCGTCAACTCCGCGATCCGGCACCCTTCGTCTGGGTGAACTGGAGATCGATCACGCGCAGCGCCGGGTGCGGGTCCGCGCCGAGGACGTCCATCTGACGCCCACCGAGTTCGACCTGCTGGTGTGTCTGGCCAACACGCCGCGTGCCGTGCTCTCCCGGGAGCAGTTGCTGGCCGAGGTGTGGGACTGGGCGGACGCCTCCGGCACCCGCACCGTGGACAGCCACATCAAGGCACTGCGCCGCAAGATCGGCGCCGAGCGGATCCGCACCGTGCACGGTGTGGGCTACGCGCTGGAGAGCCCGGCACCGTGAGCGGCGCCCGGCCGCCCGCCCGGCCGCCCACGCCGCAGTCGGGCCCGCAGCCGGGTCCGCCACCGGGTCCCCAGCCGAATCCCGGGGAGCCCTGGGGCTCGGCGGTGCGCCCGTTCTCGATCAAGACCAAGCTGGGCGCGCTGGTCGTCACCTCGGTGCTGATCACCACCGGTCTGTCGATGATCGCGGTGCACACCAAGACGGAGCTGCGCTTCATCACGGTGTTCTCGATGATCGCCACCCTGCTGATCACCCAGTTCGTGGCGCACTCGCTCACCGCCCCGCTGGACGACATGAACACGGTGGCCCGCGCGATATCCCACGGCGACTACACCCGCCGGGTGACGGAGAACCGGCGGGACGAGCTGGGCGACCTGGCACAGACGATCAACGTCATGGCCGACGAGCTGGAGGCGCAGGACCGGCAGCGCAAGGAGCTGGTCGCCAACGTCTCGCACGAGCTGCGCACCCCGATCGCCGGACTGCGGGCGGTGCTGGAGAACGTCGTCGACGGCATAGCGGAACCCGACACCGAGACCATGCGCACCGCGCTGAAGCAGACGGAACGGCTGGGGCGCCTGGTGGAGACCCTGCTGGACCTCTCCCGCCTGGACAACGGCGTCGTACCGCTGCGCCGACGGCGCTTCGAGGTGTGGCCTTATCTGTCGGGCGTGCTGAAGGAGGCCAACATGGTCGTCTCGGCACGCGGCGGCCTCGCCTCCGGCTCCGGCACCCACACCCGCACCGACGTCCATCTGCACCTGGACGTGTCACCGCCGGAGCTGACCGCGCACGCGGATCCGGAGCGCATCCACCAGGTGGTCGCCAATCTGATCGACAACGCGGTGAAGCACAGCCCGCCGCACGGCCGGGTCACGGTGAAGGCCCGGCGCGGCGTCCAGCCCGAGTCGCTGGAGCTGGAGATCCTGGACGAGGGACCCGGCATACCGCGGTCGGAGTGGCACCGCGTCTTCGAGCGGTTCAACCGGGGGGCGGTCAGCCGTCCGCACGGGCCGGGCAGCGACGGGGGTACGGGGCTCGGGCTCGCGATCGCCCGGTGGGCGGTGGATCTGCACGGCGGACGGATCGGGGTGGCCGAATCCGATCGGGGTTGCCGAATTCGTATCACTCTTCCGGGAGACTCCACGGCATCGAGTTGACGTACAGTGCGAGGCGGAGCCGCAAGATCCGGTGAACCCCGGCGCTGACGGACACGTGTGATCAGGCAAGGGGCCGCAAACGCCGGATGCGGGACCCGCGCCCCCGCACGCGTTTCTTCGTGAAACCCCGCTTGTTTCCCGCCAATTCAGCGCCCGAAACACCCGTGCCGATGTGACTTACGCGACGAAGCATCGGCCCGACCTGACCTTCCCGGCCAGGGGGGCGTAGCCTTTATTCCCGCTGTCCATCACCTTGTGAAGCGGAAGAGGGCGGTTGCCGCCGTGTCGCCACAGTCCCCCAGTAACGCATCGAGCATCTCGACCGACACCGACCGAGCGGGAAAGAATCCCGCCGCCGCGTTCGGTCCGAACGAGTGGCTCGTCGACGAGATCTATCAGCAGTACCTCCAGGACCCGAATTCGGTAGACCGCGCCTGGTGGGACTTCTTCGCCGATTACCGGCCGGGGGCTCCTGCCGCGGGGGGTGAGACGGGGGGTCCGGCGCCCGCGGCCACGCCCGCGCAGGCCACCCGGCCCGCCGCACCGGCTCCCGCTCCCGCGACCCCCGCCCAGGCCGCTCCGGCTCCGGTGGCGCCCGCCTCCCCGCCCGCGCCCGCCGCTCAGGCCCCGGCCGCCGCGCCGGCCCCCGCCCCCGCTCCGGTGCAGCCCGCCGCGGCCCCGGCTCCCGCGAAGGCCGCCGCCAGGCCGGCCGCCGCCGCGAAGCCCGCGCCCGCCGCGGCGCCCGCCACCGCCGCCGAGGGACCCGAGCTGGTCACCCTGCGCGGCCCGGCCGCCGCGGTCGCCAAGAACATGAACGCCTCCCTGGAACTGCCGACCGCCACCTCGGTCCGCGCCGTCCCGGTGAAGCTGCTGTTCGACAACCGCATCGTCATCAACAACCACCTCAAGCGGGCCCGGGGCGGGAAGATCTCCTTCACGCACCTCATCGGCTACGCGATGGTGCAGGCCATCAAGGCCATGCCGGCGATGAACAACTCGTTCGGCGAGAAGGACGGCAAGCCGACCCTCGTCAAGCCGGCCCACGTCAACCTCGGCCTGGCCATCGACCTGGTGAAGCCCAACGGCGACCGCCAGCTGGTCGTCGCGGCCATCAAGAAGGCCGAGAGCCTGAACTTCTTCGAGTTCTGGCAGGCCTACGAGGACATCGTCCGCCGGGCCCGCGACGGCAAGCTGACGATGGACGACTTCACCGGCGTCACCGTCTCCCTGACCAACCCCGGCGGCCTCGGCACCGTGCACTCCGTGCCGCGTCTGATGCCCGGCCAGTCGGTCATCATGGGCGTCGGCTCCATGGACTACCCGGCCGAGTTCCAGGGCACCTCCCAGGACACCCTCAACAAGCTCGGCATCTCGAAGGTCATGACGCTCACGTCGACCTACGACCACCGGGTGATCCAGGGCGCCGCCTCCGGCGAGTTCCTGCGCCAGGTCGCCAACCTGCTGCTCGGCGAGAACCGCTTCTACGACGAAGTCTTCGAGTCGCTGCGCATCCCCTACGAGCCGGTCCGCTGGCTGCGGGACATCGACACCTCGCACGACGACGACGTCACCAAGGCCGCCCGGGTCTTCGAGCTGATCCACTCCTACCGGGTGCGCGGCCACGTCATGGCCGACACCGACCCGCTGGAGTACCGCCAGCGCAAGCACCCCGACCTCGACATCGTCGAGCACGGCCTCACGCTGTGGGACCTGGAGCGCGAGTTCGCCGTCGGCGGCTTCGCCGGCAAGTCCATGATGAAGCTGCGCGACATCCTCGGCGTGCTGCGCGACTCGTACTGCCGCACCACGGGCATCGAGTTCATGCACATCCAGGACCCCAAGCAGCGCAAGTGGATCCAGGACCGGGTGGAGCGCCCGCACACCAAGCCGGAGCGCGAGGAGCAGCTGCGCATCCTGCGCCGCCTCAACGCGGCGGAGGCGTTCGAGACCTTCCTTCAGACGAAGTACGTCGGCCAGAAGCGCTTCTCCCTGGAGGGCGGCGAGTCGGTCATCCCGCTGCTGGACGCGGTCCTGGACAGCGCGGCCGAGTCCCGCCTCGACGAGGTCGCCATCGGCATGGCCCACCGCGGCCGGCTGAACGTGCTCGCCAACATCGTCGGGAAGTCGTACGCGCAGATCTTCCGCGAGTTCGAGGGCAACCTCGACCCGAAGTCGATGCACGGCTCCGGCGACGTGAAGTACCACCTGGGCGCCGACGGCACCTTCACCGGCCTGGACGGCGAGCAGATCAAGGTGTCGCTGGTCGCGAACCCCTCCCACCTGGAGGCCGTCGACCCGGTCCTGGAGGGCGTCTCCCGCGCCAAGCAGGACATCATCGGCAAGGGCGGCACGGACTTCACCGTCCTGCCCGTGGCGATCCACGGCGACGCGGCCTTCGCGGGCCAGGGCGTGGTGGCCGAGACCCTCAACATGTCGCAGCTGCGCGGCTACCGCACCGGCGGCACGGTCCACGTCGTCATCAACAACCAGGTCGGCTTCACCGCGGCCCCCGAGTCCTCCCGCTCGTCGATGTACGCGACGGACGTGGCCAGGATGATCGAGGCCCCGATCTTCCACGTCAACGGCGACGACCCCGAGGCCGTCGTGCGGGTCGCCCGGCTCGCCTTCGAGTTCCGCCAGGCGTTCAACAAGGACGTGGTCATCGACCTCATCTGCTACCGCCGCCGCGGGCACAACGAGTCCGACAACCCGGCCTTCACCCAGCCGCTGATGTACGACCTGATCGACAAGAAGCGCTCGGTGCGCAAGCTCTACACCGAGTCCCTGATCGGCCGCGGCGACATCACCCTGGACGAGGCCGAGCAGGCCCTGCAGGACTACCAGGGCCAGCTGGAGAAGGTCTTCACCGAGGTCCGCGAGGCCACCTCGCAGCCCGCCCCGGCGCCCGCGCACGACCCGCAGGACGGCTTCCCCGTCGCCGTGGACACCGCGATCTCCGCCGAGGTCGTCAAGCGCATCGCCGAGTCCCAGGTCAACGTCCCCGACCACATCACCGTCCACCCGCGCCTGCTGCCGCAGCTGCAACGCCGGGCGGCCATGGTCGAGGACGGCACCATCGACTGGGGCATGGGCGAGACCCTCGCCGTCGGCTCACTGCTGCTGGAGGGCGTCCCGGTGCGGCTCGCCGGCCAGGACTCCCAGCGCGGCACCTTCGGCCAGCGGCACGCGGTGATCATCGACCGCGAGACCGGTGAGGACTTCACGCCGCTGCTGTACCTGTCGGAGGACCAGGCGCGGCTGAACGTCTACAACTCGCTGCTGTCCGAGTACGCCGCGATGGGCTTCGAGTACGGCTACTCGCTGGCCCGGCCCGACGCGCTGGTGATGTGGGAGGCGCAGTTCGGCGACTTCGTCAACGGCGCGCAGACGGTCGTCGACGAGTTCATCTCCTCGGCCGAGCAGAAGTGGGGTCAGACCTCCGGCGTCACCCTGCTGCTGCCGCACGGCTACGAGGGCCAGGGCCCGGACCACTCGTCCGCCCGCCCGGAGCGGTTCCTCCAGCTCTGCGCCCAGAACAACATGACGGTCGCCATGCCGACCCTCCCGTCGAACTACTTCCACCTGCTGCGCTGGCAGGTGCACAACCCGCACCACAAGCCGCTCATCGTCTTCACCCCGAAGTCGATGCTGCGCCTGAAGGCGGCGGCCTCGAAGGCGGAGGAGTTCACCACCGGGCAGTTCCGGCCCGTCATCGGCGACTCGACGGCCGACCCGGCCGCCGTGAAGAAGGTCGTCTTCTGCACGGGCAAGGTCTACTACGACCTCGAGGCCGAGCGGCAGAAGCGCGGCGCCACCGACCCCGCCGCCGCGGAGACGGCGATCATCCGGATCGAGCGCCTGTACCCGCTGCCGGGTGCCGAGCTCCAGGCCGAGATCGCCAAGTACCCGAACGCGGCGAAGTACCTGTGGGTCCAGGAGGAACCGGCGAACCAGGGCGCCTGGCCGTTCATCGCCCTGAACCTCATCGACCACCTGGACCTCGCGGTCGGCGCCGACGTGCCGCACGGCGAGCGCCTGCGGCGGATCTCCCGCCCGCACGGCTCGTCCCCGGCGGTCGGCTCCGCCAAGCGCCACCAGGCGGAACAGGAGCAGCTGGTCAGGGAGGTCTTCGAGGCGTAGGCCTCCGGCCCGGCCCGCCCCGCCACCACGGACGGCCCCGTCCCCCATCCCCCGGGGGACGGGGCCGTCCGTGTCCCTTCCCCTCCCCTAACCTGGACGTGTACAACCCACCGACACCGGAGAACCCCGTGTACTTCACCGACCGAGGCATCGAAGAGCTGGAGAAGCGCCGCGGCGAGGAGGAGGTCACCTTCGAGTGGCTGGCCGAACAGCTCCGCACCTTCGTCGACCTGAACCCCGACTTCGAGGTCCCGGTGGAACGCCTCGCCACCTGGCTCGCCCGCCTGGACGAAGAAGAAGACGACTGACCCCCGCCCCCCTTCCCGCCCCCTCACCGCCGCCCCGCACCCCCTGCGGCGCAGGACCCACGGACCGAGGCCGTCAACGGCCTTCCCCAGAAGGCCCCGGCACACCGGCCGGCCGCCACAAGGGCCCACACCCTGCTGAAGGCGGCAAGGGCCCACACCACGCCGGAGGCGGCCGCCACCCCGCCCTCCCCACCCCCAGCCGCGGGCAGTCATGCTTCCCCCTCCCCCCAGCCGCGGGCAGTCGTGCCTCCCCCAAGCTCTTCGAGCAGGGGGGGACCCCCAGGGCGGCACGGGTGGGCGCGGGCGGCACCCCGTAAACGCCGGGCTGCGCACCCACCCCCGGCCAGCACCGGCCGACGGTAAGCCCCCCAGCCACGGCACCCAGCGCACCGGCTCAGGCACCGGCCAGGCACCGGCACCGCCCCCCTCACCCGAAGAGGTGTCTTGACTTTCCGCACCCGCGATATATCGTGTTTCACGTAAGACGCGATATGGCGCGTAGATGTATCGGAAACCACCCAGGAGGAGCCCACCCATGCCCGACTGGCAAGTCACCGCACCGAGCAAACTCACCTTCGACACCCCGGTGACCACCCTCCACGTCCGCATAGTCAACGGCGCGGTCAACGTGGTGGGCACGGAAGACGGTTCCGCCCGCCTGGAAGTCACCTCCATCGAGGGACCGCCCCTGCTGGTGACCGAGGAGGCCGGCACCCTGACGGTGGCCTACGAGGACCTGCCCTGGAAGGGCTTCCTGAAGTGGCTCGACCGCAAGGGCTGGCGCCGCTCCGCGGACGTCACCCTGGCCGTCCCGGCGCACACCCGCGTCGTGGTCGGCGTGGTCGGCGCCACCGCGGTGGTCTCCGGCATCGACGCCCGCACCGAGGTGAGGGGCGTCACCGGCGACACCACCCTGCTCGGCCTGCACGGCCCGATCCGCACGGACACCGTCTCGGGCAACGTGGAGGCCCAGGCCCTCGGCGGCGACCTCCGCTTCAACTCGGTCTCCGGCGACCTGACGGTGGTCGAGGGCGCGGGCTCCTCCGTGAAGGCGGACACCGTGAGCGGTTCGATGATCGTCGACCTGGATCCGGCGGGCGGCCCCACCGACATCAGCCTGACCAGCGTCTCCGGCGAGATCGCCATCCGGCTCCCCCATCCGGCGGACGCGGAGGTCGAGGCCAACACCGCGAGCGGAACGCTGTCGAACGCGTTCGAGGACCTGCGGGTGAGCGGCCAGTGGGGCGCCAAGCGGATCACGGGGCGGCTGGGCGCGGGCAACGGCCGGCTGAAGGCGACGACCGTCTCGGGCTCCATCGCCCTGCTGCGGCGGCCCCCCGCGGAGGACGAACCGTGGGACGCCCCCGAGAAGCCCGGAGACCCCGGAAACACCGACGACAAGAAGGTGCTCTGACATGCCCCCCGTCTTCGCCCACGGCCGCCTGCGCCTCTATCTCCTCAAACTGCTGGACGAGGCACCGCGCCACGGGTACGAGGTGATCCGCCTCCTGGAGGAGCGCTTCCAGGGGCTGTACGCGCCCTCGGCGGGCACCGTCTACCCCCGGCTGGCCAAGCTGGAGGCCGAGGGCCTGGTCACCCACACCACCGAGGGCGGCCGCAAGGTGTACGCCATCACGGACGCCGGCCGCGCCGAACTGGCCGACCGCAGTGGTGAACTGGCCGATCTGGAGCTGGAGATCCGCGACTCGGTGGCGGAACTCGCCGCGGAGATCAGGGCCGATGTGCGCGGTGCGGCCGGCGATCTGCGGCGCGAGATGCGGGAGGCGGCCTCGCAAGCGCGGCGTGGCGGCGCCCGGGCCGGATCGGCGGCCTACGGCGACATCGGTGACATCGGGGACGTCGGCGACAAGGAGGCGTGGCGCGCCGCCAAGGAGGAGTTGCGGCGCGCCAAGCAGGAGTGGAAGGAGCAGGCGAGGCGGGCCAAGGACGAGAGCCGCCGGGCCCGCGACGAGGCCCAGCGTGCCCGGCGCCAGGCCCAGGAGGCGCAGGCGAACGCCCGCGCCCAGGCACAGGAGGAGATGCAGCGCATCGCCCGCCGGGTCCAGGAGCAGGTCCAGGACCACTTCACCCGCGGCGACTGGCCGACCGGTGTGCGTGAGGGCCTGACCGAACTGGCCAAGGAGTTCGGCGAGTTCGGAAAGGACTTCGGGAAGGGGTTCGGCAAGGACTTCGGCTTCGGCCGCCCCGGCACCGCGTCCGCCCCGGCACCGTCCCCGCCGCCGGGCCCGGAGTACAGCAAGGCCCCGGAGGACTTCCCCGTCGAGTACGAGCCGGCGTGGGCGCACGAGTCCCCCGGCGGGGACCCGGCCCGCGACCTGGACCGCCTCCTGGACCGTTTCCGCGACGACATCCGCGACGCGGCCCGGGACCACGGTGTCACCCCGGACCAACTCGTCGAGGTACGGAGTCACTTGTCCTCGGCAGCGGCCCGCATCGGCGCGATACTGCACGGCCCGCGGGTCTGAGCCGGCCGGACGGCGCCGGACACGGACGGCAAGGACGACCGCCCTCAACCCGCCTTCGCCCGACCCGGGTTCCCCCGGCCGCCCGCCTCTCCTCCGCCGTACAGCACCCGGACCAGAGCCTCATGGGTCACCCCGTGGTCGGCGAGGGTCTCGGCGGGGACTCCGGGGAGGACCGTCAGGGCGAGGAGGAGATGCTCGTCGCCGATATGCCTGTCGCGGTGGGCCACGGCGATACGGAGGGCGCGTTCGAGGACCGCCTTGGCACTGCGGTCGAAGGAGCGACGACCGCCCGGACGGCGATCGGCGGACCCGCGGTCACCGGACATCGCTCCGGCGCCGTGCACCTCCTCCATACGGGCGACGAGGTCCGAGACGTCGATGCCCAGCCCGGCCAGGGCCTCCGAGTCGGCGCGTGACAGCCCGGCCCTGCGCCGCGCCTCGGCCAGGTCCCGGACCACCGCGTCACGATGGCCGCCCAGGCCGACCGCGGCCAGCGCGAACGAGGCGCGACCGGACTCCCTGCCGAGCAGGGCGAGCAGCAGATGCCCCGCGTCGACGTACCGCGCGCTCGACCGCACGGCATGCTCCATCGCGCCCTGTACCACCGCCCGGGCGTCCTTGGTGAACCGTTCGAACATCAACGCCTCCCGTATTTCTTGTGCACGGCCTGCCGGCTGACACCGAGCTCAGCGGCGATCTCCTGCCACGACCAGCCCTGATTGCGGGCGTTGCGCACCTGCACGGCCTCCAGTTGCTCCAGCAGCTTGCGCAGGGCGGCGACTGCCCGCAGTCCGATCCGCGGATCACGGTCACCGGCGCGCTCGGCGAGTTCCGTTGCTTCGGTCATGACGTCAATCTAGGTTGACATCTCGCTCGCGTCAACCCTGGTTGACGATCGGGGTACGGAAAAGGCGGACCCGGGAACCCGGGCCCGCCTGCCGAAGCCGGGAGCGGCCGGTCAGTCGTTGGTGAGGACGATCTTCCCGAACTGTCCTCCGGACTCCATCCGCTCGAAGCCCTCGCGGGCACGGTCGAGCGGGAGCACCTCGTCGATGACGGGGCGTACGCCGGTCGCGGCGCAGAAGGACAGCAGGTCCTCCAGCTCGTCCTTGGTGCCCATGGTGGAGCCGACGATCCGGAGTTCCAGGAAGAAGATCCGGGTGAGTTCGGCGTGCGAGGGCCGGTCGCCGCTGGTGGCGCCGGAGATCACCAGGGTGCCGCCGGGCCTCAGCGACTTCACCGAGTGGGACCATGTGGCCGCGCCGACGGTCTCGATCACGGCGTCCACCCGCTGCGGCAGCCGGGCGCCCGGCTCCACCGCGTCGACGGCGCCGAGCTCGACCGCCCGCTTACGCTTGGCCTCGTCCCGGCTGGTGGCGAACATCCGCAGGCCGGCCGCCTTGCCGAGGACGATCGCCGCCGTGGCGACACCGCCGCCCGCGCCCTGCACGAGGACCGAGTCACCGGGCCGCACACCGGCGTTGGTGAAGAGCATCCGGTACGCGGTCAGCCAGGCCGTGGGCAGACAGGCCGCCTCCGCGAAGGACAGTTCCCTGGGCTTGGGCAGGATGTTCCACGTCGGCACGGCGACCTGCTCGGCGAAGGTGCCCGGGTAGCGCTCGGTGAGGATGGAGCGGGGTTCCTTCGGGCCGACGCCGTGACCGGTCTGGCCGATGACGGAGTGGAGGACGACCTCGTTGCCGTCCTCGTCGATCCCGGCGGCGTCACAGCCGAGGATCATGGGCAGCTTGTCCTCCGCGAGGCCGACGCCCCGCAGGGACCAGAGGTCGTGGTGGTTGAGGGAGGCGGCCCTGACATCGACGGTGCTCCAGCCGGGGCGGGCCTCGGGGGCCGGGCGCTCCCCCAGTTCCAGTCCGGCGAGCGGCTGGTCGCGGTCGATTCGGGCGGCGTAGACGGCGAACATGACCTTGACAATAGGTTCCCGGCCCGGACAACGGAACTCGAGTGGTCTGTGACACATGCCTTCTTGCGGCGGGGGACACGGACGGCCCCGCCCGGTGCCGGGTTCTCCCCGGCCGGGCGGAGCCGTCCGCACCGTCACACCGTCGGGCCGACCGCCGGATGGGCCGCCGGCTTCACCTCACCGCCGTGCGACGCCCTCCGCGCGGGCCGCCGCGGCCACCGCGGCGGTCACCGCGGGGGCGACCCGCTCGTCGAAGGGCGAGGGGATGACGTAGTCCGCAGCGACGTCGTCCCCGACGACGGAGGCCAGCGCCTCGGCCGCCGCCAGCTTCATGCCCTCGGTGATCCGCGACGCCCGCACCTGGAGCGCGCCCGCGAAGATCCCGGGGAACGCCAGCACGTTGTTGATCTGGTTGGGGAAGTCGGACCGCCCGGTGGCGACGACCGCCGCGTACTTGCGGGCGATGTCCGGGTGGACCTCGGGAGTGGGGTTGGCCATGGCGAAGACGAACGCGCCCTCGGCCATCGAGGCCACCGCGGCTTCCGGCACCGTGCCGCCGGAGACGCCGATGAAGACGTCGGCACCCGCGAGGGCGTCCTTGAGGGAGCCGCTGATACCGGCCCTGTTGGTGAGCTCGGCGAGCTGGCGCTTGACCGGGTTGAGGTCGTCGCGGTCGCGGGAGACGACGCCCTTGCGGTCGGTGACCGCGACGTCCCCCACTCCGGCGCCGACGAGGATCTTGGCGATGGCGACCCCGGCCGCCCCGGCTCCCGAGATCACCGCTCGCAGATCGCCGAGGGTGCGTCCGGTCAGCCGGGCCGCGTTTCGCAGGGCGGCGAGGGTGACGACGGCCGTACCGTGCTGGTCGTCGTGGAAGACCGGGACGTCGAGCCGCTCCTGGAGCCGGCGCTCGATCTCGAAGCAGCGCGGCGCGGAGATGTCCTCGAGGTTCACTCCGCCGAAGGAGGGGGCGAGCCGGACGACGGTCTCGACGATCTCGTCGGTGTCGGTGGTGGCGAGCGCGATCGGCACCGCGTCGACCCCGCCGAACTGCTTGAAGAGGATGGCCTTGCCCTCCATCACCGGGAGGGACGCCTCGGGCCCGATGTCGCCGAGGCCCAGCACGGCCGTGCCGTCGGTCACGACCGCGACGACGGACGACTTCCATGTGTAGTCGTGGACGAGTTCCGGCTGTTCCGCGATCGCGGTGCACACGCGCGCGACGCCGGGGGTGTAGGCGAGGGCCAGTTCTTCCTTGTCACGCACGGGAACGGTGGCCTGAACAGCCATTTTGCCACCGCGGTGCAGCGCGAATGCCGGATCGAAGGAATCGAGGGGCTCGGCCCCGCCTTCCTGCCCGTCCGCTTCCGTTGTGCTGTCGCTGCGAGGATTGACGATCTCCGCTGCCACTTTGTTTTACCCCTTAAGTCTTCATGGTTTGAGGGTGGCCACTCCTGGTTGAGAAGTGGGCGGGACCGCGTATGAACCGGTCGACTGTTCCGTGCAGGTCCGTACGCGACGAGCGCGCCGCACACGCGCTCTGAGCCCCGGATGAGGGGTGTGGGGATCCTTCTTACCGGACCGGAGACACCGGCGACGAGTGCATTGAGCGAATGGCCGTAACGCGGCACCGGACCGGGCAGGTCAGCGACCCGCTCGGACACCGGAAAAACTGAAACTGAGGACAAGATCACACCAAGGTCTTGACACCCGCAGAAGCGGCTTCGGACGACAAACCGAACTCGACCACATCGTGAGATGTGCCGAAGATCTTCCGGCCCGAAGCGGGGAGCACCGCAGATGGTGCGGCCGGGATGGGTCGAACTGATGCGGTTCGGGGGTCACCCGTTATCCGATTTTGACATATCAGGTCCCCTGAACGGCGTAGTCCGAATGGCAAGATGCCGTAATCACACGAGGTCGCGACACCCGATGGTGTGTGTTCTCGTCGACCATCGGCATCTGAACCCCTTCCGCCGGAGGAACTCACCATGACCGGTCGCTCCACCCGTCCTACGGCCCCCGCGTCCTCCCGTCTCGCCGCGGTCGGCGCGATCGCGGTGGCCGGCGCCCTGCTCCTCACCGCCTGCGGTGACCAGACGGACAAGGGCGGCAGCAGCTCCGGCTCGTCGTCGTCCGCCTCGGCGCCCCTGGCCGCCAAGCTGCCCGCGGACATCAGAAAGGCCGGGGTCATCAAGGTGGGCTCCGACATCGCGTACCCGCCGGTCGAGTACATGCAGGGCGGCAAGGCCGTCGGCATCGACCCGGACATCGCGGACGCGCTGGGCAAGCAGCTGGGCGTCAAGTTCCAGTTCCAGAACGGCAAGTTCGACGAGCTGATCGTAGGCCTCCAGGCCAACCGCTTCAACATCATCATGTCGGCGATGAACGACACGAAGGACCGCCAGAACGGCGTCAACTCCGACACCGGCAAGAAGGCGGGCACCGGCGTCGACTTCGTCGACTACTTCACGGCCGGCACGTCGATCCTGGTCCAGAAGGGCAACCCGAAGGGCATCAAGTCGCTGGACGACCTGTGCGGCAAGGTCGTCGCCCTGCAGCGCGGCACGACCTCCGAGGGCATCGCCAAGGCGCAGAACACGAAGTGTACGAAGGACGGCAAGAAGGCCATCACGCTGCAGACCTTCGACACCGACCCCGAGGCGCTGCTCCGCCTCAAGCAGGGTGCCTCGGTCGCCGACCTGAACGACTTCCCCGTCGCCGCCTACAACGCCAAGACCTCCGGCGGCGGCAAGGACTTCGAGGTGGTCGGCGACCAGATCGAGGCCGGTCCGTACGGCATCGCCACCGGCAAGGAGAACACGCAGCTGCGGGACGCCCTGCAGGCCGCGGTCGGCGCCATCATCAAGAATGGTGACTACCAGAAGATCCTGGAGAAGTGGAACGTCACGGACGGCGCGGTCACCGAGGCGAAGACCAACGGCGGCTCCTGAGCCCCGCCGGACGGCAGCGAAGGGCTCATTCTGTGACTGACATTCTCGACAAGGCTCCGGCGGACGTCCCGCCGGAGCAGATCAAGGCCATCCCGGTGCGCCACTACGGCCGCTGGGTCGCCGGCGTGGTCGTCCTCGGCCTGGTGGTGCTGGTGGTCATCGCGTTCTCCAACGCGAAGATCAACTACAGCGTCGTCCCGGACTACCTCTTCGACGGGACCATCCTGTCCGGCGCCTGGCACACGCTGTACATCTCGGTGCTCGCCATGGTGCTCGGCCTCGCGCTGGGCATCGTGCTCGCCGTGATGCGGATGTCCCAGAACCCGGTCACCAGCACGGTGTCCTGGTTCTACATCTGGTTCTTCCGCGGCACCCCGGTCCTGGTCCAGCTGCTCCTCTGGTACAACATCTCGCTCGTGTTCCCCATCCTGAACCTGGGGTTCTACAAGGACGAGATGAACCAGGTGATGACGCCGTTCCTCACGGCGCTGCTGGGTCTCGGCCTGAACGAGGCCGCGTACATGGCGGAGATCGTCCGCGCGGGCATCCAGTCGGTGGACGAGGGGCAGACCGAGGCGTCCCACGCGCTGGGCATGTCGCACGGCCAGACACTGCGGCGCGTCGTGCTGCCGCAGGCGATGCGGGTGATCGTGCCGCCGACCGGCAACGAGTTCATCAACATGCTGAAGACCTCGTCGCTGGCCTACGCGGTCCAGTTCAACGAGCTGATCAAGCGGGCCACGGACATCTCCAGCACGTCGCTCGCGGTGGTCGAGATGTATTTCGTGGCGTCGATCTGGTACCTGTTCCTCACCACGATCTTCAGCATCGTCCAGTACTACGTCGAACGCCGCTACGCCCGCGGTTCGGCGCGCAGCCTGCCGCCGACCCCCTTGCAGCGGCTGCGCAGGAACCTCAGGCAGTGGGGCTCCTTCCGGCGCCCGGAGGTGGCCCGATGAGCGATCCCGTCAAGGACATGGTGCAGAGCGCGGGCGGGCGGCCGATGGTGCGGGCGGAGGGCGTCCACAAGTCCTTCGGGCTCGCCCACATCCTGCGCGGCATCGACCTGGAGGTGAACCCGCGGGAGGTGTTCTGCCTGATCGGCCCGTCCGGTTCCGGCAAGTCCACCTTCCTGCGGTGCATCAACCACCTGGAGAAGATCAGCGCCGGGCGGCTCTACGTCGACGGCGAGCTGGTCGGCTACCGGCAGCAGGGCGACAAGCTGTACGAGCTGAAGGAGAAGGAGGTCGCGGCGCAGCGGCGGAACATCGGCATGGTGTTCCAGCGCTTCAACCTCTTCCCGCACATGACGGCGCTGGAGAACGTCATGGAGGCGCCGGTCCAGGTCAAGCGGGAGTCGAAGGCGGTCGCCAGGGAACGCGCCCAGCGGCTGCTGGACCGCGTCGGGCTGGGTGACCGGGTCGGCCATTACCCGGCACAGCTGTCCGGCGGCCAGCAGCAGCGTGTCGCCATCGCACGGGCACTGGCGATGGAGCCGAAGCTGATGCTGTTCGACGAACCGACCTCCGCGCTCGACCCGGAGCTGGTCGGTGAGGTGCTCGACGTGATGCGGGACCTCGCGGAGGACGGCATGACGATGATCGTCGTCACGCACGAGATGGGCTTCGCGCGCGAGGTCGGCGACTCGCTGGTGTTCATGGACGGCGGTGTGGTCGTCGAGTCCGGCCACCCGCGGGACGTGCTGACCGATCCGCAGCACGAGCGCACGAAGTCGTTCCTGTCGAAGGTGCTCTGAGAGAGCCGTTCCCCTCCCTGCGACGCCACCGGCCCGGGGAGGGGAGGCCGGGCACCGCCCGCCCGGGCCCCGTCCGTCCCGGCCCCGGCGGCCTCCCCGCACGCACGGCGCAAACGTAATACCCTGAGGTCGCAGCCGGCCATTACCGATCACCTGGACGGCCGGCCGAAGAGTGCCTGCGTAAGGACACCAAGTGGAACTCGCCTATTACTCGGACTACGCCGTGCGGCTCGTGAACAGCGAGGAACCGGCCCGGGGCAAGGACTCGCTGACCTCGGTCGAGGCCGTCCGCGCGCTGTTCGGCGACTCCACGGCGGCCCGCCGCGCCGCCGACGCCGACGTCACGCGCTTCCGCTCGGTGCGGGCCAGGCTGCGGGCGGTCTTCGAGGCGGCCGACGGGGGCGACGAGACACTCGCCGTGGACCTGCTGAACTCGCTGCTGCTGGAGTTCCCGGTCAGCCCGCAGATCTCCGGCCACGACCACCGGGACGAGGACGGCCGCCCGCTGTGGCACATGCACCTCGCCGACCACCCGTCCAACGCCACGGCCGGGTACGCGGCGATCGCGGCGATGGGCCTGGCCTTCCACCTCACGTCCTACGGCGTCGACCGGCTCGGCCTGTGCGAGGCGGCGCCGTGCCGCAACGCCTACCTGGACACCTCGACCAACCGTTCGAGACGCTACTGCTCCGACCGCTGCGCCACCCGGGCGAACGTGGCCGCCTACCGGGCGCGGAAACGCCTCGCGGACCGGTCGGCGAGCACCGGCCTGGCCGCCGACAGCGCCCAGCGCACCAGCGCCAGCGGCGAGCGCTGATCAGGGCGCGGCGGCCGGTAACGGAAGCGGACCCGACCGAGGATCAGCTCCTCGGGCACCGTCCCGTAGTCGGTGCTGTCACCGCCGGCGTACGAGTTGTCGCCGAGCACCCACCAGCCCGTCCCGCGCCGCTCCGCCGCCCGTTTGACGACGAGCAGGTCCTGCTGGAAGGGGTGCCGCAGGACGACCACGTCCCCCGCCCTGATCCGCGCCCCGTAGTGCACCAGGAGCCGGTCCCCGTGGTACAGCGTGGGAACCATGGACGGCCCGGTCACCTCGGCGACCCCGAACGGCGCCACCGTCGTCCTCCCCCGCTCGCTCTCCTGCGACAGCTCCGGCATCCCGGCACCTCCCCGCTCTCATGCTCCACCAGTGTCAGTCTCGCCCCGGACTTTTGTCCTAAGCCCTCGGGGGCACCCGCGAAAACCCGGGACCCAGGGAGTAATGTCCCACCTGAGAAGACGATCACGAGGAAGGAACGCTTCATGCTTTCCCGCCTGTTCGCCCCCAAGGTCAAGGTCAGCGCCCACTGCGACCTGCCCTGTGGCGTGTACGACCCGGCCCAGGCCCGCATCGAGGCGGAGTCGGTGAAGGCCGTGCAGGAAAAGATGGCCGCCAACGACGACCCGCACTTCCAGGCGCGGGCCACCGTCATCAAGGAGCAGCGCGCCGAGCTCGCGAAGCACCACGTCTCCGTGCTCTGGAGCGACTACTTCAAGCCGCCGCACTTCGAGAAGTACCCCGAGCTGCACCAGCTGGTCAACGACACCCTGAAGGCCCTCTCGGCCGCCAAGGCGTCCACCGACCCGGCCACGGGCCAGAAGGCCCTGGACTACATCGCCCAGATCGACAAGATCTTCTGGGAGACCAAGAAGGCCTGATTCTTTTTTACGCCTTCTGACCTGCAGTTCATTCGGTTGCAGTGTCTTTCTGTCCGCACCCGGTCCGCAGGCCGCCGAGCACGGCGTCCAGGGCGGTCCGGGTGCGGTCTTCTGTGCCCGGCCGCGGCGGGGGCGGCCGGATGCCCGACGGTGGGGGCAGGTCACCGCGGCGGGTCTGCCGGGGCAGCGCGCCGCCGGGTCGGGGCGATCAGGGCCTTCCATGATCTGCTGCGTTTGAAGGGCAGTTCGAAGACCTGGGAGAAGAGCCGCGCCCCGAGCACCGAGACCGGCAGGGCCACGGCCAGCGTGAACCAGAACGTGGGCAGGCCGGGCGGCACGAAGTGCGGGGCCGTGCGGCGCATCACGGCCAGCACGATCGGCAGATGGATCAGGTAGAGGCTGTAGGAGAAGTCGCCCAGGCTCCGGAGCGGGCGCGTGGTGAGCAGCCGTACCAGGGGGGCGGGTCTGCCGGTGGCCACCGCGGCGATCAGCAGGGCCATGGCGGGGGCGACGGCGAGATCGATCCAGAAGTAGTGGGTCACCGTCCACACGGAACCCCGGACGGCGCAGAGAACCAGGACGGGCAGGGCCGCCGTCACGGCGAACCATCCCCAGGGCAGACGCCTGACCCGGTCCCGCGCGGCGACGGCTCCCGCTCCGATCACGCCCGCGACGAACACGGGGGCGAGGTGGGGGGCCAGCCAGTTGTCGCCTTCCGCGGGGGACGCTCCGGGCGCCGTCAGACCGCGGGCGATCACCGGGAGGGTCACACACGCGGCCAGCACCGCCGCGCTCGACCGCCGCCGGACGAAGAGGAGGAGGGGGAAGAGGAGATAGAGCTCGGCTTCGACGCCGATCGACCAGAACGCGCCGTTCGGTGTGGGCGCGGTGACCATGTCCTGGGCGAGGAGGCCGTACACCAGGAGCGACGCCCGGGTGGGGGGTCCGAAGTGCGAGGCCGGGACGAGGTACGCGGATATGACCAGGCTCAGGGCCAGCGCCGCCCAGTACGGCGGCAGGATCCGCCAGGCGCGCCGGCGCAGGAACCGGATAATGCCGCCGGACCGCCAGCCGTGACGCGCCGGCGAGACGGCCAGGGAGAAGCCGGACAGCACCAGGAAGAAGACGACGGCCAGCCGCCCGAACATCAGCCCTTTCAGCCAGAAGGGCGCCGAACTGTGGGGATAGCCGGGAAACGCGTACAGCCAGCAGTGGAACAGCACCACGTACAGGGCCGCCAGGCCGCGGAGACCGTCCAGGCCCGGCAGGTGCGGCCCGTGCGGCCCGACGGGTGCTTCGTTCTCAGGTGCCTCATGCCCCGCTCGGGCGGCCGGGTCCAGAACGCCGCCGGCCGGCGGGCGCGAGTCCACGGAAATGGGTCAGCCCTTCTCTCTCCGCATGCTCTCGCAGCATGCTCTCTCCCTGCGCTCCGCATGTTCTCCGCGGCACGCTCAGCCCGTCGTGGCGAGCTTCTGTCCGGACGGGGTGACGGCGTGCCACTCCCCGTCCTTTCCCTGGCCGTTCACCTGGCCGGCCCCGGTGTCGCCCACGTACCGGTAGAGCGGCCAGCCGGCGAGGGTGAGCTGCTTCATGCCGTTCCGGTGGACCGTCCCGAGGAGGCTCGCCTCCACCCCCGAGGTCCGTACGGAGTCCTGCCTGATGACGGGCACCCACGTCGTGGTGCACGCACCGGCGCACGTCCACTTGGAGGGACTCGGCTGGTCCTTGTCGTAGCGGTAGAGGGTCATGCCGTTGCCGTCGGTGACCACGGTGCCGATGCCCTTCAGTGCCCGGGCCGCCACCACGGCCGTCGGACCTGTTTGAGCCGTCCGGGCCGTCCGGCCGCTCCCGGAGGCGGCCGGTGCGGAGGCCACGGGTTGTGAGGTGGCCGGCTGTGAGGTGGCCGGCTGCGCCACCGGGGCGGCGGTGGCGGAACCGGTACCGTCCGAGGAGCCGCACGCCCCGAGGAAGAGCGTGGCGGTGAGCCCTACGACGAGGCTCAGGACGATGCGTCGCGGGATCAAGGAGTTGCCCTTCGTCGGGAGTGGCGTCCACTTGCCCCCTTACTACGTCGACCGGCATCCGCCCTCTCAGCCGCCGGCGTCACATGACGCAGTCTTGACCATCGCCGCCCGCGGGCGTGCGACGCTGGGGGCGTGGACCGTGACGACCTCGTACGGTTGCGGCGGGCCCGTGACCGGATGGACCGTGAGTACGCCGAGCCGCTCGACGTGGCCGCGCTGGCGCGGACCGCGCTGATGTCGGCGGGGCACTTCCAGCGCAGCTTCCGGGCGGCCTACGGGGAGACGCCCTACGGGTACCTCATGACCCGGCGGATCGAGCGGGCCAAGGCCCTGCTCCGGCGGGGCGACCTGAGTGTCACCGAGGTGTGTCTCGCGGTGGGGTGCACCTCGCTCGGGTCGTTCAGCGCACGTTTCACGGAGCTGGTGGGCGAGACACCGAGCGCGTACCGGGCGCGGTCGCACGAGGAGAGCGCGGTGATCCCGGCGTGCGTCGCACGGACCTTCACCCGCCCGAACCGGGCAGGCCCGAAGCCGCGCCCCTAGGGCAAGGAACGTCCTAGCGTGGGGTCATGGACCTCAGACTTCACCAGTGCTTCATCGCCGTCGACGATCACGACAAGGCGCTCGCCTTCTACCGCGATGTGCTGGGGCTCGACGTGCGCAACGACGTCTCCTTCGAGGACATGCGCTGGGTGACGGTGGGCTCGCCGCTCCAGCCGGACGTGGAGATCGTGCTGGAGCCGCCGGCCGCCAGCCCGGACATCTCCCCCGCCGACCGGCAGGCCATGGCCGAGCTGCTCGCCAAGGGCGTGCTGCGGGGCGTCATCTTCACCACCGCCGACTGCGACGCCCTCTACGACCGGGTACGGGAGGCCGGTGCCGATGTCCTCCAGGAGCCCATGGACCAGCCGTACGGGGTGCGGGACTGCGCCTTCCGGGACCCGGCGGGCAATCTGCTGCGGTTCATGGAACGGTCCGGCGACTGACACCGCACCGTCCTACGATCACTTCATGACCGTCCGCTGGACCTACGCCTTCGTCGACCGTCCCGCCCCGCGCTTCCCCGAAGCGGTCGCCTTCTGGGCGGCCGTCACGGGTACCCGGCCGTCCGGGCCGCGGGGGGAGCGGGGCGAGTTCACGACGCTGGTGCCCGACGGCGGCGCCGACGCCTGTCTGAAGGTCCAGGCACTCGACCGGGGCGAGGCCGACGGCGGCAGCGGCGGTGTGCATCTCGATCTCGCCGTCGAGGACGTCGGCGCCTTCACGGCGGTGGCCGTGGCGGCGGGGGCCGTATGCGTCGCCGGGCATGCGGGGTGGGCCGTACTGCGGTCTCCCGGCGGGCAGATGTTCTGTGCGGTGCCGTGGCACGGGGAGACGGTACGACCGCCCGTGGTGGACGGGTGCCGGGCGGACCAGGTGTGCCTCGGCAGCGGGCCGTCCGCCTACGACGCCGAGGTCGTCTTCTGGACACGGCTCACCGGCTGGGCCTCCGTGGCCGGTTCGCGGCCGGAGTTCCATGTCCTCCAGTCACCGCCGAGGTCTCCTGCGCGGATCCTGCTCCAGCGGTTCGACGACGAGGGCCCCGCCGTCGCCCATCTCGACCTCGCCTGCGCCGACCGCACCGCTGCCCGCGCCCGGCACGAGGAGCTGGGCGCCTCCCACGTCGCCACCGGTCCCCGCTGGACCGTGATGCGGGACCCGGCGGGCGGCGTCTACTGCCTCACCGACCGCGACCCGCAGACCGGCATCCTGCCCGGCGTCAGATCTCGTCCGCGCCTTCCATGATCGGGCGGATCACCACCGGGTGGCGGGGCGCCCCCTCCGGAGCGGGTGAGCGGGCGGCGCGCTCGGCGATCTCCGTGACACGCTCCAGGCTGTCGCACTCGACCACCCAGTAGCCCGCCACGACCTCCTCGGTGGGACCGTACGGCGCGTCGGTGACCACGGCCGTACCGTCGGCGCCGAGGGTGACCGTCCGGGCCCGCCCCGGCTCCAGCAGTCCCTGGGCGTCGATGAGTTCCCCGCTCTTGGCGAGTTCGTCGTTGATCTCGCCCATATGGGCGAACATGGCCTTCCGGTCCTCCTCGGTCCAGGCCGGGGAGGCCTCGGACGCCGTACCGCGAACGGCCTCGTAGTCGGTCTGGGTGCCCCGCACCATGACCAGGTACTTCATCGGTCCGCTCCTCTCGGCCCCGGGCCGGGACTCCGGATGCGGCGCGGCGTCCTCCCCGGTGACCGGCGGGACGTACGCCGCGCAGGCGGGGTTGTGGCAGGGCCCGGGCGTCCACACGGGGACGAACACGCCCAGCGTCCTGTGCCGCCGGACAGCCGTGGCGACACGCCGTCCGCACACCGGACAGGCGCTCTCCCGGCCCTCCGCGTCCTCCGCGCCGCCCATGCACTCAGCCTAGGCCGGGCAGCGCCTGCTCGCGCCCGGTGCGGACCGGCGCCGGGTGCGGTGCGGGGTCAGGAACCGCACCGTCCCGGCGCCGGGGTCATCACGGCCGGCGGCATCGCCGCCGGGCGCCGTCAGCCGCCGCCCGCCGTCAGCTGCTGCGCCGTGTCACGAACTCCGCGAGCGCCAGCAGGCCGCCCGCGTCGTCCGGGTCCGGGAGGGCGCGGGCCAGCGATCCCAGGGCGCGGGCCATCCGGTCCGCGGCCTCGGCCTGGGCCCAGTCCCGGCCGCCCGCCCGCTCCACCGCGAGAGCGATGCGTGCGAGCCGTGCCGGGTCGTCCTCCTCGTGCGGCAGCCGGTAGAGCTCGGCGAGTTCGGCCGCCGCCGGGGTTCCCGAGGTGAGCGCGGCGACCACCGGCAGGGACTTCTTGCGGGCCGCCAGGTCCGCTCCGGCCGGCTTCCCGGTGCGGTCGGGGTCACCCCATATGCCGATCACGTCGTCGATCAGCTGGAACGCGAGCCCCGCCTCCCGGCCGAACGCGTCCAGCGCCTCCACCGCCCCGGAGTCCGCTCCCGCGTACAGCGCGCCCAGCGCGCAGGCGCAGCCCAGCAGCGCACCGGTCTTGCCCTCGGCCATGTCGAGCACCTCGGCGAGGGTGACCTCATCGGGCTCACGCTGCTCCAGGGCGGTGTCCGCCTGCTGTCCCGCGCACAGTTCCACCACGCATCCGGCGAGCCGGGCGGCGGCCTCCGCGGCGGCCGGGTGCGGATCCTCGGCGAGCATCCGCAGGGCCAGCGCCTGGAGGGCGTCGCCCACGAGGATCGCGTCGGCGTCGCCGAACACCGTCCAGGCGGTGGGCCGGTGGCGGCGGGTGGCGTCGCGGTCCATCACGTCGTCGTGCAACAGCGTGAAGTTGTGGACCAGTTCCACCGCGACCGCCGCCCGCACGGCCGCCCCGCGGGCCCGCGGTCCGCCCAGCGCGCCGGCCGCGGTGAGGACGAGCGCGGGACGGATGGCCTTGCCCGAGTCCCCGTCGGCCGCGGTGCCGTCCGCGTTCCGCCAGCCGAAGTGGTAGAGCCCGATACGGCCCATCGGCCCGGGCAACGACTCGACGGCCGACCTCAGTTCGGGGTTGACCGACGCCCTGACCGCCTCCAGGATCGCCGCCGCCTCATGCCCGTCGTGCGGTGCTGCCGAGGCCCCGGCGCCGAGCGGGGTCCCGTTGTCCGGCCTGTCCTCCGTGTCCTGTCCGCCGTGCTGCAGTTCCGGCTCCGACTCCGTGATGAGCTCGGGCATCAAGTCCCTTTCGGACGAGGCGCGGACACTGGCGCTTCCGCGGCGGCTGGGGGCGCGTACCACCGAGGTCTACCCGCACCGGCGGCCGGGGACACGGCGAGCGGGCCCGGAATGATCACCTCCAGCGGCCGATCTCGACGTTCTCCAGGACACCGAGCGCGTCCGGGACCAGCACCGCGGCCGAGTAGTAGGCCGTGACCAGGTACTTGATGATCGCCTGCTCGTTGATGCCCATGAACCGCACGGACAGGCTGGGCTCCAGCTCGTCCGGGATGCCGGACTGCCGCAGCCCGACGACGCCCTGATCCTCCTCCCCGGTACGCATGGCGATGATCGAGGACGTGCGCGCCCCGGTGACCGGGATCTTGTTGCACGGGTAGAGGGGCACCCCGCGCCAGGTGGGGATGCGGTTGCCGCCGACGTCGATGGTCTCCGGGACCAGGCCCCGCTTGTTGAGCTCACGGCCGAACGCGGCGATCGCACGCGGGTGGGCCAGGAACAGCTTGGTGCCGCGGCGCCTGCTCAGCAGCTCGTCCATGTCGTCGGGGCCGGGCACGCCGTCGTGCGGCTGGATCCGCTGGTCGTACTCGCAGTTGTGCAGCAGTCCGAACTCCCGGTTGTTGACCAGCTCGTGCTCCTGACGCTCCTTCAGCGCCTCCACGGTGAGACGGAGCTGCTGCTCGGTCTGGTTCATCGGCTGGTTGTAGAGGTCGGCCACACGCGAGTGGATGCGCAGCACGGTCTGGGCGATGCTCAGCTCGTACTCGCGGGGCCGGGCCTCGTAGTCGACGAAGGTGTGCGGGATGTCCGGCTCGCCGCTGTGGCCGGCCGCGAGGTCGACCTCCTTCTCCCCGTACTTGTTGGTCCGCTGCGAGGGCAGGGTGCGCAGGCGCCGGAGGTGCCCGGCGAGCGAGTCGGACCGCTCGGCGATCTGGTCGAGGTCCTGGCGGGCCAGGACGAGGACGGTGCAGGCGGTGTCCGCCCGGACGGTGTGCTCCCAGATGGCCTCCGCGTCGAGGAGGGCGGCGTCCCCGAAGTACGCGCCGTCGGCGAGCACGCCGAGCACCGCGTCGTCGCCGTAGGGGCCGGTGCCGACCTTCTCCACCCTGCCGTGCGCGAGGAGGTAGACCTCGTCGGTCCGGCTGCCGAAGGAGGCGATCACCTCCCCCGGGGCGAACTCGTGCTGCCGGCAGCGCCGTGCGAGCTCGGTGAGCACCTCCTCGTCCTCGTAGTCCCGCAGGGCGGGCAGTTCGCCGAGTTCGGCGGGGATGACCTCGACGCGGTCACCCGTCTTCACGAAGGTGATGCGGCCGTCGCCGACCGCGTAGGTCAGCCGTCGGTTCACCCGGTACGTGCCGCCCTGCACGTTCACCCAGGGCAGCGTGCGCAGCAGCCAGCGTGAGCTGATCTCCTGCATCTGCGGAGCCGACTTGGTGGTGGTGGCCAGGTTCCGCGCGGCCGCGGTGCCGAGACTCTGCTGCGGCTGGTTCTGCTCCGCGCGGACCTCTTCGCCTACCGACATGAGAAACGCCCTCCCAATGATGCACCGGCGCCCCTCGCGCCGTGCACTGATCTCGCGACCAAGCATTTCTCACCCAGCGTGGTCGTGCCATTACCCGAAAGAGCGGGAATGGATCACGGTACGACGGGGCAGGTGCGGCATTTCCGTCCGGTTCCCGGTGTCCGGAATCGTTCGCACGGCTCCCGAACGGTGTGTGACCGGACGGGCACCTTCGGTACAAAACCCGGAACACCGGCCGCACAGGGCGGCGGGTGCACGGCACGCACAGCACGCACGGCACGTAAGGAGGCGGTCATGTCGTCACCCATGTCCGCGGGAAGTTTTCTGGCCGCTCTGAGAGCGGAGGGCGTCACGGTCGTCGAGGTCGGCGAGTGGCGCCGTCACAACAGGAACCGCCAGGGTTCCTGGGGCCCGGTCCACGGAGTGATGATCCACCACACGGCGACCTCGGGCGACGCGCACACCGTCCAGGTCTGCCGCGACGGCCACCCGGGACTGCCCGGACCGCTGTGCCACGGGGTGATCACCAAGGACGGCAGGCTTCATCTCGTCGGCTACGGCCGCGTCAACCACGCGGGGCTCGGCGACGACGACGTACTGCGCGCGGTCATAGCCGAGAAGGCCGTCCTCCCGCCGGACAACGAGTCGGACACGGACGGCAACCGGCACTTCTACGGCTTCGAGTGCGAGAACCTCGGCGACGGCAGGGACCCCTGGCCGGCGGCGCAGCTGGAGACCGTGGAGAAGGTGGCGGCGGCCCTCTGCCGGCACCACGGGTGGACGGAGCGGTCGGTCATCGGCCACCTGGAGTGGCAGCCCGGCAAGGTGGACCCGCGGGGCTTCACGATGAAGTGGCTGCGGGAGCGGGTGCGCGACCGCCTGAAGTGACGCGCGGGAGCCGGGCCGGGGCCGGGTCGTCACGACCCGGCCCTCACGCCCCGGCCCCGGTCCGGCCGCCCGGCCCTCGTCCCAGGTCCCCGGTCCGGCCGCCCTGAGTCCGCCCCCGCCCGGCCCGGACTCCGGGCGGCCGACGACAATGGACCGGTGACCAGCCCCACCGGCCCGGCCTCCGCCCCGACCTCCGCCCCGACCGCCGGGCCCGCCGCAGACCCGGCCGCCGGTGCCGCAGCAGCCGTTGCCAGAGACGCCCGGACCGGCGGCCGGACAGCCGCCCTGGGCCCCCGGCTCCCGTCGCCTCTCCAGGAGGTCGCCGACGAGCGCTTCGCCCGGCACGGTGTGCGGCTGCTCCTCAAGCGCGACGACCTGATCCACCCGGAGCTGATCGGCAACAAGTGGCGCAAGCTCGTGCCGAACCTCGCACCGGCGGCCGGGCGGACCGTGCTGACCTTCGGCGGCGCCTACTCCAACCATCTCCGGGCCACCGCCGCCGCGGGCCGCCTCCTGGGCTTCCCGACCGTCGGCGTGGTCCGCGGCCAGGAGCTCACGGACCGCCCGCTCAACGTCTCCCTGACCCGGTGCGCGGCCGACGGCATGCGGCTGCACTTCGTGGACCGCGCGACGTACCGCCGCAAGGCCGAGCCGGAGGTGCTGGCGGAGATCCTGCGGGCCGCGGACGTGCGGGACGCCTACGTGATCCCTGAGGGCGGCAGCAACTCTCTCGCCGTGCACGGCTCCCGGGCGCTCGGCGAGGAGCTGCGCGGCCGTGCCGACGTGGCCGCCGTCGCCTGCGGCACCGGGGGCACGCTGGCGGGGCTCGCCGCCGGTCTCGGCGCGGGGCAGCGGGCGCTGGGGGTGGCCGTGCTCGGGGGCGGGTTCCTGACCGACGCGGTACGGGGGCTGCAGGAGCGGGCGTTCGGTGCCCGGCGGGGTGACTGGCGGGTCGACGACCGCTTCCACTGCGGCGGCTTCGCCCGTGTCACCCCCGAACTGGACTCGTTCGCGCAGGAGTTCGAGAAACGCCACGGAGTGCCCGTGGAGCGTCACTATGTCGCCAAGTTGCTCTACGGACTTGTCGTCCTCACGGCGGAAGGCGCCTTCCCGCCCGGCACCGTCCTCGCGGCGGTGGTCACCGGCCGCCCCTTCCCGTAGAACGGTCCCCGCTCCCGCGCCGGAGCCCTCCCCCGGCCCCTTTCCCCCGGGCCGGGCCGGCGCCGCACCGCTGCTACGCCGTCTCCCGGTAGGCCGCCGCCTCCTCCAGGTCCAGCCGCCGCAGCAGGGTGCGGAGCATCTCGTCGTCGATGTAGCGGTGGTCCCTCAGCCGTACGAAGACCGAACGCTCGGCGCTGATCATCTCCCGGGACAGCCGCCGGTAGGTGTCGTCGACCGTCTCCCCGGTGACCGGGTTGACCTGGCCGAGCCGTTCCCAGACCGCGTTGCGGCGGCGCTCCAGCACATCGCGCAGGCGGTCGGCCAGCGGCGGCGGCAGGGCGTTGCGCTCGTCGGCGAGGAGATCGTCGAGGCGCTGCTCGGCGGCCCGGGACGCCTGGGCCTGGGCGTTGGCCTCGGCGAGGGTCTCCGCCTGCGCGTCCCGGCCGGGGAAGCGCAGCACCCTGATCACCGCGGGCAGGGAGAGGCCCTGCACGACCAGCGTGCCGATGACGGTGGTGAAGGTGAGGAAGAGGAGCAGGTTGCGCTGCGGGAAGGCGGCGCCGCCCTCGACGGTGAGCGGGACGGAGAAGGCGATGGCGAGGGAGACCACGCCGCGCATCGCCGCCCAGGAGGTGACGGCCGGCCCGCGCCAGGTCGGATCGGGCTCGCGTTCGCGGATCCGGGCGGACAGCAGACGCGGGAGGAAGGTCGCCGGGTAGACCCACACGAACCGGGCCGCGACGACCACCACGAAGAGGACCACCGCGTACCAGACCGCGTCCGCCCCCGAGTACGCCCCGAGTCCCTTGAGCACGACCGGCAGCTGCAGACCGATCAGGGCGAACACCGCCGACTCCAGCAGGAAGGCGACCATCCGCCACACCGCGTCCTCCTGGAGCCGGGTGGCGAAGTCGACCTCCCACGCGTGGTGGCCGAGATAGACGGCGACGACCACGACCGCGAGGACTCCGGAGGCGTGCACCTGTTCGGCGACGCCGTAGGCGACGAACGGGATCAGGAGGGAGAGGGTGTTCTGCAGCAGCGCCTCGCCGAGACGGGTGCGCAGCCAGTGGATCGGCATCATCAGCAACAGGCCGACGACCACACCGCCGACGGCCGCGATCAGGAACTCGCCGATGCCGCCCGCCCAGGTGGCGCCCTCGCCGATCGCGGCGGCCAGGGCGACGTTGTAGGCGGTGATCGCGGTGGCGTCGTTGAGCAGGGACTCGCCCTGGAGGATGGTGGTGATCCGGGAGGGCAGGCCCACCCGGCGGGCGATCGCGGTGGCCGCGACCGCGTCGGTGGGCGCCACGACGGCGCCGAACACCAGCGCCGCGGGCAGCGGCAGCCCCGGCACGACGAGATAGGCCGCCCAGCCGACCACGAAGGTCGCGAAGAGCACGTAGCCGACCGACAGCATGGCCACGGGACGCAGCTGCGCGCGCAGGTCGAGGTACGAGCTCTCGGTGCCCTCCCGGTAGAGCAGCGGGGGCAGGACCAGCGGCAGGACGATCTCGGGGTCCAGGGTGTAGTCGGGCACCCCGGGCAGGTACGACACCGCGAGACCGGCGGCCACCAGGAGCAGCGGCGCCGGCACCGGGGTACGACGGGCCGCGGCGGCCACCGCGACACTGCCCGCCACCAGCAACAGCAGCGGCATCACGTCCATGTCCTCGCCCGCCCTCGGTTCCGGCACGGTCGCCCGTGCGCGCGTCGTAATCTGGCAATCATGAAACAGTGCACGCACGCCGACGCGCTGCCGGATCCGGCACCCGGGGCGCTCGACGAGACCTGCCCCGAGTGTCGCAGGGACGGTACTCACCCGGTTCAGCTGCGGAAGTGCCTGACCTGCGGCCACGTCGGATGCTGCGACTCCTCTCCCGGCAGGCACGCCACCGCGCACCACAAGGAGTCCGGGCATCCGGTCATGCAGACCTTCGAGCCGGGCGAGAGCTGGCGCTGGTGCTTCGTGGACCACGTACTGGTGTGAGCGGGGGCGGCGGAACGGACGATTCAGCGGTCTGACGTCTGGGTACGTCAATCCGGCGCGTCCTCTTCCCAATTGGCGCCGCGAAACCCCTAGACACGGAGCGTGTTCACAGGTTTACTGTGAGTGACACCACGGGGTCGGGGTCCACCGGGGTCCCAGGGGACAGAAAATCCGCGAGCGCGATAGCGTCACCGCTGCACCACACATCGCGTTACCCCGGGGGGCGACCCTCGGCCCTGAAAAGCTTGTACCACCTTGGAGGTGAGGGTGTCCCAGATCGCAGGCGAGCCCGCGACCCAGGACTTCGTGGAAGTCCGGCTGCCGGCTGCGGGTGCCTACCTGTCGGTGCTGCGTACGGCCACGGCCGGTCTCGCGGCCCGTTTGGACTTCACCCTCGACGAGATCGAGGACCTGCGCATCGCGGTCGACGAGGCCTGCGCGATCCTGCTGCAGCAGGCCGTGCCGGGCTCGGTGCTCAGTTGTGTCTTCCGTCTCGTCGACGACTCGCTCGAGGTCACGGTGTCGGCACCGACCACGGACGGCCATGCCCCTTCGCGCGACACCTTCGCCTGGACCGTGCTGTCGGCCCTCGCGGGCAAGGTCTCGTCGGCCGTCGACGAGGACAGAACCGTTTCGATCAGCCTCTACAAACAGCGCGGCGCGGGACCCGGGCCGGCGTGAGGAACGAGGACGGGCAGGTGCGGGACGAAGAGCGCGGCACACGGGAGCTGCCCGCCGGGGACGCTGTCGCGCCCCGGCCGGGCGGAGCCGGTCGCTCGGCGGAAGGAGGCCCGAACGTGTCCCGGCGCACGGCGGACGGTGTCGACGGCATCCCCGAACAGGCCAGACCGCACCCGGAGGACACGCCCTCGGAGGGCGGCTTCCCGGTCGGCGGGCAACGGGATCAGGAAGGTGCCGTGCAGAGCGCGCCCCCGGCGGCGCGGACCGGGGACACCCCGGCCCGCACGGGGGCGAGGGCTCGGAGAAGGACTACGGGCGGAACGATGAGCGAGCACGAACGGGACGGCGGGCCGGGCGCGGAAGGCGGGCCCGGTCTTCAGGGGGCGCAGCACGACCCGCACGACCGCAGCGGGGCGCGGGCGATGTTCGTCCGGCTGCGCACCCTGCCGGACGGCAGCGCCGAGTACGCGGAGCTGCGCAATCAGCTGGTCCGTATGCACCTGCCGCTCGTCGAGCACCTCGCGCGCCGCTTCCGCAACCGGGGCGAGCCGCTGGACGACCTCACCCAGGTCGCCACCATCGGCCTGATCAAGTCGGTCGACCGCTTCGACCCGGAGCGCGGCGTGGAGTTCTCCACGTACGCGACACCCACGGTCGTCGGTGAGATCAAGCGGCACTTCCGTGACAAGGGCTGGGCGGTGCGGGTGCCGCGCCGGCTCCAGGAGCTGCGGCTGGCGCTCACGACGGCCACGGCCGAGCTGTCCCAGCAGCACGGCCGCTCCCCCACGGTCCATGAACTCGCCGAGAAGCTCGCCATCTCGGAGGAGGAGGTCCTGGAGGGCCTGGAGTCCGCCAACGCGTACTCCACGCTGTCCCTGGACGTCCCCGACACCGACGACGAGTCCCCGGCGGTCGCCGACACCCTCGGCGCCGAGGACGAGGCGCTGGAGGGCGTCGAGTACCGCGAGTCCCTCAAGCCGCTGCTGGAGGACCTTCCGCCGCGCGAGAAGCGGATCCTGCTGCTGCGGTTCTTCGGGAACATGACGCAGTCGCAGATCGCGCAGGAGGTCGGCATCTCCCAGATGCACGTGTCACGCCTGCTGGCGCGCACCCTGGCCCAGCTGCGGGAGAAGCTCCTGGTCGAGGAGTGACGGCAGGCTCACCGCCAGGGGCTCACCACCCGGCCGGGACGGGACCGTGACGGGACCGGGCTGCGGCAGGACCTGACACGCGCGGCTGTGCGGGGGTGCGCCGTATCGCGACGGCCCTTCGTGCACCTGACGGGGCGCAGCGACGGCGGCGCCGGTGACAGTGGCGCCGGCGGAGACGGAGGCGGGGGGCGGCTGCCTGCCCCGTCGGCTATCGCTTCCCGGGTCGTGCTTCCGGCCGCCCGGCACTCCGTCCGGTGTCCTGTCCGCGGCCCGGGCCGCGGATGCCGAGGGCCTGGGTGGTCGCCGGGCTGACCAGCAGGACCAGGGCGGCGACGGCCACGACGGCCAGGGCGATGCCCGCGGGGATCGCCGCGCTGTCGGCCCGGAGCAGGTTGTAGGCCACCGGCAGCGCCATGATCTGGGTGATGACGGCCGGCCCGCGGCTCCAGCCGCGGCGGGCGAGCAGTCCCCGCGCGGCGAGCAGCGGCAGCAGCGCGAGCACGACCAGGGTGATGCCGCCGGTGACGGCCTGGCTCCGGTCGTCCGGCTTCCCGGTGATGCCGAGGACCAGGATCCAGATCCCGCCGATCGCCAGGGCGAGCCCTTCCAGCGCGGTCAGCGCGGCGGCGTACGTCAGCCGGTGCGGGCGGGGTCCCGCGGCGCTCTGCTCGGCGGCGGGGGCGGCGTTCTGCTCGCTGGTCACCTTTGAAAGGGTAGCCGCGGGCCTGTGACGCCCGGAGACCACCCCGCGGGTACGCCTCCGGGTGTCACAGGCCCGCGGCCCGCGTCCGGCGGTGCCGGAGTGTCCAGGCTCACGTGATGATCTCTTACCGGTTCCACACCTCGGTATGGGCCGAGTACCGCCCAGTAGGTACGCTGCAATCCATGCGTGCACTACTCGTGGTCAACCCGGCGGCAACCACCACCAGCGCACGTACGCGCGACGTCCTGATCCACGCGCTCGCGAGCGAGATGAAGCTCGAGGTGGTCACCACCGAGTACCGCGGCCACGCGCGCGATCTGGGCCGGGACGCCGCGGACAGCGACGACATCGATCTGGTCGTGGCACTGGGCGGCGACGGCACCGTGAACGAGGTCGTCAACGGCCTGCTGCACGACGGCCCGGACCCCGACCGCCGTCCCGGACTCGCCGTGGTCCCCGGCGGCTCCACCAACGTCTTCGCCAGAGCCCTGGGGCTGCCCAACGATCCCGTCGAGGCCACCGGCGCGCTGCTGGACGCGCTGCGCGAGGCCCGCGAGCGCACGGTCGGGCTCGGTCTCGCCGCCGGCACCCCCGGCACCGCGGACGAGGCGGTGCCCTCCCGCTGGTTCACCTTCAACGCGGGGCTCGGATTCGACGCCGGTGTGGTGGGCCGGGTCGAACAGCACCGGGAACGCGGCAGGAAATCCACGCACGCGCTCTATGTGCGCCAGGCCATGCGTCAGTTCTTCGGAGAAGCGCACCGACGACGCGGGACAATCACAATTGAGCGGCCGGACGCCGAACCCGTGACCGATTTGGTGCTTTCCCTGGTCTGTAACACGGCTCCGTGGACCTATCTGGGCAATCGCCCGGTGTACGCATCGCCTAAGGCCTCGTTCGATACAGGGCTCGACGTACTCGGTCTCAGCCGTCTGTCCACCGCTTCCGTCGCCCGGTATGTCACACAACTCCTCACTTCGTCCCCCGAGCGCGGCCCTCAGGGCAAGCACGCCGTCTCCCTCCATGACCTGGACCACTTCACCTTGCATTCGAAGGTTCCGCTGCCCCTCCAGATGGACGGCGACCACCTCGGACTGCGCACCAGCGTGACGTTCACAGGCGTACGCCGTGCACTGCGTGTGATTGTGTGAGTGGATTCCGCTAAAGTCCTTTCACTCGAACGTTTAGGCCAGGGTCCACCCCATGGAAGTAGGGCTGTGACCTAGTCGACACCGAGGAATCAAAAAAAACTTTCCAGAAGGGGTTGTATCCGCCGCTGAGGTTTGCGAGTCTCTACGTGGCGATCGGGACGGCCCGCAGCATCGGCCTCCACTGATCACCGGAACCCCTCCACGAATCACAGGACCCACGCCAGGGAACCTGGCGCTAGGCCCTTCCCTTGTCGGGGGATTCGTGAAAGCGTTCACATTCACAAGCAACCCGCATGTAATATCAAGGAGAGGTAGCAGCCATGGACTGGCGTCACAACGCCGTGTGCCGCGAGGAAGACCCCGAGCTCTTCTTCCCCATCGGCAACACTGGTCCCGCGCTGCTGCAGATCGAGGAAGCCAAGGCTGTCTGCCGTCGCTGCCCTGTTATCGAGCAGTGTCTGCAGTGGGCGCTCGAGTCCGGTCAGGACTCCGGCGTCTGGGGTGGTCTCAGCGAGGACGAGCGCCGCGCAATGAAGCGCCGCGCCGCCCGCAACCGGGCCCGTCAGGCATCCGCCTGACACAACCACCCGTAGCAACAGCCTGAGCTTGGCGGCGCGTACAGCGAGTACGCATCTCCCGCCCCCGAGCCGCAGCGCGCAGTACCCCGATGCGCCCCCATAGCCTCAAGGGCATGGCGGTACGCCCATCGCAACGAGCACTCAGCCCCGGACCGACGACGGTCCGGGGCTCTTTGCCGTGACCGCCCCGGCCCCGCCCCCGGCTACTTGTGGGCGTTCACCGGGATGTCCAGGATCACCCTGGTCCCCCGCGCCGGTGCCGGCACCATGTCGAACGTGCCGCCCAACTCGCCCTCCACCAGGGTCCGTACGATCTGGAGTCCCAGGTTGCCCGAGGTGTGCGGGTCGAAGCCCTCGGGCAGGCCGACGCCGTCGTCCTGGACCGTGACCAGGAGGTGGGCCTCCTTGGTCGTGCCGCCGCGCACCACGGACACCTCGACCGTGCCGGTGTCGCCCTGGCGGTAGCCGTGCTCGAGGGCGTTCTGGAGCACCTCGGTCAGGACCATGGACAGCGGGGTCGCGACCACGGCGTCGAGTACGCCGAAACGCCCGCTGCGGCGGGCGGCCACCTTGCCCGGGGAGATCTCGCTGACCATGGCGAGCACCCGGTCGGCGATCTCGTCGAACTCCACGCGCTCGTCCAGGTTCTGAGACAGCGTCTCATGCACGATCGCGATGGAGCCGACACGCCGTACGGCCTCCTCCAGTGCCTCCCGGCCGCGCTCGGAGTCGATCCGGCGGGCCTGCAACCTGAGCAGCGCGGCGACCGTCTGGAGGTTGTTCTTGACCCGGTGGTGGATCTCCCGGATGGTCGCGTCCTTGGTGATCAGCTCGCGTTCCCGGCGGCGCAGTTCCGTGACGTCCCGGAGCAGGACGAGCGAACCGACGCGGGTGCCCTTGGGCTTGAGCGGGATCGCCCGGAACTGGATCACCCCGTCCTCACCCTCGATCTCGAACTCCCGGGGCGCCCAGCCGCTGGCCACCTTGCTGAGCGCCTCGTCCACCGGCCCCCGGGTGGGCGCCAGTTCCGCGGTGGTCACGCCCAGATGGTGGCCCACGAGGTCGGAGGCCAGGCCGAGGCGGTGATACGCGGACAGGGCGTTCGGCGAGGCGTACTGGACGAGGCCCTCGGCGTCCAGGCGGATCAGCCCGTCACCCACGCGCGGTGAGGCGTCCATGTCGACCTGCTGGCCGGGGAACGGGAAGGAACCGGCCGCGATCATCTGCGCCAGATCGGACGCGCTCTGCAGATAGGTCAGTTCGAGCCGGCTCGGGGTGCGCACGGTCAGCAGGTTGGTGTTGCGGGCGATCACGCCGAGGACGCGGGCCTCGCGCCGTACCGGGATCGACTCGACCCGTACGGGCACCTCCTCGCGCCACTCCGGGTCGCCCTCGCGCACGATGCGGCCCTCGTCCAGCGCCGCGTCCAGCAGGGGCCTGCGGCCGCGCGGGACGAGGTGGCCGACCATGTCGTCCTGGTAGGAGGTGGGGCCGGTGTTGGGGCGCATCTGGGCGACCGAGACATAGCGCGTACCGTCCCGGGTGGGGACCCACAGGACCAGGTCGGCGAAGGACAGGTCGGAGAGCAGCTGCCACTCCGAGACCAGCAGATGGAGCCACTCGAGGTCGGAGTCGTCGAGCGCGGTGTGCTGGCGGACCAGTTCGTTCATGGAGGGCACGTCTGTGAGCGTACCCGGCGGTTTGTCCCGTACGGAAAAACCGTCCTGGAAACACCCGCGGGCCGCGGCGCCAGAGGGACCCTCAACCCTCGCGGCACCGCAGCCCGGAGCAATGTCGGCCGTGGGGTGTGCGGTCCCGGTCGGCCGAGGATGAGGAACCGGGGCGATCAGGGCAGAGAGCTCCGGATCCTCGTCCGCCCTCCTGTGCGGGGAAGGCGGAAGTCTTTGTGTCGCGATCTGTGGTCGTCGTGCCGCTCTCCGGCAATTCTGGACTAGACCACTATCCGTGTCCATGCGCCGGGGGGAGTTTGTTGCCGGTTCTTTTGCAGCCTAGCCGTCCCCGGAGGTCTGCGGGACAGGAAAAGCAGGGCAATTTCGCCGGGTACGCCAGAGGGACTCCCGGCTCCGCACGGCGCGCGTCGGGGCCGTATCGGGGAGTGTTCACGTCAGTGCTTTTCCGTCACCTCCGCATGTCGATCACGGATCACGGATCACGTGTCGCAGATCGCGACTCCTCTTTCACTCCCTTTCATCCCTCACCGGCTCCACCGGAGCACTCGTGGTGCGCCCGCGGTGCGCCCGGAGCGGATCACGCGTTCCGGGCGGCACACGCGGGGGCCGTCGACTAGACTATAGATTGGTCTAAACCACATGGGAGCCAGCACCGGCTCCGGTGCGGACTCCGGTCGGCGTCCGCGCGGTGCGCTGTGCCGGTCCCCCGTACCGAAACCCCAGTTCCCGGGCCTCTCCGGGGCTTCAGAACGGCAGGCCAGCATGGAAGTTGTCATCGTCCCGGACGCCAAGGCGGGTGGCGAGCTGATCGCCGGTGCCGTGGCAGACCTCATCGGGCGCAAGCCCGAAGCCCTCATCGGTGTGATCACCGGCTCGACCCCGCTGCCCATCTACCAGGCACTCGCCGAACGCGTCCGCGCGGGCTCGGTGGACGTCTCCAAGGCGCGGTTCGCCCAGCTCGACGAGTACGTGGGGCTGCCCGCCGACCACCCCGAGTCGTACCGCTCGGTGCTGAGGCGTGAGTGCCTCGAGCCGCTCGGGGTCGGTCTCGACGCGTTCATCGGTCCCGACGGGACCGCGACCGACGTACAGGCCGCGGCCGACTCGTACGACCGTGCGCTGGTCGAGGCCGGCGGTGCGGACCTGCAGCTGCTCGGGATCGGGACCGACGGGCACATCGGGTTCAACGAGCCCTGCTCGTCGCTCGCCTCGCGTACGCGGATCAAGACGCTGACGGAGCAGACCCGCGTGGACAACGCGCGCTTCTTCGGCGGTGACATCGACGCGGTTCCGCATCACGTGCTCACCCAGGGCATCGGGACGATCCTGTCCGCCCGGCACCTGGTGCTGCTCGCCACCGGGGAGCAGAAGGCGGACGCGGTGGCCGCGGCCGTGGAGGGACCGGTCGCCGCGGTGTGTCCCGGGTCGGCGCTGCAGCTGCATCCTCATGTGACGGTGGTGGTCGATGAGGCGGCTGCGTCGAAGCTGAAGCTGGCGGGGTACTTCCGGCACGCGTACGACAACAAGCCGGAGTGGCAGGGGATCTGACGGACGGTGACCGCGCCGGTGGGGCGGCGGGGGCGTCGGCCGGGATCACAAGGTCGCAGTGCGTGTGGGCGACGGTGCCGGAGCGGGCGCCGGTCATCCGGATGCCGTCGAGGCGG
>NZ_JBEYWE010000021.1:0-152572 GCF_040644295.1 Streptomyces sp. NPDC047000
ACCCCGGTGGTGTGGTGCTGGGACAACCTGAACGTGCACCTGGTCAAGGAGCTGGCCGACTTCGCCGAGGAGCACCAGGACTGGTTACAGATCTTCCAGATGCCCTCCTACGCACCGGAGCTGAACCCGGCCGAGGGGATCTGGTCGCTCCTCGAGCGGCACCTGGCCGACTTCGCCGCCGCCGACCTCACACACCTCACCCGCGTGATCAAGCGGAAACTGAAGAAGATCCAGTACCGGCCCTACCTGGTCGACGGCTGTCTACCACCCACCGGTCTGACCATCGACGACGACGCGATCAGACCGGCGGACTCCGCGAGTTCAACCTGAGTAAGAACGGACAGTAATGATTGTGACGTTGCGTCAGGCTTGTTGGAACGTCCCGCCCTCGTTCCCCAGGAGCTCGATGTGTCCCTCCGACCTCACTCTGGAGCCGAGATCCCGCCGCTGACCGCCCGGGTTGCCCGCGCGGCCAACCCCAAGGGCACCACCGCGATGTGGATCCGCGACCGCCTCGACGGCCTCTGGAGTGACGAGGACTTCACCGCCTGGTACCCGCGTGACGGCCGCCCCGGGCTTTCACCCGCCCAGCTCGCCACCGTCTGCGTGCTGCAGTACGCGATGAACCTCTCCGACCGCCAGGCCGCCGAGGCGGTGCGCTGCCGAATCGACTTCAAGTACGCCCTCGGACTGGACCTGGACGATCCCGGCTTCCACCACAGCGTCCTGTCCGACTTCCGCGACCGCTCGCCGAAGGCGACCGCGCCGACCGGCTGCTGGGCCTCGCACTCACCCGGATCCGACGGGCCGGCCTGCTCGAGGGGCGCGTCACTCAGCGCACCGACTCCACCCACGTCCTGTCCGCCGCACGGGAGTTGGCCCGCCTGGAGCTGGTGACCGAGGCGGTCCGCGCCGTGCTGGAAGAGGCGGCCCGCGACGCGCCAGAGGTGCTGGATGAGCTGGTCACCGCCGAAGGGGCCCGACGCTACGGCCGGCCGGTCCGCCTGTGCTCCCAGCCCAGCCACCCCGCCGCCCGCCTGGAGCAGGTGGGCAACGACGCCCGCGAACTCCTGCAACGCCTTGACGCCCGGTTCCCCGGCGGCGCTCCGGCGCAGGCGAAGGTGCTCCGAACGATCCTGGTGCAGCACTTCCTGGTGGATGCCAAGGGGCGGTTCAGGCCGCGCACGAAGCGCGACGGCCGGCCGCCCTCCCGGATTCAGATCGAGTCACCGTACGAGACCGAGGCGCGCTGGACGCGCCGCGGCGACACCCGCTGGACCGGCTACCTCGTGCACGTGACCGAGACCTGCGACGACAAGCGGATCAACGTCATCACCGACGTGGCCACCGCCGTCTCCAGCGCGGACAGCCAGGCGCTGCCCGGCATCCACGCCCGCCTCAGGCGGCTGCGCCTGCTGCCGGACCGGCACCTGGTCGACGGCGGCTGCACCTCCGTGGCCGGCATGGACGCCGCCGCCCGCCTGCACCGCGTCACCCTGATCGGGCCGCTTCCGCCCAGCACCACCCCGCAGCACCGGGCAGGCGACGGATTCGGCCGGGAGAACTTCATCATCGACTTCGACCAGCGCGAGGCGACCTGCCCCAACGGGCAGGTCAGCGGCAACTGGCAGGACCTGCCGGTGGCCGAGCCGACCAAGGTCACAGTCCGGTTCGACGCCCGCCAGTGCGGCCGCTGCCCCGAGCGGGCCAAGTGCACTCCAGGCCCGTTTCGCAGCCTGTACTTTCCCACCCGCCGCCTGCACGAACTCCAGACCAGGAACCGCGCCGACCAGCAGGATGCGGACTGGCGCCGACTCTACGGGCGACGCTCGGGGCCGAGGCACCATCGAGGAGTTCGCGGACGGCCACCGCGGACGCCGGTGCCGCGGCCTGGCCAAGACGCAATGCCGGGAAGTTTAGGTCCTCCATCTCCGTGTCCGGTCGGTGGCTGTGGTGATACTGATGGCGATCGTCGCGTTCGTGAGCGGGGTGTTCTTCCGGGTCGCGTTGTAGGCGAAGGTCGAGATCGGGCGTTTGACGCGGCGGGGCAAGATCCTGGTCGGGCGGTACCGCGGCGCCAACTCGCGTGGGTGCAGGATGGCTTGGCGAATGCCGGGGGTGGGCTGGCAGCCGTGTCGTGTGGTGGTGCCGGTCGCGGTGATCACGGTGTGGCGGGCGGTGCGGATGGTGACGGCCAGCGAGATCCGGGACGGATCAACCCCGGCATGGGTGGCGGCGTCGATGGCGATCTGCCGTGCGACCTGGTAGACGACGAGCAGGCCGAGCAGTTCCTGGAGGGCGTCGTCGGTGTGCTGCGAGCGCAGCACGCGGTCCGGTCCGCGCAGCGTGACCTTCAGCCCGGAGTACGCGGTCTCTGCTTGCCACCTTCGGTGATAGAGCTCGGCGAGTTCGGCAGCCGGGTAACGGTGGTGGTCCAGCAACGTGGTGAACAGCCGCAGGCTCGTGGTTGTCTTCGTGCCGTCGGCGGCGCGGACGGCGACCGTGGCCTCGATCACGCGGATGGCGATGCCGGCGATCTGTGGTGGTGCCGTGCGCTTGTGGCGGCTCCACCGGCGCAGCCGGTCGCGTTCGTTGGTCCCGGTGGACATCGAGAGGTAGGTGCCGTCTGGAAGGGCATGGAGCACCGGCGGCTGCAGGTCGGCGCTCATCCGCCACAGCAGTTGCGCCCCGGTGACCGCGGCTGACCGGACCAGTGCGAAGCCCTTGCTGCCTCGGTCGGCCAGCACCAGCATCCCTGGCCGCAGTGCCCGGCACAGCACCGTGCACTGGGCCTCCTCGGCCTGGGTCCACGGCCCGAGTACCGCGTCGATCAGTGCCCTGGTTCCGCACTCGACCAGCGCGGACAGCCGGATCATGGGGAAGCCGCAGACTCCATTCCGTCCGGAGGCCCGGCCGCAGTACGACCGGTTGGCCTCGCTGTCCGCGACCAGGATGCCCGTACTGTCCCAGGCCACCGTCCGCAGCCCCTTCCACCACGATCCCACCGCGTCCTCGGCCGCCACCGCCCCCTTCACCTGGTCGAACAGCACAGACAGTGGTTCCGATCCAAGCCGGCGCCGGGCCTGGCGCAATGCCGCCGCGGACGGATCGACGTCCGGCACACTCGGCGCGGCGACCAGCGCGGCCCACACACCCCGATACCCGCACTCGCCGAACAGCGCCATGGCCAGCACGAAGTACACCACCACCCGCGCAGGTAGCTTCCGTACCCGCACCTGTACACGGCCGGTCTTCGCCAGCACCTCGTCCACCAGTGACGGCGTGATGACTTGGGTCAACTCTCCCAAGTGCCCGGCCGCGAAGGCCGTTTCACCGGTATCGACGTGTGCGGGCATGCCAGACTGAAGCAACGGGGCTCCTCGTAGAAACGGTGTCTTGGTCGACTTCCGTCCTACGCGGAGCCCCGTCCTGGCTACATCAATTTCGCCGAACCGCTTGACAGCAGCCCCGTATCGCAAACTTCCCGGCATTGGGCCAAGACGCACGTCCAGCACGTCCTGACCGCACTCGCGATCAACGTCGAGCGGCTGAGCCTTCAAGAACCCGCCGACAGCTCGTACCGGCCCCGCCCTCCCACAGCATTCCAGCAGTACCTCGACGCACGCGACTTGCCCCGGCCACTGTGGTGGCGCCAAGGGAAGTGACGCCCGTCCTCAAGATTCCCGACAGAGTCACTCAATGGACTTGGAGAGGGGGCGGGGCCACGAACGGGGTCCCCCGGCCTGCCGGAGACCCCGCCGTCCTCATTCACGCGGAGTGGGTGGTCCAGTCCTGGTTGCGCCAGCCGTTGCAGGCCCACAGCTGGACCTTGGCGCCGTTGTTCGGGATGGTGTTGGAGTCCCCGTCCAGGCACTGACCGCGGTCGGCGTTGGTCAGAGTGGGCCCGTACCAGAGCCAGGTCTGGTTGGTCCGGCCGTTGCAGGCCCACAGCTGGACCTTGGCGCCGTCGTTCGGGATGGTGTTGGAGTCCCCGTCCAGGCACTGACCGCGGTCGGCGTTCTGGATCGTGTAGTAGCCGACGGGCTGACCGGCCGCCGGAGCCCAGAGCCAGGTCTGGTTGGTCTGGCCGTTGCAGGCCCACAGCTGGACCTTGGCGCCGTCGTTCGGGATGGTGTTGGAGTCCCCGTCCAGGCACTGACCGCGGTCGTTGTTGGTCATGGTCAGCCGGTAGATCGCATTGAGGCTCGCCCGGCCGCCGGCGCCCTCCTTCACGGTCGGGATCTGTGCCGTCGACGTCACGTCGATGACATGCGGTGCGGCCGAGGCCGCGTCGGCGGTGTCGGTGCCGACCCCGGCGGACGCGGTGCCGGTGGTTGCCAGGCCAAGGGCGGCCGAGGCCCCCAGGACCGCGAGCAAGATTCGCTTGCGCATTCTTTCCCCCCATGTTCGTGGTCGTGTTCGTGGTCGGAACTGCCATAACAGAGCGTGCTCATGCCGCCGTCGCGCCGCATGAGTAGCCGCTACTCAACCGCGCCGGACTTCGCCGACGCCCCGTCCCGCCGCCTCCGCGAGAACCTGCGGCGGTGTCAAAACGTGAAGTTCGCGTGTCCGTTGCGGCGGATGCCGGCAAGACGGCGGGGCGCCGTAACCCCTCCCGGGCCTAGCTGGTCCCCCCACCGGCTTGGTATTCACCTTGCCTGCCGTACGTGGCACCGCTCTACGCGCGTTCCGCTGAGCGGAACCGGTCAGTGGCGCAGCACGGGCGGCAGGTCAGCCGTGCTCGCTGCGGCCCTGGTCAGGTGGGCTGTGATGGTGGCGCTGGCCCGCGCGGTATGCTCAGCGACCGCCTCGAGCCGTCGGTGCGGCGGCACCATGGCGGTGATTACGGCGTGGAGCCGTCCGTCGGGTGATCGCAGCGGAAGTGCGGCGCAGCAGACTCCGTCCAGGACCTGCTCGCGCTCCAGGACGGCTGCTGCAAGTACATCTGCCACCCGGTGCGGACGGCTGGTAGTGAGCACTTGCCCAGCTGCGGTGTTCAGGGTGAAGCTCATGCCGTCACGCACTGGCACTACCGGCTCCACTTCTCCCGGAACGGAGGCGATGGTCAGGGCAAGGCCGTCGTGTAGGACGGCTACAACGACACTGGCGCCGGTTGCGGCGCGCAGTTTATGCAGGGGCTGGCGGGCGGCCAGCCGCAGGCCCGGATGGGGCTGCCATGCCTGGCCGAGCCGGTAGAGCTGGCAGCCCACCCGGTAGCGGCCGTGGTGCCGTTCGACGGCGCCGACCGCAAGCAGCTGGTGCAGCAGCCGGTGGGCGCTTGCTTTGGGCAGGCCGCAGGCGGCGGCGATCTGCGTAAGTCTTGCTTCTCCGCCGTGGCGCCGTAATTCGTCCAACAGAGCGAAAGCTCCCTCCAGGACCCCTCGGCTCTGTGAGGATGCGATTGAGCCTTGATGCCGTGTCTGTGACATGTTTCCCCCGAACACATGACCTGAGCCGAGTCCCCTTCGGCACGGCCGCAGGCGCAGGTAGGATGCCTGACTTCCCCAGCGATGGCGAGCCAATTCGCGGTGCTCGGCCTTCTCCTCACACGCCCGCACCGTCAAAAGCGCATGAGTCCGGTTCCTCTGAAGGGAACGGTTGAGCTGGAGGGACGCTGAGTGGGGCTGTACTTGGGGCCGCTCGTCTCTACCGTGGTGGTGGAGGGGGTGGCGGATGGGTTCGCTGTTCGAGGAGTTGAAGCACACGAAGCAGCTGCCCGGGTTCGGGTCTGTGCAGCGAACGGCCCTGTCTCACATTCGGTGGTAACCGCGTGTCACGTCCGCCCAGGGCCCTAATTGCGCAACTCGCAGACGCGCGCCGTCGCCGTATCCGGGACGAGAACGCAACCTGACACCCCCATGTATGCCCCTTTGACCTGAGTCTCTTACCGTCAGTAACCATTGCTGCTATGCGTTACCACCGAATGTGAGCCAGAGCCCGTTTGACAGACCCCGGCCCTGGCCGGCAGTCATGGGAAGACTTTCAGAAGGCGGTGAAGTCCAGCACGAGACGGCCGCGTACCCCGCCCTCGGCCAACCGCCGATGCGCTCGGGCGGCCTGACCGGCCGGCAGCACGTCGGCCACGCGCAGCGACAGTTCGCCCGTGCTCGCCTGGTCCCGCAGCCGAAGCAGCCGAGCGTGGTCGGTGGCCACCTCGGTGACCAGGACCGGGTGTATGTGGATGCCGCGGTCGGCCGGGCCGTTCCAACCGCGGATGACGGCCAGTCCGCCACCGTCCCGGATCGCCGGAAGGACGAGTTCTTCCAGCACCGCTCCGTCGAGCACGGCGTCCGCCCCGTCCGGCGCGAGCTCACGGAACCGGTCGGCGACATCGTCGCCGCGAGATACGACCTCGTCCGCACCCAGCGAGATCACCGACTGCGTGTCGGCGGCCGAGGCGTCGGCCAGTACGCGCAGCCCGTCGCTCTTGGCCAGCTGCACCGCGTATCCGCCGAAGGCACCGGCCGCTCCGGTCACCGCCACCGTGCGCCCGGCCGGCACGGCCAGCAGGTCCAGCGCCAGACGGGCCGTGAGGGCGTTCATCAGCAGCGTGGAAGCGGCCGGGAAGTCCGCACCGGCCGGGATCGGCACCACGGACTCCGCGGGCACCACGACGAGTTCGGCGTAGGTGCCGCCGCGCGGACCGTAGGCGCGCACAATCGCGACGACCGGGTCCCCCGGCCTCAGCGGGGTGTCGGTGTCCGGTCCGATCGCGTCGACGACGCCCGCGGCGTCCATGCCCGGCACGTACGGACCGGGGCGGCCGTCGAACCAGGCACGCGCGACCCCGGCGCGCAGCATCGTGTCGGTGGGGTTGACCGCTGCGGCGTGCACGCGGATGCGCACCTCGCCGGCGGCCGGGACCGGGTCGGGCAGCTCCATCACCCGCAACACCTCCGGGCCACCGAACTCCCTCAGACCGATCGCCCGCATAACCGCCGTCTCCTCTTCTGTGCGTCCGTCATCGAAGGTGAACAAGGTTTCCGTGCACACATGCGCGTGCCGGGACTTCACCGCTCGGCGGTGATGGCGGCGGCTGCGGGATTGCCCACGGACCAGCGCGAGCTGACGCGGTTGCGGCGGATGAGCCACACGTGGTCGTGATCGCGGACCAGGTCGGTCTCGAACCGGTTGCCCAGCAGGAGGTGGTCCTGGAACTCGACCGACGGCCCCTGCCCGTCGCGGTGGTGCTGCCCGATCAGGTAGCAGGTCAGCTGTGCGGTGTCACCGTCGACCCGCACCCGGATGTTGGAGAGCGCGTGGAAGGTGTCCATTCCCCTTCCCACCGTTTCCATCAACGTCCGGACCACCTGCTCGCGGCCCGCATAGGGCTCGAACGAGTGGATGCTGTGGTCGATACCGCTGAGGTCGAACACGGCATCCTCGGTGAACGCGGAAGACAACAGGCTCTCGTCGCCGAAGTCGATGCCTTCGACCATACGCGTGACCGCGTCCACGATGCCGTCTCGGTCAGTGAACGCGGTCGTCTCGGTCAGATTCATCAGCAGTCCTCAGATTCAGCCACCCAACGCCAACGTTGGCGTTGGGTCTGGTGGTGTGACGCTAACGCCTCACAGCGCCAACCGCAACGTTGGCGTTGGTAGGATCGGGGCATGAAGCGCACCGCCGAGGAGACACGTCACCGGCTCCGGACGGCCGCGACCGCCGAGTTCGCCGAGTTCGGGGCCGACGGCACCACCGTCACGCGCATCGCCGCCCGGGCAGGGGTGAACAAGGAACGGCTCTACGCCTACTTCGGCGACAAAGACACACTCTTCGACGAGGTACTCACGGAGGCACTCGAGGAACTCTCCCGCGTCGTGGCCCCGGACGGCCTCAAGTTCGACGACCTGGGCGAGTTCGCCGGACGTACCTTCGACTACTACGGACAGCACCCGGAACTGGCCCGCCTGCTCCAGTGGGAAGGCCTCCGAGGGGCACCGCCGGTGAACGCCACGGCACGTGTGGCGCACTACGGCCGCAAGGTCGCCGCAGCGGCGCAGGCACAGCGGGACGGTGTCATCAACAGCCGGATCGACCCCGGCCACCTCATGTTCATGATCATCGGGCTCGCGGCATGGTGGTACAGCGTTCCGCAGCTCGCCGTCATGCTGACCGGGGCCGAGGCCGATACCGCGGGTGAGCAGGCGAAACGGCGGGCCTTCGTGGTGGAGGCCGCTCAGCGCCTGACCGGCGCCACCACGGGGACGAACTCGCCGACGCGTTGACGGCCCTCGATCCCATGTGCCGGCCCGGCCGGCGGCCGCCCGGCGCGGAACCTGTCAAAGCGATCAAGGCAGGTAGATCGTTCTAACTCTGTGCCGGAATCGGTGGGCCGTCTGGTGTCGGCTGGTTGATCCAGGCCGCCGCGGGGGGCTCGGGTGGTTTGCGGACGAAGCGTTCGGGGTGCTTCGCGTAGACGGCCCGGAGGACGTCGGCCCGCATCTCACGGAGCTGTTCGGCGAGGCCGAAGTGCACGTCGTAGGGGGTGTGCAGGCCCATCCCGGAGTGCCGGTGCTCCTCGTTGTACCAGGTGAAGAAGCGGGTGCACCACGCCCGGGCGTCCTCGACGGAGCCGAAGCGGTCGGGAAAGTCGTGCCGGTATTTCAGGGTCTTGTACTGGCTCTCGCTGTAGGGGTTGTCGTTCGACGTCTTCGGCCGCGAATGCGACTTGGTGACACCGAGACCGGCCATCATCCGGGCGACGTTCTGGGCGACCATCGGAGACCCGCGGTCCGAGTGGATCGTCAACCGGCCGGGCCCGACACCGTACTTGGCGATCGTCTCGGACAGGAACCGCTCGGCGAGGTCCTTGTTCCCGTGGCCGGCGGTCATCCAGCCGACGGTGTAACGGCTGAAGATGTCGATGATCGTGCAGAGGCAGTGGTAGACACCCTTGACCGGGCCCTTCAGCTTCGTGATGTCCCAGCTCCACACCCGGTTCAAGCCCTCGGCGACCAGCTCGGGCACCGTCCGGGGCGGGTGGACGGCCTGGCGGCGGCGTTCACGGACCTCGCCACGGCGTCGCAGGAGCCGGCACATCGTCGACTCCGAGCACCGGCAGACGCCCCGGTCGAGAAGGATCGCGTAGATCTCGGCGGGGGCCATGTCGGCGAACTCCGGGGAGTGCAGCACGTCGAGGACCCGTATCTCCTCCTCGGGTGTGAGAGCGCGGGGATGCGGACGCCGTTCTGGCCGCGGCCCGGCCGGGGCGGGGCTTCGGCGGTGCCGGCGGTAGTAGGTGGCCCGGCTCACGCCGAGCGCGGTGCACGCCCGGACACGTCCGACCAGCCTCGTGAGCTCTTCGAGGGCCTGGTCGCGGGCAGCGTCGAACACGGCCGCGGAGCCGGCCTCTGCCACTTGGTGTTCTCGCCGTTCCGGTCCAGGGCGCTGTCCGTGGCGAACTGGTCTGTCCTTCGCAATAGCCGTGCGACACCCCCGGAGCCGGGTTCGTTGCGCCGGCCCGCGCGGCGTGCTTGGCTCGCCCGGTGAACTTTCTGCTGACGGCGGGTGGACTGCGCAACGGGACGCTGCGGGACGCACTGCGCGACATGCTGGGCAAGCCGTTCGGATCCGCGAACGTCGTGTACATACCCACGGCGTCGGTCGCCGAGCCCGGCGACCACGGCTGGCTCCTCGCGGACATGAACCGGCTGCACGGCCTCGGCTGGCGGGAGTTCGACGTCCTGGAGCTGAACGGCCTGCCCCGGCGCACGGTGCTCGACCGACTGCGCCACGCCGACGTCGTCCACGTCGGCGGCGGCAACCACTACCACCTCGCGCGCAGCATCACCGGCAACGGCCTGGCCGACGGCTTCCTGGAAGCACTGGAGAGCCGGGTCTACGTGGGGTTCAGCGCCGGATCGATGATCTTCAGCCGTCATCTCACCGGACACTCCGCCGACGTCATCGGGGACACCGAGGACCTCCACGCGCTCGGCACGACGACCGTGGAACCGCCGTTCGGCCTCTTCGACTGGTACCTCAAGCCCCACCTGTACTCACCGGACTTCCCGGAACGGGACGACCTCTGGGCCGACCGCATCACCGCGCGGGCGGACTTCCCGATCTACTTCATCGACGACGAGACCGCCCTCCGTGTCAGGGACGGCAAGACGGACGTCCTTTCCGAAGGCCGCTGGCGATTCCACCCGTGACCCGGGACACGCGACGGAGAGACCCGGCCGGCGTCAGGTGACGGCCGGGGCGGGAGCGGTGGACCCCCGAAGCCGCAGCTCGGGCTCGACGAGGATCTCCTCGGTGCCGACCGTCCGGTTCGAGATCAGCGACGTGACGATGCGGGCGACGTTCTCCGCGATGCGCTCGATCGGCTGCCGCACCGTCGTGAGGGGCGGCCCGATGAAATCGAGTACGGGCGAGTCATCGTATCCCACCACCGAGACGTCTTTCGGAACGCTCAGCCCGGCACGCCCCGCCGCGCGGTACGCGCCGAAGGCCATCTCGTCGCTGGAGGCCACGATGCCGGTGACGCCTTGCGCGAGCAGTGCGCCCGCGGCCTGCCGGCCACCCTCGACGTTGAAGTGCTGGCGGACGACGAATCGTTCGGGGTTGTCGGTGCCGTGGCGCTGCAGGGCGTGCAGGAATCCCTCGACCCGGCGGTCGGCCGGGAGGTTGCCGGTCGGTCCGGCGAGGAGCCCGATCCTGCGGTGGCCGAGGTCGCGCAGGTGCCCGACCGCCAGCTCGGCGGCGCGCCAGTCGTCGGTGGAGACGACCGGGGCCTCGGTGTCGGGGAATCCCCCGTTGATGCTCACGTAGGGGATGCCCCGTGACTCGACGAACTGGACCACGCGGTGGTCCTCGTCGCGGAGGGTGTTGCTCGAGGACAGGAAGACGATGGCGGCCACGCCCGCGTCGATGAGTGACTCGACGTAGTCCCGTTCGCGCGGCGTGCCCGGGTACACGGGGCAGATGATCGTCGTCAGACCGTAGGGATTGAGCTCGTTCTCGATCCGTTCGGCCTGGAGAGCGAAGATCGGGTTCTTCAGGTTGGGGGTCAGCATGACGACGAGCCGGTTGTCGAGAGGGCGCTCGTAGCCGACCTGCTTCAGTGCTTCCTCGACCGCCTGCCGGGTGGCCGGAGCGACTCCGTACTTGCGGTTGATGACCCGGCTGACGGTGGCTTCGCTGACGTCGGCGGCCTGTGCGATCTGCGCCAGTGTCGTGGTGCCGACCGGCGCACGGGTCCCCCTCCGCCGCTTGGGCGGCTCGCCGCCGTTCCCTGTCGTCATCTCAGCCCTTTCGATCGAACCAGTACCTGATCAGCAGCCGTGCCGTGTGTGTTGCCCCGGGTGTTCACTGTTTCACGGAGCCTGCGAGAAGACCCGCGACGAAATAGCGCTGCAGGAACAGGAACAGCACCAGGACGGGCAGGACGGAGATCAGGGTGCCGGTGAGCATCTGCCCGTAGTCCGTGGACTGGACACCGTGCAGCGTAGCCAGGGAGACCGGCACGGTGTACGCCTCCGGGGTCCTCTGCACGATGAGCGGGTAGACGAAATCGTTCCACTGGCCGAGGAACAGGAAGATGGCGAGGGCGGCCAGGGCCGGTCGCATCGTGGGGATGACGATCTGGAAGAACGTGCGCAGTTCGCCGGCGCCGTCGACGCGTGCCGCCTGGATGAGTTCGTCGGGCACGGACTGCATCGACTGACGCATGAGGAAGATTCCGAACGGCAGGGCGAGGTTCGGCAGGATGAGCCCCTGGTAGGAGTTCAGCCAGCCGAGCGCGACCATCATCTTGAACAGCGGTACGAGCGTGACCTGGCCCGGCAGGGCGAGCGACGCGATGATCACGGTGAACATGGCGTCGCGGCCCCGGAAGCGGAACTTCGCGAAGGCGTATCCGGCCGTGCTGCACACCAGCATGCCGAGCCCGGTGTACACGGCCGACACGACTAGGGAGTTGCGGACGGCGACGCCGAACTGCAGTGAGGTGAAGAGCCCGGTCAGGTTGGTCAGGAAACGGTCGCCGGGCAGAAGGGCCGGCGGCGACGAGAAGATCTCCTCCGTCGAATGCGTCGACGCCACGATCAGCCAGGCGAAGGGCACGAGCATGAGCACGGCGCCGAGGGCGACGACCGCGGTGAGGACGGCGCTGAGCGATCTCGCCGAACCGGACTCCCGGACCGGCGGGCGGACGCGCCGCAGCGGTGTCGGACGGTGTGCGAGGGTCACCGGGCACGCCTCCTGAGGACGAGCATCTGGACGACGGAGACGCCGGTGACGATGAGGGCGAGGACGTAGCCGATCGCGGAGGCGTATCCGAAGTCGAAGTTCTTGAAGGCGCTGTAGTAGAGGTACATGCCGATGGTGAGGGTGGCGTTGTCCGGGCCGCCGCCGGTCAGTACGTACGGCTCGTCGAAGAGCTGCAGGGTACCGATCGTCGACAGCACCACGGTGAGCAGGATCGCGGGCCGCAGCCCCGGAACGGTGACGTGCCAGAACTGCTGGAGGCGGTTCGCCCCGTCCATCTGCGCGGCCTCGTACAGCTCACCGGGGACGGATTGCAGCTGAGCCAGGTACATGACCGTGGTCTGGCCGGTGTAGTGCCAGGTCATCGCCATGATGATCGATGCCTTGGCCCAGAACGGGTCCGTGAGCCAGGGAACACGGGGCAGCCCGATCGAGGTGAGGAGGTAGTTGATGAAACCGTTCTGGTAGTTGAGGAGCGCGGAGAACAGGATTCCGTAGGCCACGAGGCCCATGACGATCGGAACGAAGTAGGCGACCCGGAAGAAGGAACGCCATTTGAGGAGCTTGGAGTTGAGGGCGACGGCGAGAACGATCGCGAGACCGAGCATCAGTGGTACCTGGATCACGAGGATCTCGAGGGTGTTGCGCAGCGCGGTCCTGAAGAGCGGGTCCCTCAGGAGCCGTCCGTAGTTCGCGCCGCCGACGAACTCGGTGACGCCGCCGACGTTCTGCGTGAAGCTGAGGGCCAGGGCGTAGAGGACCGGGTAGACCTTGAAGCCGAGGAACAGCACGATGACGGGTGTCAGGAACACGAACGGGGTCGCGCGAGCGCGCGGTGATCTGCGGGCCGGCTGCCGGCGGGGCGGTGTGGTGCCGGACCGGGCGGGTGGCGCGGCCTTCCGCGCCGGTGGCTGGAGGCCGGCGTTCATGGTGTCGGACATGGTTCCTCGCAGGTCAGTCTTTCGCGATCTTCCGGCCGGTCTGCTGCGCGAGCAGCGTCGCGGCGTGCCGGAGGGCCGTCCCGGGGTCGGCGCCCTTGACCAGGACCTGGGTCTGCGCGTCGTCGTAGACCTTGAGCGCCTTGGGGAAGTCCTTCGTGTAGTAGTCGGGGGGCGTGTTCTGGCTCAGCGCCTTGATGACGAGCTGGTTGGTGTCGAACCCGAAGTAGGCGTTCCGCTTCTTGAAGCCGGCGGTGTCCCACATCGGCTCGTAACTCGGGAAGAGTCCGTCGGCCTCGGTGATGACCTTCTGGCCGGCGAGCGTCGCCATGCTGTACTTGACGTACTCGTAGGCGAGCTTCTGCTTCTTGCTCGACTTCGCGACGGTGAGGTACGTGCCGCCCGCGGACGAAGCCGTGTAGCCGCCTTCCTCCATGGCGGGTGACATCCGCACGCCCCACTTGCCCTTCATCTCGGGGGCCGTGCTCTGGAAGCTGCCGACCATCCACGAGGCGCCGGGCATGATCGCGACGGGGGACTGCCCCTTCATCTGCGACGTGGTGCCCTGGCTCTGCGGGATGTCGACGACCAGGTGCTTGTCGTTCGCCTCCTTGAGGAACGTCAGCGCCTTGACACTCCCCTCGGCGCTCAGCGCTATCTTCCCCTCGGAGTCGAAGAAGAACGTGCCCTCCAGCCGGGCGAGCATCTCGAAGAGGTTCGCCGAGTCGGCCTGCGAGGCCGCCTTGTCGACGGCGAAGAGGTCGGCACCGGTCGCCTTCTTGATCTTCACTCCGGCGGCCAGCATCTGCTCCCAGGTGCGGATCGAACCGATGGCGACGCCGGCCTTCTCGAAGAGGTCCTTGCGGTAGTACACCAGGTTGGTGTTCACCTCGAAGGGCACGCCGTACTGCTGTCCCTTCGCGTTCTGGCCGCCCTTCCACAGACCGCTCGGGAAGTCCTTCGCCAGGGCGCCCGCACCCATGCCGCCCAGGTCGGCGAAGCCGTCGGGGAACGTCTCGAGATAGTTGCTCATGTAGTCGCCGCCGATGTCCATGACGTCCGGCAGGCCCTCACCGCCGGCCGCCATACCAGAAGTGATCTTGTCCCAGATCGCCGGGTTGCCGACGTCCTGGACCTTGACGGTGACACCGGGGTGCGACTTCTCGAACTCCTCGGCGGTGGCCTTCAGACCGCTCGCGGGCGATCCCCAGGCCCAGGCGGTGAGCGTGTCCTTCCCGGCGGGATCCGACGACGCCATGGAGCACCCGGGCAGCAGCAGGGCGGACAGGGCGGTGACTGCGGTGAACACGCCTACCCGGGCGCGCCCGTGACGACACGGCGTTGTGGTCATGGCTGACGATCCTCCTCGATCGAGATGCAGCTCGCGGTGGGTGGGCGCCATGATGGCGCGACTTACCGGTGTCTTGCAAGATTTCCTTGCAAACTTCCCATGAGGATTTGCATACTTGGCGACGCCAGTCACTTGTCGATGCCGGCAAGCATCACCTCGGGCGGGACACCACCGCATGAAGGAAGTCACGACACCGATGCCATTCATCGCCCCAGATCGCGTACCGCCCACCGACGGGACCCCGGCTCGCGTCGACGAACACACCTGGTCGGTGACGGCCGGTCAGGGACCGCACCCCCGGATACGGTTCGACGCACCCGCCGGTCCCACAGTGCTGCTCGCCACCGAGACCGGTGAGCGGCGCATCCTGCCGGACGACGGCTCCTCCCCCGCCGGCCTCACAGGCTCCGGAGCCTGCTGGCTGCTGCCCCCGCACCCCGGCTCGGCCGAGCCCGCCTGGCACATCGTCAGCGACGGCACGATCGAACTGCACTCCGACGGGAACCGCCGTACCGTCACCGTCCACGCCCCCACCGCCACCCTCGTCGCCCACCGGGCCCGGCCGCACGCCGACGTCGACGGCGCGCGGTTCACCATCGGCCTCCCCGGCGCAGACGCCCTCGCCGACGCCCTGGCCGGGTTCTACTGGGGCACCGTCCTGCCCTGCGTCGTAGAACGGACCACGGCCGCCGGCTACCCGGACCGCGACGGGTACGTGATCAGCACCCTGGCCGACAAGTACGTCGGCACCTACCCGGACGTCGACCACGAATTCCAGATCAAGGGCCGGATGGCCTGGGGCAGCCGCACCGACCAGGACGTCGTACGGCGGATGATCGACCTCCAGCTCCGCCTGATGCGCGAAGACCCCCAGCAGCTGTGGCGCGACCCCTGCGCCGTCCAGCCGGACGGCGAACGGGAGTACCACGTGCGCAGGAACAGCCTCGACGGCTCCCGGAACGCCGTCATGTTCCTCGTGACCGGCAACGTCGAGGTCCTCGAGTCCGCCTGGCTCTACTTCGCCCGCACGAAGGACACCGGCTGGCTGCGCGAGCGGATCGAGGACCTGGAGGGCGCGGCCTCCTGCACCCTCGACTGCATGGACCGGCGCGGTCGGCTCTGGTCCGACGTCTACTACGAGGACCAGGTCATCAAGGACGGCAGGGAGACCATGGCCGCCTCACTCGCCGCGAACTCCTTCGAACTCCTCGCCGCACTCGAGGACGTGCTCGGACGCGAACAACGAGCCGTCTTCTACCGGCAGTCGGCCGCCCGCCTCGCCGCCGCCGTACGCGAGCCGCTCCCGGCCGGACACTGGGACGACGTGACCCACCGCTTCGTCGACTGGGTAGACCGCTCAGGACACGTCCACGACCACATACACCTCCTCGCCAACGTGCTCCCGGCGATGTTCGGGCACGCCGACGGCGCACAGAGCGAACACGTCCTCGCGCTCGTCGACCGGGAACTGGAGGAGTTCCAGCGCTTCCCGACCTTCCTCGCCGCCCGCGTACAGGACTACACCGACGACGAGATCGGCGACGGCGGCCCCTACGACCTGTGCGCCGCGGGCCGTTACTGGTGCTGGGACGCGGCCTTCTGGTCATGGCGCCGCAACGGGACGATGCTCAGCCGACAGCTCGAGGCCGTCGCCGCACAGGGCGCCTCGGACGACTACGTCATGGGCGAGCGATACGACATGGACCACGTCCACTACGTCGACGGCTCCGACTGGCACGGCGCCGCGCACTACTACGAGTACCCCTGTGTGTACGCCTGGGTGCTGTTCACCGAATACCTCGGCATCCGTCCGACGCTCACCGCGGACCTGCGCATCGCGCCCCGGGTCGTCGGCACCGGCAGCGTGTCCCTCGCACAGCGGGCCTACGAACTCACCTACCGAATCGACCAGGACGGCTTCGAACTCGTCAACAACGCCCGCCGGACGCGCTCCTTCGAGCTGGACCTCTCCGCGCTCGGGGACGCCGACACCGGCCCGACGGACTGCGCCGCTCCGCGCACGGTCACGCTCGCGGCGGGCGAATCGGTCCGCGTCGCGCTGCCGGACACCGCCGCTCCCGCTGGAACGGAGAACCGCGCGTGAGCACCTCGCCCCTGCTCGACATCGACCTCGGCACGACACCATTCAGCCGCCGCGGATCCTACTTCGCTGTCTCGCGCGTCACCGATCAGCGGGACCACGGCGTCTTCCTGCGCACCGTGCGCGGTGACGCCAGGCACCGCGAGATCGCCCGCCTCCTCCTCGACGGCACCACCGAAGCGAACGCCCTGACCACCGCAGGACAGTTGACCCTCCACCACGGCAGCACCCGAGCCGACGTGATCCTCGACGGACCGGGCCGCGCCTACCTGCGCGTCCGGGGCGGAACGCTCGCACTCGACTTCCGCGCGACCTCCCAGTACGACTCCGTCTTCCAGGAGGACGACGCCACCTGGCGGTTCATCGACAGCGGCGCCAACCGCAACTACCGCATCCGCGCGGCCGGAGGAACATCCCGGTTCGACGCCCGATGGGACGGCATCCGCAACTCCGAGGCATGTCTCAGCATCACGGCGCACGACGGCGCGGCGACGATCGTCATCGACGAATACGGCAGCGCCGTGCCCACCGGCCCCCTCCACGACCCGGACGACCTCGCCGCCGCGGCCCAGGCCGACTTCGACGCGTGGTGCCGCACCCACGGCGACGACGGACACCGCGACCCGGAGACCGGCGCCACCGTCCGCCTCGCCGCGTTCGTCACCTGGGCCGCCCTCGTGCCGCCGGGCGGCTTACTGCGACGCGAGTCCATGCTCATGTCGAAGAACCGCATGACCAACATCTGGAGCTGGGACCACTGCTTCAACGCCATGGCGCTGTGGCGGGACCCGCAGGCGGCCGCCGGCCAGCTCCTCGCCGTCTTCGACCACCAGGACGAACACGGCTGCCTCCCCGACTACGTCAACGACGCGGGCGTCGAGCGGAACTTCGTCAAACCGCCGATCCACGGCTGGAGCATCGCCCGCCTCATCGCCCGCGGCGGCCTCGACCCCCATGACGCGGCCGCACTCTACGAACCGCTGCGGCGATGGACCGAGTGGTGGTTCCGGCACCGCGTGTACGGCGACGACGGCATCCCCTCCTACAACCACGGCAACGACTCCGGATGGGACAACGCAACGACGTTCGCCGCCGGCGTGCCCGTCCAGAGCCCGGATCTGCTCGCCTACCTCGCCCTGCAGACGCAGACGCTCTCCCTGATCGCCCGGCGCACCGGCCGACACGACGAGTCGGCTCACTGGAACCGCAGGACCGACGCCACCGTGCGAACGCTGTGCGACCGGTTCTGGACCGGGGACCGCTTCGTCGCCAGGGACACCCTGACCGGCCGTGTGATCGACTCACGGAGCCTGCTGGCCTTCATCCCCCTGATCCTCGGAGACCTCCTGCCACCAGCAGTGCGTGACACGACTGTGCGCCGGCTCCTCGACGGCGGCTACCTCACCCCGCACGGCCCCGCCACCGAACCACCGGACAGTCCTCGCTACGAAGCCGACGGATACTGGCGCGGCCCCATCTGGGCGCCCTCCACCATGCTGCTCGCCGACGGGCTGCGCCGCAGCGGACGGCCCGACCTCGCCGACGACATCGAGACCAGGTTCATGGCGACCTGCGCGGGCGCGGGCATGGCGGAGAACTTCGACGCGACGACCGGGGCCGGCCTGCGCGACCGCAGCATGACGTGGACCGCCTCGGTCTACCTCTCGATGGTCTCCGAACGCGCCGAGCGCCGAGCCCTCGCCGGCCCCTGCGAGCGTGCGTCATGAGCCGCTTCACCGTCGGAGAACGGGACTTCCTCATGGACGGCACCCCCTTCCAGGTGCTCTCCGGAGCGATCCACTACTTCCGTGTGCACCCCGGCCACTGGCGCGACCGCATCCGCAAGGCCCGGCTCATGGGACTCAACACCGTCGAGACATACGTGCCGTGGGGCCTCCACGAACCGAGGCCGGGCGAGTGGACGGACTCCGGTGCGCTCGACCTCGGCCGGTTCCTGCGCACCGTCGCCGACGAGGGGATGCGCGCGATCGTACGGCCAGGGCCGTACATCTGCGCGGAGTTCGCCAACGGAGGACTGCCCACGTGGCTGTTCACCGATCCCACCGTGGGCGTGCGCCGCAACGAGCCACGCTTCATGCGGTCGGTCTCCGCATACCTCACCCATGTGACGGACATCGTGGCGCCGCTCCAGATCGATGAGGACGGCCCGGTGATCCTCGTCCAGGTCGAGAACGAGTACGGCGCCTACGGAGAGGACGCGGACTACCTCGACGCGCTGACCGCCATGGTCCGCGACGCCGGGATCACCGTGCCGCTCACCACGGTCGACCAGCCGCGGCCGCACATGCTGGAGAACGGCTCCAGGCCCGGACTGCACCGGACCGCGTCGTTCGGATCACGTTCGCTGGAGCGCATGCGCACCCTGCGCCTGCACCAGCCGACCGGACCGCTCATGTCGTCCGAGTACTGGGACGGATGGTTCGACTCCTGGGGCATGTACCACCACACGACGTCCGCCGAGGAGTCCGCCGCCGATCTGGACGCCCTCCTCGGCACCGGAGCGTCGGTCAACCTGTACATGTTCCACGGGGGTACCAACTTCGGTCTGACGAACGGAGCGAACGACCGGGGCGTCTACCAGCCCATCGCCACCACGTACGACTACGACGCACCGCTGGACGAAGCGGGACGCCCCACCGCGAAGTACTGGGCCTACCGGGAGGTCCTGGCGAAGCACACCTCGGTGCCCGACGAGGTTCCGGACGTCCCCGAAACAACTCCGACCGGCGAGGTCCGTCTCGCTGCGGTCGTCTCCTTCCCCGAGGCCGCGTTCACGGCGATGCCCGTCACGGCGACACACGCCGTACCCACCTTCGCCGAGATCCGCGCCGACGCCGTGTACGTCCTGCACCGGTCCTGGCTTCGGCGCCCGTCCGCGTCGGTCCTCACCGTGGGCGAAGTCCGCGACCGTGTGCACGTCGTCGTCGACGGGCACTGCGCCGGCGTGCTCCAGCGCGAGGACCACGCGACCGCGCTCACGCTGCCTCCGGTGACTCGGGAGCTGCTCCTCGTCGTGGAGGACCAGGGACGCGTGAACTACGGTCCACGCCTGGGCGAGGACAAAGGCATCATCGGCGGCGTACGCATCGACGGCGCACCGGTCGTCGGATGGGAGACCGTCGCACTCGACGCCGACGACGTGATCAGGCTCTCCCGTACCCCCGCCCGTCCGGAATCGCCGTCGATACCGGGGCTGACCGTCTCGGTCGGCACGTTCGAGGCCGAGGACACACGCGACCGCTTCCTCGACGTCTCCACGCTGGGCAAGGGAACCGCATGGGTCAACGGGTTCTGCCTCGGGAGGTACTGGTCGCGGGGACCGCAGCGAACGCTGTTCGTACCCGGCCCCGTGCTCGTTCCGGCGGGACCGAACAGGCTGGTGGTGCTCGAACTCGACACCGCGCCGTCCGCCACGGTCCGATTCGTGGCCGACCTCGATCTGGGACCGGTCGAGGATTAGCACCGCCACCGCCACCGCCCGGATCAACGACTCGCCCACGGCCGCCGCGTACGCCTCGTTCGTCTCGGCCAGGTGGGCGGGGTCGGTGAGGTGCACGCGCAGCATCACGACGCCCTCCGGGCCTGCGCCGGCCGCCTTCAGCACGGCCGTGACGTTGCGCACGAGCTGCACAGTCTGTTCGGCGACCGTGGTGCCGGCGATTTCGCCGGCACCACGGTCGAAGCGGATCGAGGTGGCGTGCAGTTCCACCGCGCGGATGGCGCCGAGCTCTCCGTCGAGCGCGTGGGAGCGCCAGGCGAACTCGTAGGCGTGGGTGGTGGAGTCCGGGTGGGCGGATCGGCGTCGGCCAGGGCCCTGCTGCCCGCGCCGAACAGGGCGTCGGCCATGACGGCGGAGCGCAGTTCCGCGAAGGACGCCTCGGGACGCGCCGTGCGGTGGCCCTCGACGAGCCGCGCCGGTTCGGGGCAGGCAGCGTTCCACGGCTGCCTGCCCATAGGCGCCCTCCAGCTCTCGGTGAAAGGCATTCAGTGCCGTCCGGTGCTGCGGACTCAGCCGTTCCGCGATGGCGAGCAGGCGGAACGCCGGCTCGCGGCCCGCGTACCCCAGCACGTACGCCGAGACCAGCCAGGAGAGTCCGGGGCGAGGATCTCCGCCCGGCCATCGACGTCATGCCGGTGGTGGCTGTGAGGGGAGGTCTGCGGGTGGGCGCGGGTCATGGCCTCACGCTAGGACGATCATGTGCGTGTGGCGCCATGGCTTCCGTATCCGCAACGAGACGGCTGTGCGGGGTGCCGGACACGCAAGACGCCACCCCTCAGCGGGCGGGTGGTCACGTGCGGGAGCCGTCTGATTGGCGGTTGCTGCTGTCGGCGCCTCGGCTGTCGCGCTGGTGGCCGCGGCGGGCGTCGCGGTCGAAGATGCCCAGGATCTCGCAGGGTCCGCCCTCGGCGCCGATGGCGTGCGGCAGCATCGTGGGGAACTCGGCGGCCTGGTTCGTCTCGACGCGAAGGCGCCGGTCGCCCAGCAGCAGCACCGCGGTGCCGGACAGGACCACGAGCCATTCGCGGCCCGGGTGGGCGCGCATCCGTGCGGGATTGTCCGGGGGCGGTTCGGTCATCCGCTGGCGCACGACGCTCATACCGGGGTCGCCCTTGATGGGCCAGCGCATCAGCCCGTGCCTCCCGTCGATCACAGGGCTGGTGACGACGTCGTCGGAGGCGGTCTCCACCAACTGGTCCAGAGAGGTGTCCAACGCGCGGGCCAGGGTGACCAACTGGTCCAGTGCGAGACGTCGCCGGCCGTTCTCGATGCGGGAGAGCGTGGACTGACTGAACCTGGCGCGGTCGGCCAGCTCCTCCAGGGACCATCCCTGCGCCACCCGCAATGCACGGATGCGTTTGCGTACGAGGCTGTCCAGATCGCCGTCACCTTGCGTCATAGGCAAGATTGTATGCCCTCTCCGCAAGACGGGTTTAGCGTCCTGTGCAGAGAAACGACGTCGCCACCGCCTGACAGCCGCCCGGCGTGCGACCACCGGCCTCCAGCGCGATCCCGGCGGCCGGACACAGGTCCGCCGTTGCCCCCCCCCGCATGTCTTTTTGAGAGGAATCCATGAGTACGAACCGGTCCGCACCCGCGGCAGCCGACGGCGCCGCCCACGCCGACGGTGCGCCGGATGCGCGTCAGCTGCGCACCGTCCTGATCGCGGTCTGTGTCGCTTTGATGGCGGTCATCGCCTCGGTATCCGGACTGAACGTCGCGCAGCCCGACCTGGCCGTCGAGTTCGGCGCCTCGCAAAGCACGATCCTTTGGATCATCAACATCTACACGCTCACCCTGGCCGCCCTGCTGCTACCGCTCGGCGCCATAGGTGACCGACTGGGCCGCAAGCCCATGCTGATCACCGGACTGATCGTCTTCGGCGTGGCCGGCGCGCTAGCCGGGCTCGCCCCCTCGGCCGACGTCATGCTCGGCGCGCGCCTCCTCAGCGGCATCGGCGCGGCGATGATCATGCCCATCACCCTCGCTGTGATCACTTCCACCTTCCCGGAGGAAGAGCGCGGCAAGGCGATCGGCGTATGGACCGGCGTCGCCGGAGGCGGCGGCATCCTGGGTATGTTCCTCTCCGCTGCGCTTGTGGACGTTGCCAGCTGGCGCTACCTGTTCATCCTGCCCGTCGCGCTGGTCGTCGTCGCACTCGCCATGGGCATGCGCTCGGTGCCCAACTCCCGCGAGCGCTCGGACCACTCCTTCGACACCGTCGGCGCACTGACCTCAGCCGTCACCGTCGTCGGTCTCATCTTCGTCCTCCAGGAAGGCCCCGAGCACGGCTGGAGCGCCCCTGCCACCCTGATCGGCCTCGCCGTCGGTCTCATCACCGCTGTCTTCTTCATGGTCTGGGAGCTACGCCGCCGTGACGCCTCCCTGCTGGACGTACGCCTGTTCCGCGAGCGCGGCCTGGCCGGCGGATCGATCACACTGCTGGCCCTCTTCGGCGTCCAAGCGGGAATCTTCGTCGTCCTCTTCCCTTTCTTCCAGGCCGTCCTGGGCTGGTCGGGCCTGCTGTCCACGCTCGCGCTGATGCCCATGGCCGTGGCGATGATGACGACCTCAGGCCTGGCCCCCGGACTGGCCGCGCGCATCGGCTCCCGCTCCACCATGGCCGTGGGGATCGCGCTGGCCGGTACCGGCTTGGCACTGATGGCCCTCAGCGTCTCCGTCGACGGCGGATACCTGTCGGTCCTGCCCGGCATGCTCGCCATGGGCATCGGCATGGGCCTGTCCATGACCCCGTCCACCGAGGCCATCACCCGCTCCCTGCCGCGCGAGAGGCAGGGCGTCGCCTCCGCACTCAACGACGTCACCCGTGAGTTCGGCACCGCCCTGGGTGTTGCCCTGCTCGGCGCACTGCTGTCCGCCGGATACCGCAGCGCCATCGACGGCAAGCTCGACGGCATTCCCCAGGACGCCGCAGACACCGCACGCGAAGGTGTCGCAAACGCCGTCGCGGTGTCCGGCAGTGCGGGCCCCCATGCGCAGGAACTCGCGCAAGCCGCGCGGCAGTCCTTCGTCAACGGCTGGCAACAGGCCATGTGGGCAGGCGTGGTGATCATGGGCGCCCTGTTCCTCTACGTCCTCACCCGCGGCCCGAAGAACGTTGTCCCCGCGCCCGGGACCGACGCGGAAGCCGCCGAGGCTGTGTCCTCCCGGTAACCCTGCCGAGAGGGCGTTGCCGCCGGACTCCGTGCGCAGCACCAGGTGAGACAAGGTCCGTTCGAGATGCGATCAAGACGGACTACGGGCGTTGCGGCAGTTGCATTTTCGTGAGCAGCGCGAGCAGGGCGTCCTGTTCCTCCACGTCGAGAGCGGCGAAGAGGCCGGAGGCGTGAAGCCGCGTTCTCAGCGCCTCCCACAGCTCGTGCCCGCGCTCCGTCAGAGCCAGGGTGCGTTTGCGGCCGTCGACGGGATGAGGCCGGCGGGCGATGAGTCCCATGCCTTGGAGCTTGTCGGCGGCGAGGCTGACCGTGGAGGGGTCGCAGCGGAGGCGGGCCGCTATGTCCCGCATCGTCGGCGGCTCGGTTCCGGGGGCAAGCGCCCACAGCGTGCCGGCGACGGAGGCCGGCACCCCGAACTCGCCGAGCACCTGGGCCACGACCGCGTCCGCGGCGTTCCCCACCTCCACGAGAGCGCGGACGATCTCGGCTTTCCGCTCGACGTCGGCGTCGTGAGCCGTCGGTGCCTTCATGCCGCGATTAAGGGTCACGGGGCCATGATACGCTCCCAAAATCAATGACAAACTCAATGACTTTGGTGGGGTAAATGACCGGCGGTCACATCGACGACACAGTGCTCGTCACGGGCGGAACGGGCTATCTGGCCGGCTGGGTGATAGCGGGTCTGCTCCAGCGCGGTTACCGGGTGCGCACCACCGTGCGCAGCCTCGGCCAAGCGGAGCAGGTGCGCCTCGCCGTCAGCGAGCAGACAGACGGCGAGGCGGCGAAGGCCATCGATTTCGCGGTCGCCGATCTCCTCAGCGACGACGGCTGGGAGAAGGCGGCCGCGGGTGCCGACTTCGTGCTGCACGCCGCGTCTCCGATGCCCTTCGGCGCGGGCGCGGACCTCATCAGAACCGCCCGTGAGGGCACCCGCCGCGTCCTGGGTGCCGCCGCGCGCGCCGGAGTGAAGCGTGCCGTGCTCACCTCTTCCGGCGTCACGGCCGACACCGGCGACTCCGACATACCCACGACCGAAACGACATGGGCCGCGCCGTCCGGCACTCCGGTTCGCGCGTACCCCGATTCCAAGATCCTCGCCGAGCGTGACGCATGGGATCTCGCCGCTGCGACCGGCCTCGAACTGACCGCCGTCCTCCCGACGTTCATGCAGGGTCCCATGCTCGGCAGACCGAACAGGCCAGGAACGGTCGGGATCATCAGCCGCCTGCTCACCCGCGGGATTCCCGCCGTGCCGAACATCGGATGGAACGTCGTCGACGTCCGCGACGTCGCCGAGCTGCACATCCTCTCCATGACGAGCCCAGCCGCCGCAGGCCAGCGCTTCCTCGGCTCGGGCACCTTCTGGTGGTACCGGGACATCGCCCGCGTCCTCCGCGAAAATCTCCCGGACGAAGCCGCCAAGGTGCCCGAACGCACCATGCCTGACATCATCGTCAAGCTGCTCGCGCGGGTGAACCCGCAGATGGCGATGCTGCGCCCCGAGCTCGGCCGCAAGAGGCTCGTCGACAACAGCAAAGCACGTACCCAGCTCGGCTGGCAGCCCCGCTCCACCCGACAGACGATCATCGACACCGCCACCGCACTCATTGCCAAGAAAGCGCTCTGAAGCGGCTGGGCCGTGACACCGCCGAGCTGACTGCGCTCGCCGACCACCTCACCGCCCATAGCCTGATCCTGGAGATGTCGGCCGGGCAGCTGCCCCGGCCTCTACGACCCCACCGGTCCAGGGAAGGCTGTTCGCGTTCTTCGCGGCGATGGCGGAGACCGGGCGGGAGAACATCCGGGAGCCGGCGCCGGAAGGGCTCGACACCGCGGCCCGCACGGGCAAGCACGGCGACCGACTGCCGGTCATCACCGGCGACATGCCGCACACCGCGTGCTGCGCCGGAGAGTGCACGGCCAGTCGGCCCTGCGCTCCCGAAGCTGCCGCGAAGTGACAAGTAGCTCTGTGTAGCCGATCCGACGATCCATTGTCCCGGTTTCCACCGTTCTGGCCCTGCCTCTGTTGTGCCCGCGTCACCTTGGTTGCGTTGCGGTGATCGAGGAGAGGGGTCAGGCGTGCGTCGGGAGTGGGAACCAGAGGACTTGATCGAGGTCTGGACGATGCTGGAGGAGGACCAGGAGCGGCTTCGGAACAAGTCGGGGGCGAATCGGCTGGGCTTCGCGCTGCCGCTGAAGTTCTTCGAGGTGGAGGCGCGCTTCCCGGAGGATGCGGCGGAGGTTCCGGCGGCGGCGGTGTCGTACGTGGCCCAACAGGTGAAGGTGCCGGCCGAGGACTGGGGCGCCTACGACTGGTCGGGGCGGGCAATCAAGCGGCACCGGATGGAGGTCCGGGCGGCGTTCGGGTTCCGCGAGTGCACGCAGGAGGACCAGGTCCAGCTAACGCAGTGGTTGGCGGTGGAGCTGTGCCCCGTGGAACTGAACCGGGACCGGCTGGCTGAGGCAGTGGTGGCGCGGTGCCGCAACGACCGCTTGGAGCCGCCGGCGCCCGCGAAGGTGGCACGGCTGGTGGCCTCGGCGGTGAACACCTTCGAGGAGGGGTTCTGCGCGACGACAGTGGGGCGGTTGTCCGCGGCCTCGCGGTCCCGGCTGGACGACCTGGTGGCCGAGGACGACGGGGATGAGGGCAGCGTGGGCGGGGGCCGGACGTTCTTCACCGAGCTGAAGGCGGACCCCGGCGCGCTGGGCCTGGACAGCCTGCTGACGGAGGTGAACAAGCTGCAGCGGGTGCGTCAGTTGGAGCTGCCGCCGGGGTTGTTCGGGGAGTTTCCGGAGAAGCTGGTGTCGGCGTGGCGGGCGCGGGCGGCGAAGGAGTACCCGTCCGACCTGGTGGCCGCGCCGGCTTCGGTGCGGTACACGCTGCTGACGGCGCTGTGCCACGTGCGCGAGACCGAGATCACCGACTCCCTGGTGGACCTGTTCATCCAACTGGTGCAGAAGATCAATACGCGAGCGGAGAAGAAGGTCGAGGGCGAGTTCGTCAAGGAGCTGAAGAAGGTCCGCGGCAAGGAGGCGATGATGCTGCGGGTCGCGGAGGCGGCTTTGGCGGAGCCGTCCGGCACGGTCCGCAAGGTGATCTATCCGGTGGTGGGCGGGGAGAAGACGCTCAAGGCGCTGGCGGCGGAGGCTGCGGCGAACGAGGCCAAGTACAAGGCGCGGATCCGCACCGTGCTGCGTTCCTCGTACTTGGCGCACTGGCGCCGGATGCTCTCGCCGCTGCTGTCGGCCTGGGAGCTGAAGAGCAACAACACCGCCTACTGCCCCGTGATGGACGCCATCGACCTGCTCAAGCGCTACCTGGACCAGCCGATCAAGGACGGGGCGTTCTTCGACGCGGCGGAGAAGGTGCCGCTGGAGGGGGTGGTGCCCGAGCAGTGGCGGGCCGCGGTGGTGGACGACAAGGGCCGGGTCGAGCGCATCCCCTACGAGCTGTGCGTGCTGGTCAGCTTGCGGGACGCGCTGCGCAGGCGGGAGGTGTGGGTGGCCGGGACCAGCCGCTGGCGCAACCCGGAGGACGACCTGCCCCCGGACTTCGAGGACAACCGGGACGTGCACTACTCGGCGATCCGCCAGCCGCAGGACCCGCAGGAGTTCATCGCCGCCCTGCAGAAGCGGCTGCGCGACGCCCTCACGGGCTTCGACCGTGCGTTGGAGCTGGGCATCACGGGCGGGGTGGAGATCACCAGGAAGCACGGCGAGCCGTGGATCAAGGTGTCCCCACTGGCCAAGCAGGAGGAGCCGAAGAACCTGGTCGCCCTGAAAGCCGAGATCCAGCGCCGCTGGGGCACGATCGACCTGATCGACATCCTCAAGGAGGCCGAGTTCGCCACTGGCTTCACCTCCGAGTTCGCCTCGGTGGCCTCCCGGGAGGCGGTCCCACGCGACGTCCTGCGGCGCCGGCTGCTGCTGGTGCTGTTCGCGCTGGGAACGAACATGGGCATCAAGCGGGTGGTGGCCACCGGCAAGCACGGCGAGTCCGAGGCGGTCCTGCGCCGGATCCGGCACCTGTTCGTGAACCGGACCAACATGAGGTCCGCCCTGTTCAAGCTCGTCAACCACACCTTGGCCGCCCGGGACGAGGGCTGGTGGGGCGCGGGCACCGCGTGCGCCTCCGACAGCCGCAAGTTCGGCGCCTGGTCCAACAACTTCATGACCGAGTGGCACCAGCGCTACCGCGGCCCCGGCGTGATGATCTACTGGCATGTGGAGCGCAAGTCGGTGTGCATCTACTCCCAGCTCAAGCACTGCTCGGCCTCCGAGGTCGCCTCGATGATCGAGGGCGTGCTGCGGCACTGCACCGACATGGAGGTCGACCGGCAGTACACCGACACTCACGGCGCCTCCGTCGTCGGGTTCGCGTTCTCCCACATGCTCGGCTTCAACCTGCTGCCCAGGCTCAAGAACGTCGGGTCGGCCCGGCTGTACCGCCCCGCCGCAGGCGAGGACGAGCAGTGGCCACAGCTGGGCCCGGTGCTGTCGACCAAGACGATCGACTGGGAGCTGATCCGCCAGCAGTACGACCAGATCGTCAAATACACCACCGCCCTGCACCTGGGCACGGCGGAGGCCGAGCAGGTCCTGCGTCGGTTCACCCGCAGAGGTCCCAAGCACCCCACCTACCGGGCCATCGAGGAGTTGGGGCGGGCCGTGCGCACGGCCTTCATCTGCGACTACCTCGCCGACGCCGACCTTCGCCGCGAGATCGGCGAAGGCCTGCAGGTCGTCGAGAACTGGAACAGCGCGAACCACGACCTGTTCTACGGCAAGGACGGCGAACTGACCGGCAAGGACAAGGAGAGCCAGCAGATCTCGATGCTCGCTCTCCACCTCCTCCAATCGGCCCTGGTCCACGTCAACACGCTCCTGGTCCAAGAGGTCTTGGCCGAGCCGAAGTGGGCGGACAAGCTCACCGAGGCAGACCGGCGCGGCCTCTCCCCACTTTCTGGACCCATGTGAACCCGTACGGCAGGTTCGAGCTGGACATGAACCGCCACCTGCACCTCGGCCCGCTCCTCCCGCAGCAGCGCACCCCGCAGGATCACGCCGAGCGAACCGAAGATGCGATGGCACCTTGATCCTTTCGTTCTCTGCCTGTTCAATCGGCGCAAGTCTCAGCTGTGTCCAGAGGGACGACTATGCCGTTCACCATCGAAGCCGATGCCAGAGTTGCCGAACGGGACGAGTGGCCCTATAGGCGTATTCGGCGTCGGTTGGCTCCCGGTACTCTTCGCGGGTGTGTGCCGCTCGGCGCTGGTGAAGGAAGCGGACGAAGCCCATGCGCTTCAGCAGTTGGCTCTGGTCACGTGGTCCTCGCCCCGGCCTGGGCTCCGGGGGGGGGTGGACAGGCCGGCGGTGGCGGCGTCCAAGTCCCGTTCATGCCGTTGACCAGGGAGTGCAGTGCGGGCGGGTCGTCGGCGTGGCCGTCGGGTGCCACTCGCGCCGGAGGAGGCCGAAGACCCAGGAGTCGGAGACGTCGCCGTTGACGACACAGTCCTCACGGAGGGTGCCTTCGCGGACGAAGCCGAGCTTCTCCAGGACCCGGGCGGACGCCACGTTACGGGTGTCGGTCTCGGCCTGGACGCGGTTCAGACCCAGGGTGTCGAACGCCCACCACAGGACGGCGTGCGCGGTCTCCGTGGCGTAGCCGTGGCCCCACGCGGCGGCGTCGAAGACGTAGCCCAGGGACGCGCTGCGGAAGTCAGGGTTCCAGCGTGTCAGACCGCACCAGCCGATGAACGCGCCGTCGGAGACGCGGTCGACGGCCACCCGCGCTCCCGTGCCTTCCTCCTCGATCGTCCGGCAGGTCGCGATGAAGCGCTGCGCGCGGGCCGGTTCGGTCCACGGCGGGGAATCCCAGTAACGCAGCACGTCGGCGCTGCTGTGCAGCACGTAGAGCGGCGCCGCGTCGGCGTCGGTGAACGGCCGCAGTCGCAGGCGGGCGGTGTGCAGCTCTGGGGTGGGCAAAGTCATGCGGGGCATCCTGCCGCGTCACGCTCGCCCCCGACCATCCGTTTATGCGGACGGTCGGGAGCATGCGTGTCCGCAGCGATGCCCGGACGCACCGCATGACCTGGGAGTCCGCAATCACCGCCGGCTCGACGCCCTCTGGCACGCTCCCGATCAACCGGATCGTGGACCGCCACAGTCACACCGTCGCAGGGCTGCTTACACCTGCCTGAGGTCGGCGCACCGATTGCGCCGCCGACGGGCGCCTCTCCGTCCTCGTCCACAGGGTGAGCGCCGGCTGACCCGCGCCGCCGGCGTCTGTCCTGGGGCGTCAGGTCCGGGTCGGTGGCGCACTCATCGCTGCGGTCAGGAACGTGATCGCCCATCGCCGGGCCGCCTCGCCCGCTACCGGGGACGTACAGCCCGGGGAGGGTCGCTGATGGACCTCGAGGCGGTCGACGGTCGTCACGGCAAGGATCCCCCGCATCCGGAACCACAGCTCCTCCGGGGAAAGGCCGGGCAGTACGCGCGCGAAGGCCGCGAGGTAGCGCTCGCGGACCGTGTCCTCGCCCATGCCGGTCCAGCTGCGCGCCTCCTCGGCCGGGTCACTCAGGATCGTCACGATCAGCCGGGACGTCCGGGCGCCGCCCTGGTCGCCGGCCGACATCTCGTCAAACAGCGGTCCCGCGAATGCCTCCACCAGTTCGCTGATCAATGGGTCGGGGGTCCGGGCGAGCAATGTGTCGAGCTCTGCGCACTGGGCAGCGTTGATGGGCTCGACCACGCGGCGGGCGACCGCGGCCATCAAGTCCGCCTTCGATCCGAAGTGGTAGCCGACGGCGGCCAGGTTCGCCCCGGCGAGTTTGGTGATCGCGCGGATCGAGGTGCCGCGGTATCCGTGCTCGGCGAAGAGGTGCTCGGCCGCGTCGAGGAGCTGGGTGCGGGTGTCAGGGGTCGCCACACGAGGGACTCTACATATGTTTGAATAAAACGAACGTATGATTCAATCGAACGTATGAAAGAAGGCTCTCATGAAGCTGCTCGTGTACGGCGCCGGGGTTTGCGGCAGCCTGTTCGCCGCCCGCATGCATGAGGCCGACCACGACGTCTCGCTCCTCGCCCGCGGTGGGCGCCTGACCGCTCTGCGCCGGCACGGCGTGCAACTCACCGAGGGAGACAGCCCGGTCGTCAGGCGGGTACCGGTACCGGTGATCGAGCACCCGGACAGCGAGTACGACCTGATCACCGTCTTCGTCCGCACCCACCAGGTGGACGCGGTGCTGGAATCACTCACCGACGTCCGAGGTGACGTGCTGTTCCTGCTCAACTGGGCAGCCGGCCCGGAGACACTGGGCGCGGTGATCGGCCACGAACGGGTGCTGCTCGGCTTCCCCATGACGGGCGGCACGATGGACGGCGACGTGATCCGCTACCGCAGGAGCAGTTTCGTCACCCGCCTGGTCACGATGCCGATCGGCGAGCCCGACGGCCGCACCAGCCTGCGACTGGAACGGATCGTGGAGACGTTCCGCACCGCCGGGATCAACGCCAAGGCCGAGCCGCAGATGGCCGCCTGGCTCAGGACGCACGCCGCGTTCGAGGTACCGCTCGGACAGGCGGTACACACGGCGGGCGGCCCGGTGGCGCTGGCCGACGACCCGGACGCGGTCCGCGACATGCTCCACCTCATACGGCGGAACCTCGCCTTGATGGCGACGCCGCCGGTACCTCGCGCGTTCGCCGCGTTGCGGGCCCTGCCGCAAGGGCTCCTCGTGGCCGTGCTCCGGCGCTTCCTGAAGAGCCCGACGGCCGTGCACAGCGGACTCAACGATTCCTCGCCTGCCACGACGGCCGAACTCGAGCGGCTGACCGAACAGCTCCGCGCCTCTGAGAGAGCCCGCTAGGCGACCCAGGCAACAGCTGACCTCATGATCGTTTCGGCGGCAACGGCACGGCGGGCCTTCGGCGTCGGCGTGGCTTTCTCCCCTCAACAGCCGCTCACCGACCGCGCGCGTCGACGGCCGCGCGCATGACCCGATTGGGCCTGCCGCGGTGCGGGGCACGAATCGACTTCGGAGTATGACGTCTGACGGTCCCGACCATGTGTGACGAGTCGGGCGGAGCCGGCGCGTAGCCACCGGCACCGCCTCGGAAGGACGACATGCCCATACGCAGTCGCGGCACAGCTGCCGCAGCCGCCATGTTCCTGGCCGGTCTGACGGTACTGAGCGCGGCTCCGGCCCACGGCACGTCCGACCTGGCCACCACCCGCCAGAAGCCGACAGTGAGGGAGGGTGCCTCCCCGCTCGTGAGCCGTCCGCAGTCCGGCCTGTCGCCGGGACGGCCGGCCGGTGAGTCCGGGCCCGCAGACGCGATGGCCGGCACGCACACCGTCGCCTCCGGTAACACGTTGTGGGACATAGCCCAGCAAGCTCTCGGCGACGCCATGCGGTGGGACAGCGTCTACGACCTCAACCGGCAGACCATCGAGCACGAGGCCCTGCGGCACGGATACCCCTCCAGCGACCGGGGTCACTGGATCTTCCCGGGCACCGTGCTCGCTCTGCCCCGGCCTCCGATGGCGCGGACGCAGCCGTCGTCGCGGTTCGTGCCCGCTCCCTGCCCGACCACTTACGGAGAGTTGAAGGACACCCGCTGCGGTTTCCTCGTCGTTCCGGAGAACCGGGCCCACCCGTCACCGCGCACCCTTCGCCTGGCCGTTGCGCTCGTCCGCTCGTCATCCCCGAGGCCGCGCCCCGATCCGATCGTGTTCTTCGCCGGCGGGCCCGGCGCGGACGCCCTGGCAGACATCTCGGGACTGACCGAGGCAGGACTGAACCGCGACCGTGATCTGATCGTCCTGTCCCAGCGCGGGACGTACTCGTCCGAGCGGCCGCTGACGTGTCCGGAGATCGACCGGTTCTACAGGGAACGCGTCCGCCTCCTCTACGACGCGCCCTCCACCGGAGACCGGTACGCCCAGGCGGCGGCCCGGTGCCGTGACCGCCTGACGGCCCAGGGAATCGATCTGGCTGCCTACAACACCAGCGAGAACGCCGCCGACGCGGCGGATCTGCGCAGGGTCCTGGGTATCCGGGAGTGGAATGTCCTCTCGCATTCCTACGGCACGCAACTGGCGCTGACCTACATGCGCATGTTCCCTCAAGGCATCCGCTCCGTGACGGTCGACGGCGTCGTACCGCCGTCCGTGGCGACGCCCGGGTGGACGTGGAGCAGCATGAGGGAGTCGTTCGACAACATCGTGAGGGCGTGCGCGGCGCAACTCTCCTGCCGGGAGCGTTACCCGGACAGCGGTGCCACTTATCTGCGCATGGTGCGTCAGCTGGAGGCTCGTCCGGTCACTGTGCACGTAACGGTGCCGCAGGTCGGACGGGTGAAGGTGGTCCTCGACGGCGGGGCGCTGCTGAACTGGATGGTGCGTGCCAGTCACGCTCCCGAGACCTTCGCGGTGGGCGTGGACGAGCTGGCCCACGGTCACCCCGAGCGGATCGCCGGGCAGTGGGCGGCTGCCTGGCTTCCCGGCTCGCAGGGGATGTTCGCTCACGGGTTGTCGCTGAGCGTGTGGTGCAGCGAGTGGGTTCCGTTCGAGACCCCCGAGGAGCAGCTCGCCAAGGGTCGGCAGGCCTTTCCCGAGCTTCCCCGCTCAGTCGTGGCCCAGGCGCCCCAGCTGCCGTTCCTGCGCCAGGCGTGTCAGGCCTGGAACGTCCCGAAGGCGCCCGGATCCGTTCGTGAGGTCACGCGGAGCAGCATCCCCACGCTTGCCGTCTCCGGGAGTTTCGACGCGCAGACCGGGGCGCAGTGGGGGCGCTACGTGGCCCGGACGCTCTCCCGCTCCACGGTGGTGACGCTGGCCGGTGTCGCCCACGGGGCGTACGACACGCCGTGCGGGGCGAAGGTGATCACGTCCTTCTTCGACGACCCCGAGCATCCCGACACCCGCTGCGTGAGGACCGTGAAACCGGTGCCGTTCGTCATCGGCAGTGAGGGAGCCGGCACCCGTGAATGAGGATCTGCCATCGGCCGGCTCCGGCACCCTGCGCTCTGCCGTGTCACCCGGGCGTCCAGGGGCCCCGCGGTGGTCCCGCCGCGGCTTTCTGAGCACTGCGGCAACGGTCGGCTGCGCGACCGTCTCGCTGGGAACCGCGCCGCCGGCGGCCGGGTCCCCGCGATCCGCTCCCCAGGGGGGCGGCACGGGGAACTCCCTGTTCGGCGCTCTCGACGCCAAGATCGAGGAGGGCATGCGGGCGTACGCGATTCCCGGTGCGGCGGTGGGTGTGCTCCTGGACGGCCAGGAGTACGTCAAGGGTTACGGAGTCACCCATGTCGACCATCCAGTTCCGGTCGACGGCGACACCGTCTTCCGGGTCGGCTCGACCACCAAGACCTTCACCGGTACGACGGTGATGCGGCTGGTCGAGCGGGGCGAGCTCGAGCTGGACGCCCCGGTGCGCCGTTACCTTCCCGATTTCACGGTGGCCGACCCGTTCGCGTCGGCGCAGGTCACCGTGCGGCAGCTGCTCAACCACAGTGCGGGGTGGCTGGGCGACGACTACCAGGACTTCGGCCCCGGCGACGACGCGCTGGCCCGCTTCGTGGCGTCCATGGCGCGCCTTCCCCAACTCACCGCACCGGGCGAGGTGTTCGCCTACAACAACGCGGCTCTGTGCGTGGCGGGCCGGATCATCGAGGTGCTGACGGGCACGACCTACGAGGCGGCGGTGCGCGAACTGGTCATCGACCCGCTCAGGCTCGACCACAGCCGCTTCTCCAGCGACGAGATCGTGGGCTTCAACGTCGCGGCGTCACACAACGTCGTCGACGGCAAAGCCGTGCCGGAGCCGTCCTTCTGGCCCCAGCCACGCAGCCTCGCACCGACCGGCGGCCTGATCTCCAGCGTGCGCGACCAGCTGAGCTGGGCCCGCTTCCACCTCGGAGACGGTACGGCCCCCGACGGCACACGCGTACTGAGCCCGCAATCGCTGGAACGGATGCGCTCCACGCCCGGGCCCGGCGGCACGCTGGTCGTGGAGCTCGACGGCATGGGAGTCACCTGGATGCTGCGTCCGACTGCCCAGGGACGACGGATCGTGCAGCACGGCGGAACCTGGCCGGGCCAGATCTCGGGCTTCCTGATGGTTCCCAGCCGCGGCTTCGCACTGACGCTGCTGACCAACTCGGAAGGCGGCACGCGGCTCAGGGACGAGCTGTTCACCGACGACTGGGCCCTCAGCCGGTACGCCGGTGTGACCAACCTGCCGGCCACGGCCAAGTCCTTGAGCGGCCAGGAGCTCACGCCCTACGAGGGCCGTTACATGGCCCAGCGGATCAACGAGGAGGGCGCCGTGGAGGACGCCGTCATCGAACTGACCCGTCACAACGGACGGCTGCACGGTACCCAGACGGCCCATGGCCCGGCCGGCCAGGACGAAGCCGCCTCCGAGGAAGAGGACTCGGTCCAGGACCAGACCACCGAGTTGGGAGTCGCCTTCTACCGGCGGGACTTCGCACTCGACCTCGGCCCCGAGGGCAGAACGGTCGGCACCCGTTCCGACTTCGTGCGCGGACCCGATGGGAAGGTGCTCTGGTGGCGCAACCACGGACGGCTGCACCGCCACCGGACACAGTGACCACCAGACACAGTGACCCGGCCTGATACTCCGGTCTGGTTCAGCGATCTTGTGGCTGTACCCGGCTGGGAAGGGATGCGGCCACTGACCTGCCCCGACAAGGCCCTGATCGCGGGACGCAGGACACGCCTGATGAGACGCTGTTCGCAGCGATCGTCTACGTGCTGGTCAGCAGGTGTGTCTGGCGGGTTCTGCCGCCGTGTTCCGGGATATCGAAGTCGGCCCGCTCGACGGCGAAAGCGACCGCTTCGTTGTGGTCAGCGATCACTTGGGCACTTCCGGCCTCCGCCGCGATCACGTGGTCATCGCAGGCCCCTGGCGCCGGCGAAGGGCACTTGGGCCGAGGAGGCGGCCTGCTCTCCGTACGGGTGCTGCCACAGACCCTGCGCCTGAAGTCTCGGCAGGACGCCCTCGCCGAACCAGTAGGCCTCCTCCAGGTGCGGATAGCCGGAGAGCACGAACTCGTCGACGCCGAGGGCGTGGTACTCCTTGATCCGCTCGGCGACCTCGTCGTGGCTGCCGACCAGGGCGGTGCCCGCGCCGCCGCGCACCAGGCCGATGCCTGCCCACAGGTTGGGGTGGATCTCCAGGCGGGTGGGGGTCCCCCCGCTCGAGCGAAGTCGAGAGTGGGGGAAGCTGCCGCCGTCGTGCAGGGCGAGCATGCGCTGCTGGCCCTCGGACTCGCTGCGGGCCAGGCCCGCCTGGATGGTCTTGACCACCTCCGGGTCGAAGCCCTCCAGGAGCCGGTTCGCCTCGGCCCAGGCCTGCTCGGAGGTGTCGCGGGTGATGACATGCAGGCGGATGCCGAAGCGGACGTCACGGCCCTCTTTGTCGGCCAACGCCCGGATCCAGGCGATCTTCTCCGCGACGGCGGCGGGCGGCTCACCCCAGGTGAGATAGACGTCGACACGCTTGGCGGCGACTTCTCCGGCGATCGGCGAGGAGCCGCCGAAGTACACCTCGGGGATCGGGTCGGGTACCCGTGCGAGCTTCGCGTCCTCGACATGGAGGTGCTCGCCGCGCAGGTCGACGGTCTTGCCCTCCCACAATCCTCGTACGATCTCGAGGAATTCGCCGGTACGGCGGTAGCGGGCGTCCTTGTCGAGGAAGTCTCCGTAGGCCCGCTGCTCGTGGCTTTCCCCGCCGGTGACGACGTTGAGCAGAAGCCGTCCGCCGGTCTGCCGCTGGAAGGTGGCGGCCATCTGCGCGGCGAGCGTCGGTGAGACGAAGCCGGGACGGAAGGCGACGAGGAACTTCAGCCGCTCGGTGTTCTGGCTGACCATCGCGGTGGCCAGCCACGCGTCCTCGCACCAGGCGCCCGTCGGCGTGAGTACGGCGACGAATCCCAGGTCCTCGGCGGCGCGGGCGATCTGGCTGAGGTAGGCGACAGTGGGCGGCCGGTCGCGCCCGGACTCGGTGGCGGGGGTGCCGTGGCCGCCGCCGACGACGTGGCGGCTGTCTCCGTTGGTCGGCAGGAACCAGTGGAAGGTGAGGGACACTCGGAGCTCCGATCAGGGGTGCGATCAGGGGACGTTCGTCGATGCCGGGGCGCACGCGACGGTGACGGCCTCGGCGTCGTCGGTGATGACGTGTGCGGTCGTGGCCTCAGCTCGCCGCGGCCAGGAGCGGGGTACGGCCCAGCGCCAGCGAGAACCGGTCGACGACCTGGGTGAGGGCCTCGGCGGCGGCCGGTGCGACGGTGACCGAGCCGTCGTCGTGGGCGGTGATGTCCTTGTCGAGGGTGAACCAGCCCTGCACGATGTGCGCGGCACCCATGGAGTTGAGAACCGGACGCAGGGCGTAGTCGATGGCGAGGACATGTGCGGTGGAGCCGCCGGTGGCGAGAGGGAGGACCGTCTTCCCGGTGAGTGCGTACTGCGGGAGCAGGTCGAGGAGCGCCTTGAGGACTCCGGAGTACGACGCTTTGTAGACGGGTGTTCCTACGACGACGCCGTCGGCGCTCGCGAACAGTTCGGTGGCCTCGACGATCGCCGGATGCCGGAAGTCCGCGCCGAGCAGGGCCTCGGCCGGGATGGTGCGAACGTCGAGCGGAACGACGTCGTGCCCCTGAGCGGTCAGTCGCTGGTCCAGGTGGCGCAGCAGGCGGTTGGTGCGGGAGGAGGCGGAAGGGCTGCCGGAGACGGACAGGACGGTGGCCATGGGTCCTCTTTCGGGGAGAAGGGGGCACCTCCGCCGGGGAGGCGCTCCGGGGGCGGTCAGGAGTACCAGGTCAGGTCGGTTCGGGCAGCTCGCGCCGGTCACTTCGAAGGTCTGGTTGCCGATCTCCAGGGTGACGTCGGCGGCGCGGGCCTTCGCTGCCGGAGGGAGTGCCCTCGTCGGCGCCGTTCCTCCGCGAGCAGTTCGTAGGAGCGGACCCGGTCCGGGTGGTCGTGGGTGATCGTCGTGACGAGCACCTCGTCCGCGCCCGTGGCCTCCCGCCGCTCCGGGAAGTGGAAGCGGCGGGAGTCGCGAGCGGGTCAGCCATGGAACTGGTTCGCGGGCACCGGGAGCCCGTAGTGCTCACGCAGGGTGGTGCCTTCGTACTCCTCGCGGAACAGCCCCTTGCCGCGCAGGATCGGCAGCACGTGCTCGACGAAGGCCGTCAGGCCCGACGGCAGCGCGGGGGCCATGATGTTGAACCCGTCCGCGGCACCGCCCTCGAACCAGGCGATGATCGTGTCCGCCACCTGCTCGGGCGTGCCGACGAACTCGAAGTGGCCGCGTCCGCCCCCGAGCCGGGAGATGATCTGCCGGACCGTCAGCTGCTCGCGCACCGCGAGATCGATGATCAGGTCGGAACGGCTCTGCGAGCCCTCCAGCTTCGGTCTCGCCAGGATGAACTCCGGCAGCGGCTCGTCGAGTTCGAACGCCGATGGCTCGGTCTCGAACACGGCGGCCAGCTGACGCAGCCCGTACCCGGGGACGCGCAGCTCGTCGAACTGCCGTGCAAGCGCCCGGGCTTCGGCCTCGGTCGAGCCGATGTACGGGACGATGCCCGGCAGGACGATGACGCCGTCCGGGTCGCGCCCCGCGGCCCTGGTCCGTGCCTTGATGTCGGCGTAGAAGCCGGCCGCACGCTCGTATGTCGTGTGCGCGGTGAAGATGGCCTCGGCGTGGCGGGCCGCGAAGTCCTTGCCGTCCTCGGAGGAGCCGGCCTGGACGAGCAGCGGGTAACCCTGCGGCGGACGCTCGACGTTGAGCGGGCCGGCCACCTTGAAGTAGTTGCCCTGGTGGCCGAGCCGGTGCAGGCGTGCGGGGTCGGCGTAGCGTCCGGTGGTCCGGTCCGCGACGACGGCCTCGGACTCCCAGCTGTCCCACAGCGCCTTGGCGACCTTCAGGAACTCGTCGGCGCGGGCGTAGCGCTCGGCGTGGCCGGGGCGGTCGTCGAGGCCGAAGTTGGCGGCCTCGTCGGCCCCGGCCGAGGTGACGATGTTCCAGCCGGCGCGGCCGCCGCTGACGTGGTCGACGGACGCGAGCCGGCGGGCGAGGTTGTACGGCTCGTTGTACGTCGACGACACGGTCGCGATGAGGCCGATCCTGCTGGTCGCCTGGGACAACGCGGTGAGCAGCGTCAGCGGCTCGAGCTGGCCCGGCGGCCGGAACTCGCCGGTGCCGATGAGGGCCGGGCCGTCCGCGAGGAACAGCGAGTCGAACTTGGCGCTCTCCGCCAGCTGCGCCAGCTCGATCCAGTGCCGCAGGTCGAAGTCGGCGCGGGGATTGCTGTGCGGCAGCCGCCACGCCGCCTCGTGGTGGCCCGCTTCCATGAGGAAGGCGTTGAGGTGGAGTCTCCTTCGTCCCGCGCTCATGAGGTGACCTTCGGCTTCGAGCTGTCGTAACCGGCCGGGAGGAGGTTGTCGACGATCGACGGGACGTCGACCTTCTTGGTGATCTGGCCCGCCTCCAGGAAGGCGTCCGCGAGCTTCTGCTCCAGTTCGATGTCCGACCGCCCCACCGGGGTCACCCGGTTCGAGTAGGCGGCCAGGGACGCCTTGGCGTCGGCCGGCGGGATGCCCTGCTCCTTCGACAGCGCCTGCGCGTATCTGTCGGGGTTCTTGACCGCCCAGGCGAACTCTCGCGAGAGTCTCTTCAGGACGTCCGTGAGAGCCGCCCGCTTGGTCTTGTCCTTCAGCGACGTGTCACTGGCGACGTAGTAGCTGCTGGTCTGGTCGATCGGCGGGAGGCCCTTCACCAGGATCCGCGCCCCGTTCCTGACGGCGATCGCCGACTGCGGGTTCCAGATCGACCAGGCGTCCACCTTCCCGGTGTTGAACGCCGTGGCACCGGCCGCCGGGTCGAGGAAGACCAGCTTCGCGTCCTTGGGGGTGAGACCGACGCTTTTCAGCGCGTTCAAGGCCAGGCCGTGGGCCGAACTGCCCTGCGGAACAGCGATCTTCTTGCCCTTGAGGTCGGCGGCCGTCTTCAGCCGCGAGCCCTTCGGCACGATGATGTTCTCGTTCGACTGGGTGGGCGTGAGTGAGCGGTTGACGGCGACGACCTTGAAGCCGTACTCCTTCGCGGCGCCGGTGATCGGCGGTACGTCGCCGACGCTGCCGAGGTCGATGTCGCCCGAGGCGGCGGCCTGCACCAGCGGCGGACCGTAGGTGAAGCGGGCGAACTTCACCTTGTAGGGCGCGTCGTCGAACACGCCGGTGGCCTTCGCCAGTTCCTGGCTGCCGTCACCGCCGTTGTCGCCGATGGTGAAGGTGTACTTGCTCCACTCGGGGTGCTTGGCGTCGCTCGCATCGGCGGCGTTGCTCAGCGGCGCGGAGGTGTCCGACGACGATCCTCCGCAGGCGACGAGGGTACTCGCCAGAGCGAGCGAGCCGACCGCGCCGATGAGTCTCGTGGTTCTCTTTCGCATGGGTTGTCGTGCTTTCTGTGCTGGGTGAAGGTGTTCGGACAGTCAGTGCCGGCCGGCCAAGCCGAGGTCTTCCAGCAGCCGGGCGCGGAGTTCCTCGCGTGCGACGCTCGCCTCACGGTCCATGGCGGTGAGGTGCACCTCGTGCGAGGTGCCGATGCGGCCGTTGCGCATGACGACGATGCGGTCCGCCAGGGCGATCGCCTCGTCGACGTCGTGCGTGACGAGCAGCATGGCCGCCTGATGCTTGGTCCGCAGCGCGCGTACGAGGTCGTGCATGCGCAGCCGTGTGATCGCGTCAAGGGCGGCGAACGGCTCGTCGAGCAGCACGAGTTCGGGCTCGGAGACCAGCGCTCGCGCGAGTGAGACCCGCTGGGCCTCGCCGCCGGAGAGCTCTTTGGGCCAGGCCTTCTCACGGCCCGCGAGGCCGACCTCGGCGAGCACGTCGCGGGCCCGCTGCTCCGCGTCGGCCCCGTGCAGGCCGAGCGTGACGTTGCGCAGGACCCGCTGCCAGGGCAGCAGCCGGTCGGCCTGGAAGACGATCGCCCGCCGGGCCGGGACCTCCACGCGGCCGCCGTCGGGCCGGTCCAGTCCGGCGAGCAGCCGCAGCAGGGTGCTCTTACCGCAGCCCGAAGGGCCGAGCAGGATCACCAACTCCTCGTCGGCGATGGTGAGGTCGAGGTGGTCGAGCACCGCTCGGTCACCGAACGCACGGATCACCTGCTCGACGACGACCCCGGTCTGCCGACGGGGCTGCGTCGCCGTCGTGCTGCTCATGACGCCTCATAACCGGGGCGCCACCGCAGCAGCACCCGCTCGAGAGCCCGGACGAACTGGTCGGCGAGCAGACCGAGGAGCGAGTAGATCACCAGCCCCACGAAGACCTGGTTGGTCTGGAGATACGTCTGCCCCTGAGTGATGAGGAAGCCAAGTCCCTTGTCCGCGTTGACCGTTTCGGCGGCGACCAGTCCCAGGACGCTGTACGCGAGGGAGAAGCGGAGGCCGACGAGGAAGCCCGGCAGGGCTCCGGGCACCAGCACGCGCGTCACCAGGCGCCAGGTGCCCGCGCCCGTCGTGCGCGCCATCTCGATCAACCGCTGGTCGACACCCCGGATCGCGGCGAACAGGTTGAGGTACATCGGGACACCGGCGCCGAAGGAGATCAGCAACACCTTCGTGAGCTCGTCGATGCCGAACCACACGATCATCAGCGGCAGCACCGCGAGAAGGGGGATGGTGTTGAGCACCTGCACGAGACCGTTGAACAGGTACTCGCCGCTGCGTAGCAGCCCGCCGAGGACGCCGGTGACGACGCCCGCCGTCAGACCGATCGCCAGGCCGATGCCTGCCCGCTGAAGCGAGATGGCCAGGTCGGGCCCGAGGACGCCCTGTTGCCACAGGTCGACGGCCGACTGCACGATCGAGGTCGGCGCGGGGGCGTAGGTCTTCGGCACCGCTCCGGCCCGGGCGAGGATCTCCCAGGCGATGAGGATCGCGACCGGAGTCGTGTAGATGCCGAGCGGCCAGCGCAGGCGCTCGCGGAGTGTGCTGAGCGGCGTCCGGCGGCGGGCGTCGCGCGGCAGGAACACCTCGCGTTCGCGCGTGCCCGTCGTCTCGGCGTCCGGGTTTTTGGTGACGGCCGGCGCCTTGAGGCCGAGCCCGGTCATGCCGCCACCGCCGGCACGCTGCTGTAGTGCGAGGCATCGCCGACGAGTTGCTCGCTGCGGCGGCCGTCGACGCCGGTCGGTACCTCTCCTGCGATCGTCACCCGGTTGAGGCGGCGCGGGTGATCGCCGTAGTTGTCCACCGCGTAGTGCTGGGTGAGCCGGTTGTCGAAGATCAGCAACTGGTTCGGGGACCATGTCCAGCTCAGGATGTTCTCCGGACGGGTCACATACGACTGGAGGATGCGCAGCAGATCGGCCGAGTCGCTGCTCGACAGGCCGACGATCCGCTTGGCGAACCCGCCGATGAACAGCCCGCGTTCGCCAGTGAGCGGATGGACTCGCACGACCGGGTGCTCAGCCTCGTAGGGCGTCGAGACGAAGGCCCGGTCATACTCCTGTCGCTGCGCCGTCGTGGCTGCGGGGCGGGCGTAGTCGTACTGGTTGGTGTGCACGACGCGCAGCGTGTCCGCGAGGGAGCGCAGCGGTTCGGGCAGGTCGCGGTAGGCCGCGGCAGCGTTGGCGATGAGCGTCTGGCCGCCGTAGGGCGTGGTCACGATGGACCGGAGCGTGGTGAGCTGCGGTGGATTGACCACGAAGGTGACGTCCGTGTGCCACTCGTTGGCCTTGGACGTCGTGCTGTCGACGGCGAGGACATTCGTCGTGCCGTCGGCGGCCGGCACGTTCGGGTGGGCGGTGGTGAGTTCGCCGAACCACCCGGCCACGCGCTCCTGGCCGGCGTTGTCGAGCTGCACGTCGTCGAACACGATCGCCTTGTGCTCGTTGAGGGCGTCTCGGAGCGTCGTGACTGTCGAGAGGTCGGACGGCGCCGCGAGGTCGGCGCCCTCGACGACCGCGCCGATGCGGCCGGTGAGCTTTCGGACGGACGGAGGCATGAGGGGATCCCTCCCGGGCAGATGGGCACGCCAAGGGGTGCTGGGGAACGGGGAGTCGAGTGAAGGCGGTGGGGTACCGCGCAGGACTGGCCGACCGCGCGGAACACCGGACTGGGCCGGCCGGAGAGAAGACGCGTGGTCGCAGGACCGCTGCGGTCGCGTTCTCAGCGACCGCGTCGGCGTACGCGAACAGGCTCCCGCCTCATACGAGAAGGAGACGAGAGGAGAGGGGAGCCCTCAGGAGGTGGATACGACGATCCCTTGCCGCGTCAGCAACAACAAAACGCGCTGGAGACGTGCACCAGATCGATGTGGCGCCGCCGAGTGAGGTCCACGCGCGGGTTCATGAGACGGAAGTTCAGCAGAGGTCCACCACGTCGGTCAATAACCTTCCGGACAGGTCTTGCATCGCGGACACGGAGAACTCCCCCACCTGTTCGTGGAGATCGCACAGGCCGCATCACTTGCCTCTGAGGTGTGCGTCAAGGGCAGGCCTCCTGCGCGGCAGCCCCGGCCGGTCGTCCGCGCTCGGCCCGTTTCCCCTCGATCGGCAGCCCGGTGCTTCGTTGTCTTCCGCGGGCTGCGCACCCTGCTCGATCCCCCGGTGGCCACGCCCGAACAGCGGGCCCTGCAGACGGCCACCCCGGTGAGCGTCAGCGGGCGGCCGCGGAGCGGGCCGCGGCCGAGAACGTCAGCCGAGAGTTGCGGACGGTGCGCCGGGATGGGGTCACGCGGCCCAGGCACCGCGCGATACGGCGGCGTTCGAATGAGCCCGGCCCACCGAGGCCCCGCACGACGGCGGGGCCTCGGTACGGTCATCGCCTGCGTTGCGTCGGCACCACGGACAGGACACCGCGCTGCCGGTGAGGCCCGGAGGGTCGGCGTTCTCGTCCGAGAGCTGCTTCCGGGCGGTGTACGTCCTGGTCACCCCGGGCGCGGCCTTGGGGATCGCCGGACTGCTGTGGGGCATCGGCCTGTCGGGCCGCGACGCCGACGGTCCCCTGCCCGAGGAGGATCCGGTCGTCAGCGAGAACGGCGGCTCCCTCGGTGCGCGGCGTAGCGCCGACCGGCGCGCCGTCGTGGCCGAAGGGCGGGCGAAGGCGGAGGCGCACGGCTGGTCGCTGCGGGAGACCCGTCATCGCGCTCGGCCAGCAGCGCGGGCACGTCGGCACTCCGTCCGGCTTGGCCGACAAGTTCGCCCGCTTCGTCCGGCACGATGCGCTCGACGGCCCGGCTCGCCGCCCCGCACGGGTTCCTGGCGATCACCGGTCTGCACTGGCTCGACGACCGGCCCCAGCGCTTCCCGGACGCGCCCGGCGCGTGGCACACCGGCCCCGAAGGCGTCGTCGTGGACCTCGACGAGGGCGAGGAACTGGTCGTCGCCGGAACGCCGGTGCGCGGCGAGCACCGCTTCGGCGTGCTTCCCGAGCGCGGCGGTGTCGACGCCGTCTGGGGAGACGCCGTCATCGAGGTCGCCCGGCGCGGAGGCCAGGACATCCTGCGCCCCCGGCATCCGGACGCACCGCTGCGCACGGCCTTCACCGGAACACCCGCCTACGCCCCCGACCCGCGCTGGGCCGTGACCGGCCGGTACATCCCCTTCGACACACCGCGACCCACCACCGTGGGCGCCGCGGTCGAGGGCCTTGAGCATGTCTACGACGCTCCGGGCAGGGTCGAGTTCGAGCTCGACGGGCGCCCGCTGTCGCTGACCGCGTTCCCCGGCCACGGTGCGGGCCGGCTGTTGGTGCTGTTCACCGACGCGACCTCCGGGGTCACCACCTACGCCGCCAACCGGGCCCTGGCGCTCGATCCGTCCGCCGCCGACGGCACGGTCGTCCTGGACTTCAACCGCGCCACCAACCTGCCGTGCGCCTACACGGACCTGGCCACCTGCCCGCTGCCCCCGGCCGAGAACCGGCTGCCGGTGGCGATCGAGGCCGGCCAGCAGATCCCCCGCGAGCGCGGCGGCTCCTGAGCCGGACGCACTCCCCTCCCGGCCCCCTGACAGGGCGTCCTTGTGCACCATTGACGTATGACAAAACCGCTCCGTACGATCACGAGCGGCATTGAGCGTCAGCGTCAAGCCCTGGCTCGCTGACCGGCAACCCTCCCACGCGGTGGGGTGCTCCAGGTGAAAGCCCGGCGGGATCACCGACGATCCCGCAAGCGCGTGGCCTCGAAACCGGGGCCGGACATGTGGAGGACCGACATGCGGCACGGTGGTGACCTCAGCGCCCGCTACGCCGGCGCCACCGTGTTCTCCCGCCTCTCGCGTCGGCGCCACATCGACCTCAAGCGCTCGACCAGCTGTCTCTGTCAGGCCTGACGGCCCTTCCCGCCGCAGGCCTCGGTTCGGCACCTGCCGTCGCCGCACCCGCCTGCGCCTGCGCCTGATCTCCGTCTGTCTTTGATCCCCGTTTCCCCTCGATCCCCGTCTGCACAGCGCTCCCCCGGCACCGGCATCGCGCCGGCCGGGGCCGCACGCCCACGCACGGCCATGCCCTACACCACACCCGTGCCTGGTGACACGAGCAGGAGAAGCCCTCCGTGACTGCATTTCCCGATGCCAGAACCCCCTGGTGGGCGGCACTGACCGCCCTTGTGACCACCAGCGTCCTGCTGACCGCCTGCGGCTCAGGCGGCGGCGATTCCGGCAACAGCGCCGGGCAACCCCGGTCCGGCGGCACCCTGACCTTCGCGGTGGGCTCGGACGCCGGCTGCGTGGATCCGCAGCAGGTCGCCAGCAACGAGACCGTCTACTCGGTGCGCCAGACCGTGGACTCCCTGACGGACCAGGACCCCCGGACCGGAAAGATCGTGCCGTGGCTGGCGAAGAGCTGGGACGTCAGCTCCGACGCCACCACATTCACCTTCCGTCTGCGCTCGGGCGTCACCTTCAGCGACGGCTCGAAGCTGACCGCGCAGGTGGTCAAGGACAACTTCGACGCGGTGCCGAAGCTCGGCGCCCTGGGGACTCTCGCCGAGGGCTATCTGAGCGGCGTCAAGAGCACCGCGGTGGTCGACCCGCTCACCGTGAAGGTGACCTTCAGCCAACCCAACGCCCAGTTCCTGCAAGCCACTTCGACGCACTCGCTCGGTATCGAGTCCTCGGCCAGCGTGAAGAAGACCCCACAGCAGAAGTGCAGCGACGGGGTGATCGGATCCGGGCCCTTCGTGCTGAAGCAGTACGTTCAGAACCAGTCGCTCACCCTCGCCAGGCGCACCGGATACGCCTGGGGTTCCTCGCGGTGGTCCAAGAAGGGCGAGGCATACCTGGACAAGCTGGTGTTCAAGGTCGTGCCGGAGGCGGGTGTGCGGGCCGGCAGCCTGCAGTCCGGCCAGGTCGACGCCGTCTCCAGCGTCGGCAAGGCCAACGAGGCGGCCCTCAAGGGCGGCCAGGTCACCCTCCAGCGACGGGCCAACCCCGGCGTCGTGTTCGGTCTGGGCCTCAACAACTCACGGCCGCTGCTCAAGGACGCCAAGGTGCGCCAGGCGATCCTGTACGCCATCGACCGGCAGCAGATCGCCGACACCGTGTTCCCGACCGGCACCCAGCCGGCCACCAGCGTCCTCGCGCACACCACACCCGACTACACCGACCTCGCCTCCCGTCTGGCCTTCGACGCCGCCAAGACCAAGTCCCTGCTGGACGGCGCCGGCTGGAAGACCGGAAGCGACGGCATCCGCGCCAAGGACGGCAAGAAACTCAGCCTGACCGTCAAGTGGTTCCCCAACGCGGCCACCAACCAGCCCGCGCTGGAACTGATCCAGCAGCAGCTCAAGTCCGTCGGTGTCGACGTGGTCCTCAAGCAGCTCCAGGTCACGCAGTTCGCCCCGACCCTCCAGTCGGGTGACTTCGACGCGGTGTGGGGCAACATCACCCGCGCCGACCCGGACATCCTGCGCAGCTCCTTCTCCACCAAGCTGGCCAACTTCTACCACCTGCCTCCGAGTTCCCTCGACACGGCGCTGTCCGAGCAGGCCGCGACCATCGACGCGGCCAAGCGCGGGCAACTGGTGGTCCGGGCTCAGGAGTCGATCGTGCGGAACGCCTACTACGCGCCGGTGGTGGAGCTCCAGACCCAGCTCGGCGTGTCGAAGAAGGTGCACGGCCTGGACTTCGACGCCTCCAGCCGGCTCCAGCTGCACGACACCTGGATCGGCTAGCCCATGCGCCGCTATGTGATCAAGCGGCTTGCGCAGGCGGTCGGGGTGCTGTGGGCGGCGTACACGGTCTCGTTCCTGGTGCTGGACTGTCTGCCGGGTGACCCGGTCACGGCGATGGCCGGTGCCGGAATGGACTCGGGGCAGGTCGATCCCGAGCAGCTCGCCGCCCTGCGGCACGAGTACGGCTTCGACAAGCCGGTGCTGGTGCAGTACGCCGAATACCTCGGCCGGGCGGTGCGCGGGGACTTCGGCGACTCGGTGTCCACCGGTCGGCCGGTGACCTCGACGCTGGCCGACGCGCTGCCGCAGACGCTGCAGCTGACCGGCGCGGCCCTGTTGCTCGCGGTGCTTCTCGGCGGCGGCCTGGCGGTGCTGGCGACATACATCGCCCGGCGCTGGCTGCGGCAGCTGCTGCTGTCACTGCCGCCGCTGGGGGTGTCCGTCCCGACGTTCTGGGTGGGACTGCTGCTGGTCGAGATGTTCTCCTTCCGGCTGCACTGGTTCCCCGCGTTCGGCAACGACGGATTCAAGGGGCTGGTACTGCCGGCGCTGACGCTGGCCGTGCCGACCGGCGCGCAGATCGCGCAGGTGCTCGCCAAGAGCCTGCTCACCGCGCTGGACCAGGCGTATGTGGAGACCGCCCGGGCCAAGGGCGCGGGACGGTGGCGGGTGCATCTGCGGCACGCCCTGCGCAACGCGTCCCTGCCGGCGCTGACGGTCGTCGGCCTGCTGGTGGGGCAGCTGATCGCCGGTTCGGTGGTCGTCGAGACGGTGTTCTCCCGCGACGGCCTCGGCCGGGTGACCGCGGCGGCGGTCACGGCCCAGGACATCCCGCTGGTGCAGGGGGTGGTGGTGTTCGGCGCGCTGATCTTCGTGACGACGAACCTGGTCATCGACCTCGTGTATCCACTCCTGGACCCGCGGATCGTGGTGGCCTCGGGCAGAAGGGCGGCACTCGTATGAGCCAGAGCCTTGTCGACGACCCGGCCGAGGCGGCACTGGGACCGGCCCGCCCGGTCGAGGCGGGACCGGAGCCTGATCCCGGGCGTCGTGTGGACGTACGGCGGCTGCTGCGGTTCGTGATGCGCCGCCCGGGGCTGCTGCTGTCGGTGGTCGTCCTCGTGCTGGTGGTGTCGGCCTCGTTCCGGCCGGACCTGTTCACCTCGCAGGACCCGCTGAAGGGCGTCCCGTCACGGAACTTCCGCGGACCGAGCGGCAGTCACTGGTTCGGCACCGACGAGCTGGGCCGCGACGTGTTCTCCCGGGTCGTGCACGGCGCCCAACTGTCCCTGAAGGCCACGCTGATCGCCGTGCTGGTCGCGTTCGTGGTCGGCGGCCTGCTGGGGGTGGTCGCCGGGTTCGCGGGCCGCTGGGTGGACGACGTGATCATGCGCTTCGTCGACGTACTGCTGTCCGTCCCCGCGCTGTTCATGTCCCTCGCCCTGGTCACCGCGCTCGGCTACGGCACGGTGAAGGTGGCGGTGGCGGTCGGCACCGCCGGCGTCGCCGCGTTCGCGCGGGTGGCGCGCGCGGAGGTGCTGCGGGTGCGGCAGGCGGTGTTCGTGGAGGCGTCGCGCGCGAGCGGGGCCCGCTGGTACTCGGTGCTGGGCCGGCATGTGCTGCCCAACGCGGCAGGCCCGGTGATCGTGCTGGCCACCCTCGACTTCGGCTCCTCCGTCCTGGCCGTGTCGGCCCTGAGCTTCCTCGGCTACGGCGCTCCCCCGCCGGCTCCGGAGTGGGGGACGTTGATCTCCGACGGCCGCAACTATCTCGCCAATGCCTGGTGGATGACCGCACTGCCCGGGCTGGCGATCGCCGCGACCGTACTGGCCACCAACCGCATCGCCCGGGCGCTGGACGGCGAATGGTCCCGGCAGCGATGACCGACGAACCTGAGAACGGTGAGGACGGTGAAGACGTGACCGCACCACTGCTGGAGGTACGAGGTCTGTCGGTGTCGTACCGCACCCGGGGCGGTACGGTCGAGGCCGTCCGCGGCGTGGACCTCGACGTACGGCCGGGAGAGGTGACGGCGGTGGTCGGCGAGTCCGGCTCCGGCAAGAGCACGACGGCGCACGCCGTCATCCGGCTCCTGGCGGCGAACGGCCGGATCGACGCGGGCACGGTCCGCTTCGGCCGGCACGACCTGGCCACGCTGTCGGAGGCGGAACTGCGCACCGTGCGCGGAGCGCGGATCGGACTGGTCCCGCAGGACCCGGCGGTGTCCCTCAACCCGGTCAAGCGGATCGGCGAACAGGTCGCCGAGGTGCTGCGCATCCACGGTCTGGCGACCCGCCGGTCGGCGGCGTCCGAGGCCGTGGAGGTGCTGGACCGGGCCGGGCTGCCCGACGCGGCCGTCCGGGCCCGGCAGTACCCGCACGAACTGTCCGGCGGGATGCGGCAACGCGCCCTGATCGCCATCGCCATCGCCGGCCGGCCCGAACTGATCATCGCCGACGAGCCCACCAGCGCGCTCGACGTCACCGTGCAACGGCGCGTCCTCGACCGTCTCCAGCACCTCACCGAGGAGTCGGGCACCGCGGTCCTGCTCGTCACCCACGACCTCGGGGTCGCAGCCGACCGGGCCCGGCGCCTCGTGGTGATGTCCCAGGGCAAGGTCGTCGAGGCAGGCCCCACCCGGGACATCCTCGCCGACCCGCAGGACGACTACACCCGGCGCCTGCTGGCCAGCGCCCCGAGCCTGACCACCGCCCGGCCCCGCACCCCGGCCTCCCTCCCCAGGGCGGAGACTGCGCCACTGGTCGAAGTCCGCAACCTGGTCAAGGAGTTCAGGCTTCCCCGCGCCGGAGGCAAGCCGGAGACCCTGCGCGCGGTCGACGACGTCGGCTTCACCCTCCACCGCGGCCGGACCCTCGCCCTGGTCGGCGAGTCCGGCTCGGGCAAGTCCACCACCGCCCGCCTGCTGCTCCGCCTCGCCGACGCGACCGCCGGACGGATCCTCTTCGACGGCACCGACGTCACCACCGCGCGGGGCTCCCAGGTCAGGCAACTGCGCCGCCGCGCACAGCTCGTCTACCAGAACCCCTACGCCTCGCTCGACCCGCGTTTCTCCGTCGCCGAGGTGATCACCGAGCCGCTGCGTGCCTTCAAGGTCGGCGACCGTGCTTCCCGGGTCGCCCGGGCCCGCGAACTCCTCGACCGGGTGGCGCTGCCCGCCGCGACGCTGGAGCGCCGCCCGGCGGAACTGTCCGGCGGGCAGCGGCAGCGCGTGGCGATCGCCCGTGCCCTCGCCCTCTCCCCCGACCTGGTGGTCTGCGACGAGCCGGTCTCCGCGCTCGACGTGTCCGTGCAGGCCCAAGTCCTGGAGCTGCTGGCCGAGTTGCAGGCCGACACGGGTGTGGCGTACCTCTTCATCTCCCACGATCTGGCCGTCGTACGGCAGATCGCGCACGAGGTCGCCGTCATGCGGGCCGGCCGCGTCGTCGAGACGGGCCCGCCGGAGGAACTGTTCACCCGCCCCCGCCACGACTACACCCGCGAACTGCTCGCGGCGATACCCGGCGCCCACGTCCCCGTCCCCGCCACCGAGACCACCACGAACTGAGGGCCGCATGAGCACTCCCACCATCACCTCACTGGCCCTTCTCACCCCGGGCAACTTCGCCGACGACGACCCGTACACCGGCCTGGAGGAGACCCTCCGACTCTTCGAGTACGGCGAACGGCTCGGCTACGACGGCGCCTGGATCCGCCAGCGCCACCTCGAGCACGGCGTCGGCTCGGCCGCCGTTTTCCTCGCCGCGGCCGGCCAGCGCACCGAGCGGATCGAGCTCGGCACCGCGGTCATCCCGATCGGCTACGAGAGCCCCTTCCGCCTCGCCGAGGACCTGGCCCTGGCCGACGTACTGTCCCGCGGCCGCCTCCAGATCGGCTTCAGCACCGGGATGCCGCACGCCGAGCTGCTCGGCGACCTCGTGTACGACGGCGACTGGCGCAGCTTCGACCTGTCGTACGGTCGGATCACCCGCCTCGTCGACAACCTGCGCGGCGACTACCTCGGCGGCCCGGACACCGTGATCCACTCGCCCGGCAACGTCCAGCGGCCGCGGCTGCAGCCGCACGACCCCGGTCTGGTGGAGCGGATCTGGTACGGCGCAGGCAGCCTGCGGTCGGTCCGCTGGGCCGCCGGGAACGGTCTCAACCTGCTGTCCGGCAACATCGTCTCCGGCGAGGACACCGACGACTTCACCACCGCCCAGCTGAACCTGCTTTCCGAGTACCGGCGCGGCCTGGGCGACGGCCGGCCGGCGGCGCGGGTGGCGCTCGGGCGGGTGATTGTGCCGCTCGACAGCGCCGACCCGGCCACACGGGCCCGCTACCGGGACTACGCGGCCGGTCGGCACGAGCGCACCCTGAAGCCGCAGGCCCTGGCGGCGCTGGGTCCGAAGCGGTTCCTGTTCGCCCCGGACGTGGTCGGCACAGCGGAGCAGATCCTGGAGCAGCTGGCGGCCGATCTCGTCATCGCGCAGGTGTCGGAGCTGCGCCTGGAGCTGCCGTACGAGTTCCACCGGGAGGAGTACGAGCAGATCCTCCATGACGTACGCCATCTGATCGCCCCCGAGCTGGGCTGGCGCCCCGCTTCCCCGGCGTTTCAGGAGGCGGGCCGGTGAGTCCTGGTCCGCAGCGCACGGTCCGGCCGGAGGTGCACGCCCGCGAGCCGTTGACCGAGGGCCACCGCTTCCCCGGCACCGGGACGTACGAGGTGCTCACCTCCACCGCGGGCGCCCCGGAGCGGGGCGTGTCCACCGACCCGGGGGAAGCCCCGGCGCCCGCCGGCCTTTGACCGGCAGCTCTGCAAGCGGCGTAACGTCGCCGAACGGTGCTTCGCCCGCCTCAAGCAATGGCGCGGCGTCGCCACCCGCTATGACGAGACCGCCGAGTCCTGTCAGGGAGCCGTCACCCTCGCCTCGCTCGTGATGTGGGTGTGATGCCCCGCCGACTGGCGTCCGGTCCTCAAAGATGGAGTTCGGTCTCCCAGGCTTCGTAGGGTGGCTCGACCCGATGGCTCGGGTCAGTCGAGCGGTAATCGAACCCATCGAGCAACTCAACGTCGACGGTGCCGTTCGCCAGGTAGAAGGCGAACAGCCGGAGCGAAGCGCGCACGTCGACAGAAAGATGCCCCACGCACGCATCACGCATGACCTCGGCACCGACTCGCCAAGAGCTTTTGACGACAGCTCCTGGAGGTCAGATACGGAGCAGGTCGGTCGAGACGGTCCAGAGGCGCTCGGCAGTGGCGGGGTCGAGCGCCCATTCCTTGACACCATGCGGGTGCTGCGCGAGATCGGCGTCGTTCGGCACGGTGTATGCCTCTTGTGCATCGTCGAGATAGTGGCCTCCGGAGTGAGCGAACTCGGGGGCGACGGCCGCGACGATACTGGTGGCGGCCCCCTGCTCGACCGTTTTGTACGTGAAGACTCCGGCAGCCTCGGCCGCGTCGAGTGACGCCTTCTGCGCCGGCGTGAAGTTCCGTTGCAGCCCCGTCGCGACACCACCGGGATTCACCGCGTTGGCGAAGATGCCGTCGGACGCCCACAGTCGGGTCGCCTCGACGGTGAAGAGGGAGTTCGCCGTCTTGGACTGGGCGTAGGCGATCTGCGGGTCGTAGCCGCGGCGCTCGAAGTGGAGGTCGTCGAAGTCGATGCCGGACCGCATGTGCGCCGTCGAACTGACCGATACGATCCGTGCTCCGTCGCGGTCGGCCGCTCCCCGGGCCAGGGCGTGATGAAGGCCGGTGGCCAGCGCGAAGTGGCCGAGATGGTTCGTCGCGAATTGCAGCTCCCAGCCCTCATGGGTCCGTTCGAGGCCACCGGTGACCACGCCGGCGTTGTTGATGAGCAGGTGGAGCGGGCCGCCCCACGCGTCGACGAACCGTGCGACGGTGGCCCTGTCGGCGAGGTCGAGCCGGACGACGCGGGGCCGGATCCCCCCGGTCGACTTCCCGATCGTCTCGGCGACGGCGACACCCGCAGCCGTGTTCCGGACAGCGAGCGTCACTTCCGCCCCGGCAGCGGTCAGCGCACGAGCCGTCTCGATCCCGAGTCCGGAGGACGCTCCCGTCACGATCGCGCGGACGCCGGTGAGGTCGATGTCCCGCAGTACCTCGTCCGCGGTGCTGGAGGAGGTGAAGGGCGTGGAGATGGGTTCGCGAGTGTCCATGACGCAACTATACGAACTGGACTTGATTTGTATAGTCCGGTTCTCGCTCGTATGCTCGCTCCATGAGCAGTCCCGACGCCGGCCACCCGCCGCCGACGGTCGCTGACAGCGACCGTCGAACCGTGGTTCTGGAGTCCGCCATGGCCACGTTCGCGCGATTCGGTTACCGGAAGACCTCGATGGAGGAGGTGGCGCGGGCGGCGCGCATCTCCCGGCCCGGGCTCTACTTCCTCTTCTCCTCGAAGGAGACTCTGTTCCGTGCCGCAGTCACCCGGGCCTTGGATCGCGACATCACCGCTGTCGAACAGGTCCTGGCCGACAGCGGCCGCACCCTTTCGGAGCGCCTCGTCGAGGCGTTCGACCAGTGGGCGGGGCGCTACATCGGCCCGCTGACGCGCGATGTCGCGAGGGTCATCGAGGACAATCCCGACATCCTCGGAGAGATCATCGAGACCACGCCGCGACGTTTCGAGGAACTGATCACAGACGCGATCGCCGTCGAGTCAGGACGCGAGAGGGCCCTCCCTGTCGCACAGACGATGATCAGCGCCTCGATCGGCCTCAAGCACCAGGTCGCATCAAGGGAGTTGTACCTCGAACGGCTGGCGGTCGCTATCGGTCTCCTGGTGCGCTGAAGACGCTCCCGGCCTCCTTGGACGATGGCCTCCCGCTTGGTGCCACACCGTTGCACCAACGGTGTGGCACAACGGGGGACACGACCCCGCTGCTTCGCCGACGCGCCCAGGTCCGCCCGAAGCATCTCGTCGATCGGCTGCTTGTACGGGTCCAACCGGGGCTCACTCCGCATGAATGCCGTCAGCCGCCGACCGTGCGCGACCAACGCTCCTGGACGACGGACAACTTCCGGTCGAACTCGGCATCCCGCATCCGGCTGGTGCATGACGTCCAGTTCCTTGGCGAGGAGGTGGGGCATCACCGAGACCGCCCCGGCCTTCGCCGAGCGGCGAAGCCGAACGGCACGGAGCACCGGTCACGCCGGTGAGGGCGGGTCAGGACTCCAGGCGGATCGTGATCGGGCGCCGGAGATCATCGGTGCTGCCACTCATCGCCGGCCGGGAGTCCGGCCGGGGTGAGCGGGTGCGGACCGTCGGCGGCGCGGCCTTCGAGGTCGTCGTCCCGGTGGTCGGCCTCCTGGTCGATGTCATCGGGGCCGCCGTGGATGGTGCAGACGATGTACGGGTCGTTGTCCATGGCGCCGGTCAGCTCCTTGTGCAGGTCGGTGACCGCGTAGACCGGCGCCCACGCCTGACCGGCGCACTCCGGGACTTGACGGCTCGACTGAACCGCTGACGGGGTGGTTCCGGAATACGCCGGAGACCTGTTCTTCTGCCAGCGGCAGAACACCGGCCCCACCGGGCCCGGCGATCACTACAGTCCAGGCTCATGACCACGGTTACAACGCGCACGGTCGAATACGCGGCCGACGGCCTGACGATGATCGGGCACCTCGCACTCCCGGCCGGTGCCGGCCGCCGGCCCGCGGTCCTGGTCGGGCCCGAGGGAATGGGGCTCAGCGACGTCGAGCGCCGCCGGACCGATGCACTCGCCGAGCTGGGATACGTGGCGCTGGCCTTCGACCTCCACGGCGGGCGCTATTTGGGCGACCCCGAGGAGATGCTCGCCCGTTGCATGCCACTGCTCGCCGACCCCGACCGGATGCGAGGCATCGGCCACGCGGCGCTCGACGTGCTCCGCGCCGAGCCGCGGACCGACCCCGACCGGATCGCCGCCGTCGGCTACGGCACCGGAGGCGCGATCGCGCTGGAACTCGGGCGCGACGGCGTCGACCTGCGCGCGATCGGGACAGTCAACGCACTGACCACGGGCCGACCGGGTGAGACGGCACGCATCCGCTGCCCGGTGTGGGCCGGGGTCGGGTCGGAAGACCCGATCATGCCGCCCGCGCAACGGGACGCATTCACCACCGAGATGCAGGCCGCGGGCGTCGACTGGCGCCTCGTGGTCTACGGCGGCGCCTTGCACGCCTTCCACCACCCACCGGTCGACCACACCACGGTCCCCGGCGTCGGCTACCACCCACGGCACGCGCAGCGAGCGTGGCGTGACGTCGTCGACCTGCTCGCCGAGTGCCTGCCCGTCACGGAGTGATCTGGTCGGCAACCGCGATTCCGGACCGCAACCCAAGCCGCTCGACCGTCACCGGTTACCAAGCTTGGCCACCCCTCACCGGTGCTCAGGGCTTGCCGCCCTCCGCGTACCACACCCGCCGCTTCACCATGGTGCCCCGGCCGAAGAAGGCGCTGCGGGTGCCGACCCCGGCCGACCGCGCCCCGGGCCGGCCGTGGCGGCCGGGTACCCCGCCGCCGATGCCGATCGACCCGGACCTGCCGAGCGCGGACATCCGCATCGGGTACGCGCGGTGCTCGACGCTCGGGCAGGAACTCGACTCCCGGCTCGACGCGCTCAGCAAGCACGGCATCCCCAGGGACAAGATCTTCAGCGAGAAGATCAGCACCCGGGTGCGGGTCCGCCCGAAGTTCGAGGAGGCGCTGCGGACGGCGCGGGAGGTCGAGGCGCGCGCCCCGCACTACCGGGTCGTCTTCACCGTGTACGAGATGAAGCGCCTCGGCCGCGACGCCGCCGAGCTGACCGCGCTCGCCGGCCATCTCACCGTCCACGGCCTGGTCCTGGAGATGCTCGCCGAGCACGCCAAGCGCGAGGCACCCCGAAGCCGTCGAAGCCGCCCACACCGACTTCGCCCGCCTCCAGGTCGGCGAAGTCCCCGGGCCCCGCCCCGCCATCCCTGACCGAGCGCCGCTGTGATTACAGAGAGCTACTTGTCACTTCGCCGTAGCTTCGGGAGAACAGGGCCGCTACGTGGTCCGCGTCTTCCGGCGCCCCCAGGGGGACGCTCGGCCACGAGGACCTCCGGCACCCCTGACGTATCTGGTGCATTTATTCACATATGAGATCCTTATGGGTGGGTGTCCGCCTCTTGAGGGCGGCGTGGTCCCCCGTCGCCGGTCCGGTGTCTCCACCGCGCCCGTGCTCCGTGGGGCCTGCCCGTGTCGGCACCTGCGACAGAAGTAGGAGGTAGATGCGGACATGCCCCACTTCGGTGGCGTCCGGGCCAAAGGGCCGCGGCCACACGGGGCCGGGGCAGCGGGTACAGCCGCGCTGGCTCCGGTGCAGGACGCGGCCGCCACAGAACGGGTCCTGGCGTTCGCCGGGGCCACGCTGGCAGCTGTCTTCACCCTCGGTGACAAGCTCGACGGTCTTCACCTGGTGGAGGCTGCCGGAGGCACCGCGGCCAGTTTCGGGCTGCCGGAACGTTTCACGCTGTCCGCTGGTTCCCCCGTGTCCGACGCCTTCCTCACGGGTCGGCCGCAGTGGCTGACCTCAGCAGCCCTCGCTTCCTTCCACGAGGGCGACACAGCAGGAATTCGAGCGGGCCTGTCACTCGGTGCGCTGCCTCTCGGGGCGGCCAACAGGCAGCTCGGCTGCTTTGTCGTCGTCGGCGACGCCGCGGACGGCTTCGGAACCGAGCAGCGGGGCTTGCTGAAACAGTACGCCGACGCGGTAGCCGACCGGCTCCAGGCCGAAGCCGACGGCGCCGCCCCCCTCCCCCTGCTGAGCACCGCCCTGCGCGATCTGCGCGTCGGCTCGTTCGTCCTGGTACCGGACACCGGCCTGGTCGAAGCGGACACGACCGTGCTCGAGCTGTTCGGCATCGCCCCGGACGGCTTCGACGGCAAGGCGGACACCTTGCTCGCCCACACCGTCCCGGAGGACCTGCCCACCCTGATGCCGGTCATGGAACCATCCCTCCCGACCTCGGACCACCGGGAACTGGAGTTCCGAGTGCGCCGGCCCACCGGTGAGCTCCGCTGGCTGACTCTGAGCTGCCGGGTGCGGAGAGCCACCGTCGACCGGCCGGAACAGGTGCTCGGCGTGGTGGCGGCGGCCTCTGCGCTGCGCCGAAGCGCCGATGACGTCTCCCAGGTCCAGTGGCTGACAGCGGCACTCGACGACGCCACCACGGTCAGGGATGTCGGCCAGGTGGTGGTCTCCGCCCTGCGCGAACCGTTGGGTGCCGACCGGGTGGCGCTCGCCGAACTGCAGGACGACCGGCTGGCGGTCACCGTGCTCGACCCGCCGCAGCCCGTCGCCTGGCCCCGTACCTGGCGGGCCGAGTGGCCGGACGCACCGATCGACGCCCTGCCCACTCTCCGGAAGGCCCTGCGGCGCGGACGCATGAGCCTGTGGCCTGCCGGTGCCGCGCTCGAGCCCGGTCTGTCGGAAATCGGTCCCGGCGCCCTGGCCGTCCTGCCGCTCCCCGCCAAGAGCCGGGTCACCGGCGTGTGCCTTGTCGGGTGGGACGAGCCGCACGAGTTCGTTCCCGCCGAGCGGTCCCTGCTCATCGCGACCGCCGGCCTGATCGGGCAGGCCCTGATGCGGGCGCACGCGTATGACGCCGAGCAGGAGCTGGCGACGATGCTGCAGCGCAGTCTGCTGCCCCGGCGCCTGCCCGAACTGCCCGGTGGCGTCGCCGTCGCCCGCTATCTGCCCGCCGAGCGCGGGCTGCAGGTGGGCGGTGACTGGTACGACGTCATCGCCCTCTCCGAGACCCGGGTCGCTCTGGTCATCGGCGACGTACAGGGCCACAGTGCCGCAGCCGCGACCATGATGGGCCAGATGCGCACCGCGGTCAGGGCCTACGCGGTGGAGGGCCATCCGCCCGATGTGGTCGTCTCGCGTGCCAACCGCCTCCTGGTCGGGATGGAGAGCGACCTGTTCGCCACCTGCTGCTACGTCGAGCTGGATCTGGAGGAGGGCAACGCCTGGTTCGTCCGGGCCGGCCACCTCCCGCCGCTCGTGCGCCGCCCCGACGGCAGTACCGGGGAGGTGCAGGTCGAGGGCGGACTTCCGCTGGGTGTACTCGCGGAGGCGGAGTTCCCGATGACCGCGGTCACCCTGGCTCCGGGCACGGTCCTCGTCCTGGTGACCGACGGCCTGGTCGAGTCCGCCGGCCTCCCTCTGGACGAGGGCATGCACCGGACGTGTGACGCTCTCGCCGCCGCCGATCCCTCGGACCCCGGGCGGATGGCCGACGACCTGCTCGGGGACGCCGGGCGCCGCGAGGACGACATCGCGCTGCTGCTGCTTCGCTACGACGGGCCGAAGGTCCGGCCGGTACGGGCCGGCTACGTGGTGTGGCGGCTGCCCGACGCGGTGATGCACGCCCGCCGTTTCGCAGCGCGCACCCTGCGCGCGTGGAAGATGACGGAGCACGCCGACGCCGTGCTGCTGATCGTCTCCGAGCTGGTCACCAACGCCGTGGTGCACACCCAGGGGGCGGTTCGCCTCGATCTCACCCGTGCCGCGGACCGGGTGCGGGTCGCCGTGAGCGATTCCTCGCCGCGTGCACCCGCGAAGCCGGTGATCGTGGACTGGGAGGCGACCGGCGGCCGGGGTCTGCTGCTGATCGAGTCGATGTCGGCGGCCTGGGGCTCTGTACCGGTCGGCGGGGGCAAGCAGGTGTGGAGCGAGATCGTCGTACCCGATCCCGCTGATGCCGGGCCGGCGGAAGGACGAGGGGACATCGCATGAGGATCTGCGCGCAACAGGTCCTCGCGGCCGTCGTCGCGGGTCTCACGGCCATGTCCCTGGCCGGCTGCGGAAGCGGCGGCGGGGGCGGCAGGGACGGCTTCACCGTCGGTCTGCTGCTGCCGAGCCGTGGGCTGCCTCGCTGGGAACAATACGACAAGCCCTTGGTCGAGAAGAAGCTGAAGGAGCTGTGCGCCCGCTGCACCGTGGCGTACCGCAACGCCGAGAACGACGCGACGAGACAGCGTCTGCAGATGAACTCCATGATCGCCAATGGGGTCCGGGTCGTGATCCTCGACGCCGTAGCCCCTGAAGCACTCCGCTCCTCGGTCCGGACGGCGCACAGGGCGAACGTCCCGGTCGTCGCCTATGACCGGCTCGCCGAAGGCCCGATCTCGGGTTTCGTCACCTACGACGGCGCCAGGATCGGCAGGCTCCAGGGCGAGGCTCTCCTCAAGGCCATGGGAGAGAAGGCGCACGGCGGCCAGGTCGTCATGATGAACGGCGATCCGACCAGCCCCAACGCCGCCTGGTACGCCCAAGGGGCCCTGTCCGTCATCAAGGGCAAGGTGAAGATCGGCAAGACGTACGACACCCTGGCCTGGACGACGGAGAGCGCACGCGACCGTATGACCGCCGCCATCACCGCCCTCGGTCCGGAGCGGATCGGCGGTGTCCTGGCCGCCAACGACGCCATCGCCGCCGGAGTCGTCACCGCTCTCAAGAACGCCCACGTCGAGCCGCTGCCCCCTGTCACCGGTCAGGACGCGGAGCTCGAGGCCGTACGGCGCATCGTCAGAGGGGAGCAGTACATGACTGTGTACAAACCCTTCGGGGCGGAGGCCGCCGCAGCGGCCGCCATGGCCGTCGCCCTGGAACGCGGCGAGCGCATCGGCGGCAACACCACCGTCAAGGGCGTCCCGGCTGTCCTCCTCGCCCCGATCGCCGTGACGCTCGGCAACATCCGGCAGACCCTCGTCGAGAAGGGCGTCTACACGACCGACCAGATCTGCACGCCGGAGCTCCGGCACGCCTGTGACACGGCCGGCCTCCTCCGGGAGACGCACTCACCCGGCAAAGGGAGGTGATCCCCGTGGCGTACCCACCCGTGCTCTCGTTGCGCGGCGTCTCCAAGCGGTTCGGCGGCGTGCACGCGCTCGTGGACGTCGAGCTCCAGATCCGTGCCGGGGAGGTCGTCGCCCTGGTGGGCGACAACGGCGCCGGCAAGTCCACCCTCATCAAGGTGATCTCCGGTGTCGGCCCCGCCGACAAGGGCGCCATCGAATGGGAAGGCCGCCCCGTACAGATCAAACGCCCCCACGACGCCCAGAGGCTGGGCATCGCGGCCGTCTACCAGGACCTCGCGATGTGCGGCAACCTCGACATCGTCGGCAACCTCTTCCTCGGCCGTGAGATCGGCAGATTCGGCATCCTCGACGAGGTGGAGATGGAACGCCGCGCCCATGAGCTGATGCGCACGCTGCCCATCCACATCCCGGATGTGCGCATGCCCGTCGACGCACTGTCGGCCGGACAGCGGCAGGCTGTCGCGATCTCGCGCTCGCTCATGACCGCACCCAAGGTTCTCCTTCTCGACGAACCCACCGCCGCACTGGGCGTCGAGCAGACGAGCCACCTCCTCGACCTCATCGAGGAACTGCGCGACCGTGGCCTCGCGGTCCTCCTCATCAGCCACAACATGGGCGACGTCAAGGCCGTCGCCGACCGCGTCGCCGTCCTGCGCCTCGGCCGCAACAACGGCCTCTTCGACGTGAACACCACGCCACAGGAGCAGATCGTCTCCTCCATCACCGGCGCGGCGGACAACGCCGTGGCCCACCGCACGACGCGCGACGAGGAGGCATGGCCGTGAGCAGGAAGGGGGCACCCGAGGATTCAGGGCACAGCCGCACGGGCACCGGCACCGCGTCCACCACGTCCGGCCGGGAACCGCGCAGCCACGTACGGAACCTGTCCCTCAGGGGATACGCCGCAGCGTTCAACGCCAGGTTGCGCGGCGACGAACGCGGCCCGCTCCTGATCATCCTCGGCCTGGTCGCGATCTGGCTCGTCTTCCAGGGCCTCGACGACAACTTTCTCTCGCCGCGCAACCTGTCCAACCTCAGCGTGGACATCGTCGGTACCGGCCTGGTCGCCGTCGGCGTCGTCTTCGTACTGCTGATCGGCGAGATCGACCTCTCGGTCGGTTCCGTCAGCGGTCTGGGCGGGGCCGTGTTCGCCGTACTGAACGTGAACCTCGGCGTACCGGAATGGCTTGCCGTCGTCGTGGCGGTGGCCTCGGGGACTGCGGTGGGAGCCGTCCACGGGTTCTTCTACGCCCGGGTCGGCGTGCCCGCGTTCATCGTCACCCTCGCCGGACTGCTGGCCTGGAACGGCCTGACCCTTCTCCTCCTGGGTTCGAGCGGCACCGTCAGCATCGACGAGGGAGGCCTGGTCGCCTCCCTGACCAGCACGTACTTCGGTGCCGCCGGTGCCGCGTACGGTCTGGCCGGGCTCGGTACCACGGGGTACCTCCTGGTTTCCCACCGGAACAGGCGCCGACGCCGGGACGCCGGGACGCCGTACCGGTCGCTGAGCGAGATCTGGGTGCGGACAGCTCTCCTGGCCGTGATCTCCTTCGCCGCCGCCCACATGCTCGACCAGTTCCAGGGGCTTCCGTTCGCCCTCCTGATCTTCCTGACGGTCGTCGTCGCCTCGGACTGCTTCCTGCGTCGCACCCGCTACGGGCGGAGGGTCTACGCGCTCGGGGGCGGTATCGAGGCGGCTCGCCGCGCCGGCGTGGGTGTGGCAGGGGTGCAGATCATGGTGTTCATGGTGTCGGGGACGCTGGCCGCGACCGGTGGGCTGATCGTGGCCTCGGAACTCACCTCGGCCAGCCCGACGACAGCCCGCGTCGCCGGCTCCGGCATGCTGCTGATCAACGCCATCGCCGCGGTCGTCATCGGGGGCACCAGTCTGTTCGGCGGGCGCGGTACGACGTGGTCCGCGCTGCTCGGGGTGCTGGTCATCGAGTCGATCGCCTCGGGCATGGCGCTTCTGGGCGTCCAGGACTCCGTCCAGTTCATGATCACTGGTGCTGTACTGCTCGCTGCGGTCACCACCGACACCCTCTCCCGGCGGGCGGCACGTTCGTACCCGAGGAGATAACCCATGCGAGTTGAATTAGCATGAAATATCCATCCGAGGCGAGATCGGGAACGAGAGGAAAAAGGCGGACCCCGGAGTCATCGGAGTGCCATGAAGCGCAGGAGCCTCAGCCGTCCGACCGCGGCAGCCGTGGCGGCCGCGGCCGTCGCGTTCTCCGGCTGCACCGCCACGCACCAGCCGTCCGGCGGGCCGAAGCGGAGCATCAACGTGCTCGCGCTGGACATCGCCCAGACACAGCAGCTGGAAAGGCTCACGAAGAGGCACTTCACCGCGGACTCCGGCATCACGGTGCATTACACCCTGCTGCCGGAGAACCAGTTGCGCGTCAGGACGGCTCGCGAATTTGCGAGCCGGGCGGGGCATTACAACGTCGTGATCGTCGGCTCGTACGACGCACCCATCTACGCGAAGGACGGCTGGCTCGCCCCGCTGGACTCCTACGCGAAGGCGGACAAGTCCTTCGACCAGGGCGACATGTTCCCCAACCTCATGACATCGATGACCGGGACCGACGGCAGGGTCTATGCCGAGCCCTTCTACGGTGAGGGTTCCTTCCTGATGTACCGCAAGGACCTCTTCAGGAAGAACGGGCTGACCATGCCGCAGAATCCGACCTGGGACCAGGTCGCCTCGCTGGCGGCCAAGGTCGACGGCACCGACGGTGTGAACGGCATCTGTCTGCGGGGGCTGCCGGGATGGGGCCAGAACCTCGCCCCGATCAACACCGTCGTCAACACCTTCGGAGGCTCCTGGTACGACATGAACTGGAACGCACAGCTCACGTCACCGGCGTTCAGGAAGGCCGTGCGGTTCTACGTCGACCTGGTCCGCAGGTACGGGCAGCCTGACGCCTACCGCAGCGGTGTCCTGGAAACACTCGACACCTTCGTGGCAGGCAAGTGCGCCATGATGTACGACGCGACCTCCCTGGCGTCGTCCGTCGAGGCCGACGGCTCGGCGGTCAAGGGCAAGGTCGGCTATGTCGCCGCCCCGCACGACAGGACCGAGAAGACCGGCTGGCTGTGGGCGTGGGCCTGGAGCATCCAGAACGCGAGCAAGAACAAGGACGCCGCCTGGAAGTTCATCTCCTGGGCTTCCTCGAAGGAGTACCAGTCCCTGGTCGGCACGGAACTCGGCTGGATCGCGGCACCCGCCGGAAGCCGGAAGTCGCTCTACGCCAACTCCGACTACCAGAATGCGGCCGCCGCGTGGTACCGGCAGGAGTACGCGGCGGAGACGAACTCCGCCGACCCTCGGAACCCGGGGGTGGGCCCACGCCCCTACACAGGCGTCCAGTACGTGGGCATCCCCGAATTCGCCGATCTCGGTACCAAGGTCTCCCGGGAGATCAGCCGCGCCATAGCCGGTGGACAATCGGTGGACACCGCTCTGCGCAGGTCACAGCAGCTGGCCCAGGCGGCGGCGAAGAAGTACCGCACCGGCTGAGCCGCCTGCCCGTGCGGCTCCGCGAGGCCGGGCCGGCCCGGTGCGGCGTCCGCCGGCTCCGTGGCCGGGGCCCGCTTTCCGCCGGCCGCCGGAGGGGTCGGCGGCCGCTCCGGCCGAAACGCCTCGAGCACCGACCGCTGCGGTACGCGTGGGTCGGAGCGCACGGTCTGCGACAGCAGGGCCGGTCGTCGAACGGCGGTGGCGGCGGACGCTTCTGCGTCAACGCGGTGAGCGCCTCGGTGCCCCAGGGCACGCCGGTCAGGCCAGGATCTCGACGTACCCGTGGGTTCCGTGCACGCGGATCCGCTGTCCGTCCCTGATCAGCCGGGTGGCCCGTTCCACACCCACGACGGTCGGCAGGCCGTACTCCCTGGCGATCACTGCGCCGTGGGTCATCAGGCCGCCCACCTCCGTCACCAGGCCTTCGATTCCGACGAACAGCGGCGACCAGCTGGGGTCCGTGAAGGCCGTCACCAGGATGTCGCCCGCTTCGAGATCGGCCTCCGCCATGTCGAGGACGACGCGGGCCCTTCCCTCGACGGTCCCGGCCGAGACCGGCAGGCCGACCAGGGCGCCGGCCGGCACGTCGTCGCGCCGGTACGCACCGTTGACGGCTTCGCCGTCCGAGGTGAGGACCCGGGGCGGTGTGAGCGCGTGGTACGACCGGAACGCGTCCTTGCGCTGCTGGATGAGCCGGTCATCCGCCCGGTGGGAACGCACGAGGTCGCGGAGTTCGTCGAACGTGAGGAAGAAGATGTCCTCCTTCTCGGGAAGCACGCCGGCCCGCACGAGGCGTTCCGCCTCCTCCAGCAGGGCCTGCTTGTAGACGAAGCAGCGGCTGATGATGCCGTACTTGGGGTACTCCCGATACCCGATGAAGGTTCGGACCCGGTCGATCATCCGCTTGGTCTCGTCGGCTTTCCGGTCCCCGTCCGGCAGGGCCCGCAAGCATGACAGCACGTCCCGTTCCTTCTTCTCCGCCTTCTGCCGCCCTTGCTCGAAACGCCGCTCGGCGGCACCCGGTTCGAAGTTCCTGACGTTGTCGAGAATCATGGGCACGAGCGTGGTGGGGCGCTCGCGCCAGCGTGGCCTCGTGATGTCGATCTCGCCGACGCAGCGCATGCCGTACCGGTCGAGGTAGGCCTCGAGGGCGTCGCGCGCCTCGGCCCCGCCCGGGAGCTCCTCCAACTCGTCCATGAAGCCCTCGTCCTCGACACCCTGCAGGAACCCCACCACCTCCGGCTGCCTGCGGATCACGTCCGCGACATCGAGGAGCGCCAGTCCCATTTCCGAGGTGACGTTGCCGGGGGCGGACAGAGTCAGCGTGTCCGCCGCGTTCTTCTCACCCAGCCACTCGTGCAGGTTGTCGTTGAGCCACCACGTGGCCTCCATCCCCGCCATGATCACTTGCATGCTCAGCGGATCGCTGAGCACTCGCTTGTGCTCCTCGAACGCCTCCAGCAGGAAGTCGAACAGCGCCGGCCCTGTCTTCGTCCGGATGCCTCGCTCAAGGGCGGCGAGGGACGCCTGGCTGCGCTCGACCAGTTCGGTCACGACGGCCCGATCGGTGTCGATCACAGCGGACGCGCCACCGGCCGGCGGCCCCCCGGGACCCGTACCCGTGTCCGGGAGCGACGGGACGAAACCGTCGCGGTCCAGGAGGGTTTCCAGAGCGTCCCTGACCAGCGGATCGCCTCTTCCCATGACGTCCAGAAGGCCGGCGCGGCTCACGGGCGAGGCCAGCCGCCGGGTGGCGTCGACGAACAGCCTCCCGCCGGCCTCGTGCATCGGCACCATGGCCGTCAGCTGCCACATGGAGAGCCCGAGGGGCTTCATGGGGTCGGTCATCATCTGCTGATGGCCGACGGAGACATAGACGTGATTCTCCTGGTCACCGCTCTCCGGAACGGGGAACAGTGTGGTGATCGGCCGGCTCTGAACGAGGTGGAAACCGTCGTCGGCCAGGCACCACTCGATGTCCTGAGGGCGGCCGAAGTGCGCTTCGATCCGCCGCCCGAACTGCACGAGGCGCACGACCTGCGCATCCGTCAGCGCAGGCTGCTCCCGGCGCCGCGCGTCGATCACCACTTTCCGCGTGCCTCCGGACGGCAGGGCGTGAACGGCACACCGTTTGGCGGCGATCGTCCTGGCGACCACCTCACCGTCCCGCACCTTGAAGACGTCGGGATTCACCAGGCCGGAGACCAGGGCCTCGCCGAGGCCGAAGCCGGCGTCCACGGTGGCGACCTTCCGGTTGCCCGTGACGGGGTCGGCGGTGAACAGGACGCCGGCCGCGTACGGGAAGACCATCCGCTGCACGACCACGGCCATGTGGACCGTACGGTGGTCGATGCCGCTGCGCTGACGGTAGGTCACGGCCCGCTCGGTGAACAGCGAGGCCCAGCAGCGGCTGATGTGCCGGAGGACCGCCGTCGGCCCCACGACGTTCAGGTACGTGTCCTGCTGCCCGGCGAAGGAGGCCGCAGGCAGGTCCTCTGCCGTCGCGCTGGATCGGACGGCGTAGGCGGCCTGCTCACCGAACCCGGCGAGCGCGCGGGTGATCGCCGCCGCGAGATCTCCCGGGACGGCGGTTTCCTCGATGGTGCGGCGGATCTGCGCGCTGAGTGTACGGATCGCCTCCCGGTCGTCCGGGTTCAGGCGCGACAGCCGGTCGAGCCGCTCGTCGATCGACGGCGCTTCCGCCATGACCCGCCGGAAGGCGTCCGTCGTCACGCAGAAGCCACCGGGCACCCGGATGCCGTCGATCCGCGACAGCGCGCCCAGGTGCGCACCCTTGCCTCCGACGGCCGGGCCCTGGCTCTCGTCGATCTCTTGAAGGTCCAGCACGTACTGCCCGATCACCGCGACACCTCCGTGCGGTACGCCCTCGACCGTGGTCGCCTTCCCGGCCCCGTTGCCGGTCCCACCGCCGGTTCGACGCCACCGCGCCCCTCTTGACATCGACAACGACACACGCACGTCATACCCCTGTTTCCGCAGGTTGTGGCCTTGGCCGACGATTCTGCGCCGCGACCCGGGTCTTGCCGCAAGCCCCCCGGCGCGCTATAAGTTAAGAGTGGCGAGGACAGAGTGCTCCTTGCCTTTTCCTTTGCGGGTGTCCCCATCGGCCGGCTTGCGGATGTCCCGTCGACCGGACGCCCTCTTCAGCAGCACGCTGCGCGAACCCGGACTTCGACGGTGTCGCCACGACATGCGTCCTCGCCCGGGAGGAACGGGCCCGGGAATCCTCGGCGTTTCATGCGGGACCGCATCACCGAGGAACTCACCTCGTAGCACGCTCCGCGTTGTCGATGCCGACGTTGCTGGTGATGGTGCCGGGGTTGCTGTTGCAGGTGAACCCGTGAGGGCCGTCGTCGCAGGCGATGTCGTGCCGGACGGCGTGGTGGACGGCGATGTCGCCGCCGCCGAACTGGCAGCCCTGGCGGTCGCCGCTGTCGTTCACGGTTCCCGCGGTGTCGCGCCCCCGGCCGGATCCTTCCTCGACTCGTGCCCGACCGGCGTCCGGCGTCCGCGCACGCGGCACACCGCGGGCCGTGTCCGATTCACCGGAACGGACATCCGACCGCCCTTTTGATCCGTACCTTCCATGACGAACCCGTGAGGAGCGTCCTGAGGAAGGAATCCGGAACCATGGCGATCTTCAGTCATATGAATCCCGCCAAACACGGGAAGCACCACAAGACCACGACCGACACCACGAAGGGCACGACGCACAGCGTCAGCCGCCGCCGGCGTCGCCGGCACAGCCACGCGACCTCGCGGGGCTGACCTGACCGCACTCGAACGGACCGACGGGCCGGGGACGTCTCCGGCCCCTCGGGCCCCGGATCATCCCGGATGGTGCGATGCCTGACACACGGCGGCGCCTGACGGCCGCGCTGCGTCGGCTGCTGTCCGTGGCGGAGGATCCCGATGCCGTGGTGGCGGCCGCGCCGCCGGTGCCGTTGCGGGAGGTGTTCCGTCGCTTCTGGCCCTGTACGAAGGGCGGCCGGCGCTGGCTGTGGCTGATCCTCGTGTTCAGCATGGCGGGGCCCCTGATCGACGCGGCGGAGATCTGGCTGTTCAAGCTGGTCGTGGACGAAGTGCTGGTTCCCCGTGACCTGAGCCCGTTCGGGCCGATCGCGCTGGCGTACGGAGGGTTGTTCCTGGCGTCCGGTGTGCTGGCCTTCTCCGACGACGTGACGTCGACCTGGGTCAGCGAGCGTTTTCTGCTCTCCCTGCGTGCCGACCTGTTCCGGCATGTGCAAGGCCTGTCGCTCGGCTTCTTCGAACGGCGCAGACCGGGTGACGTGCTGTCACGGGTGACGGGGGACGTGGACGCGGTCGAGACCTTCCTGCTCTCCGGGATCGCCAACGCCGTGTGGTACGTGATGCGCCTCGGCGTCTTCGTCGGCCTGCTGTTCTACCTGCGCTGGGATCTGACCCTGCTCGCGCTCGTCATCGCGCCGCTGTTCTGGTTCGCCGCGCGCCGCTTCTCCCGCCTGATCAAGGCCGCCTCACGTGAACGGCGCCGCCGCAGCGGCTCGATCAGCGCCGTCACCGAGGAAGTACTGGGCAACATCGCCCTCGTCCAGGCCTACAACTGCCAGGACCGGGAGCAGAACCGCTTCCAGCGCGAGAACCTGGGACGCTTCCGGGCCGCCATGGCCTCCACCCGGATCAGGGCACTGTTCGGGCCCATGGTCGATCTGATCGAGCTGGCCGGCGCGCTGACCGTGATGGGGCTGGGTACCTGGGAGCTGGAACACGACCGGATCACCCTGGGCGGGCTGCTGGTCTTCCTCGGTCTGATCAGTCAGCTCTACAGCCCGATCCGGGGCCTGTCCCGCCTCAACAACACCTTCTACTCGGCGTCCGCCTCCGCCGAGCGGATCATCGAACTGCTCGACCAGCACCCCCAGGTCATCGAGACCACCGACCACCGGCCGTTGCGGCGGGCGCGCGGCGGCATCGAATTCCGCCACGTCCGCTTCAGTTATCCGCAGAGCCCCCGGCCGGCGCTGACCGATGTGTCCTTCCAGGTCGCACCCGGCGAGACCCTGGCACTGGTCGGGGCGAGCGGCGCCGGCAAGTCGACCGTCGCCAAGCTGCTGCTGCGCTTCTACGACCCGGATCCCGGCTCCGGATCCGTGCACCTGGACGGGATCGATCTGCGCGACCTGTGCCTGGCCGACCTGCGGGACAACGTCGCCGTGGTGCTCCAGGAGACGCTGGTCCTGCACGGCACGGTACGGGAGAACATCGCCTACGGACGCCCGGGAGCCACCGACGCCGAGATCATCGCCGCGGCCCGGGCGGCCGACGCGGACGAGTTCGTCGGGCGACTGCCGGAAGGGTACGACACCGTGGTCGGCCAGCGTGGCCGATTGCTGTCGGGCGGGCAGCGCCAGCGGCTGGCCATCGCCCGGGCCATGATCAGGGACGCCCCGGTGCTGATCCTCGACGAGCCGACCACCGGACTGGACGCCGAGTCGGGCCGGCGGATCCTGGGACCGCTGCACCGGCTGATGGCCGACCGCACCACGATCGTCATCTCCCACAATCTGCTCACCGTCCGCGACGCCGACCGCATCGTCGTCCTCGCCCACGGCCGGATCGTCGAGTCCGGCACCCACGACGGCCTTCTCCTGCGCGACACGGTGTACGCCCGCCTGCACAAGCTCCATGACTCCTCGTTCCGGACGGTCCCATGAGCGCTCGCACCGCCGCACCACCGCCGCCTCCCCGCACGTCCCCGGGACCGGCCCCCGCCCCCGGCTACGACCTGCTGGCCCATATCTCCCGCACGGGATGGCTGGACGTCTACGACGCCTGGAGCCGGGAGCGCGAGTGCCGCTGCGTGGTCAAACTGCTGCGCCCGGACCGGCGGCACGAGACCCCGCTGCGCCACCGGCTGCTGCAGGAAGGCCGCTGGCTCCAGGAGTTCACCCACCCCCACCTGGTCCGCGCGTACGACACCATCGAGGAACCGGAGCCGCTGGTCGTCCTGGAAACCCTGACCGGGGAGACACTGTCGTTCCTCATCCACCGGCTGCGGCACCGTCCCGCCGCCACCGACCTCGCCTTCCTGGGTCTGCACCTGTGCTCGGCACTGCACTATCTGCACGGCCGAGGGCTGCTGCACCTGGACATCAAGCCGACGAACGTGGTGGTGGAGTGCCACCGCGCCAAGGTCCTCGACCTGAGCGTCGCCCATGCCCCCGGTCCGGTGCCGGCCGGGACGGGCACCTTCGGTTATCTCGCGCCCGAGCAGGCACGCGGCGGCACGGTCACGGCGGCCGCCGACGTGTGGGGGGCGGGCATCACGCTCTACGAGGCGGCCACCGGCGCGATGCCCTTCGACTGCGGAGAGACCGCCTCCGCCACCGACGGGTCCGGGGACGACGACTGGTATCCCCAGCTGGAGGGACGTGCCCCGCCGGTCAGGGCCCGGCGCCGGCTGCCGCCCGTGCTCGGCCGGGCGATCGACGGCTGTCTGGAGCCGGAGCCCCGGGACCGCCCGTCGGTCACCGAACTCGCCGAACTCCTCGACACGCTGCTCCCCCGGAGCAGACGCAATCCCTCGTCGGAGGTGTTACGTAATAGTGGTATGCAGTACGGCGTTCCCCTGGAGCAGCTGCCTGACGACGCACTGCTGGAGGGCCTGACCACCGGGGATCCCTGGCTCACGGTGTCATTCGTGCGGAGGTTCCAGCAACGGGTCTTCGGCGTGGCCGTCACGGTGACCGGGGATGCCCAACTCGCCGAGGACATCGCCCAGCAGACCTTCGAGCAGGCGTGGCGGCATGCGCAGATGTACGATCCGCGGCGCGGATCCGTACGCGGTTGGCTGACCACCATCGCCCGCAACCTGGCCATCGACGCCACCCGCGCCCGCCGGGCCGTCCCCGTCGACCCGGGCGAGCTGTCCCTGCTCCTGGACGAGGCCACCCGTACCCCCGAAGGACAGGCCCTCGCCGACGAGACCTCCGCCGAACTACGCAGCGCGCTCGCCCGGCTGCCCCGCGAGCAGGCGCGGGCCCTGGTCATGGCAGGTGTCTACGGCATGACCGCCCAGCAGGTCGCGGACGCCGACCATATCCCGCTGGGCACCGCCAAGACCCGCATCAGGGCGGGCATGAGCAAGCTCCGGGCCGCGCTGGCCCCGCGGGACGCCCGGAACGGAAGTGAGCCATGACCAGCAGCGGAGCCTCCCCGCTGAGCTGCGCCCAGTTGCACGAGTGCGGCGCGGAGCTGGCACTCGATGTACTGCCCGGGCCCGAGCGCTCCGGCGCCGTGGCGCACCTCCAGCACTGCGCGGAGTGCCGGACGTACGTCCGTGATCTGACGCCGGTGGCCGACGGTCTCCTCGATCTCGTCCCGGCCGCCGAACCGCCGCCGGGCTTCGATTCCCGCGTCCTGCGACGTATGGGGCCGCCCGCCCGGCCCCCCTGGCACCGGCGGCATCGGATCGGCCGCACCCTGGCCGCCGCCGCGGCCGCCGCGGCCCTGGTCCTGGGCGGCTGGGCCGTCGGCAACGCGTCCGCCCCCACGACGCACCCGGCCCTGCGCACCGCCGTGCTCACCGCCCAGGAACGGCACGTCGGCAAGGTGTACGCACACACCGGCGCGTCCCCCTGGCTCTACGTCGATCTCGACGCCGGCGCGATCGCCGACGACCCCACCGTGCGCTGCCAGGTGGTACGCGCCGACGGCTCGGTCAGCACGGTCGGTACCTTCCGGCTGGACGACGGCTACGCCCACTGGGGCGGCCCCTACCCCGCCGGTTCCTCCCCCGTCACGACCGTGCGGCTGCTCGCGCCGGACGGGTCGGTCCTGGCCGCCTCCGACTTCCACGACACCGGCGCGTCCGCACGGCCGGGAGACCGGCACGGCGCTCTCGTCGGCAGGACCCGGGGAGGCGGCACGATCGTCGCGACGGCCCGGTGAGCTCACCGGGGTCTTGCCGGATCGCTCCGGTGACGCCTCCCGCTCGAGTTGCCGGCACGCGCCGTGCGACGGGCCGACTCGGGCCGCGGCTTCCCTGTCGGAGTGGGCGATCACGAGGACGCCGTCGAGATCGATGACGACCCGGCCGTCGGTGTCGGGCGCGTGCTCGCCGGCCATCGACCAGGCGCGAAGACGTACTTCGGAGCGCGCGGAGCGGATGACCGGCAGGTCATTCCCGCCGGAGGCGGCCAGGGCGTCCGTCAGGCGGGAGACGGTCGGGCCGGACGCCGGTTCACCCCGCAGCATCGGTCTCCCCGGCGGTACGGGCGGCGGCTGCGACAACGGTCGCCAGGTCGTCGCTCGAGAAGCCGGCGCGGCTCAGCACTGCCAGGGACTTGTTCGTCGCCAGCGTGCACAACGCCAGTTCTGCCGCCTCCCGCTCACCGGCCCCCGCCGCCAGCAACGCCCGCTCCAGCATCGTCCGCACACCGTCGATCATGCCGCGGACCATCGCCTGGCCCTCTGTGTCGAGGGCCGGGAACTGCGCTGCCGACATCGTGAGCAGGCAGCCGTCCGGGACCGCCGGATCGGCGATGCGGTTCAGGGTGACCTGCAGGTAGGCGGCCACCACGGCGCCGGGGCCCGGGTGGGGGCCGGACAGTGCCCGGTCGTACAGCGGGTGGTAGGTCTGCGCGTACCGCTCGAGGCTTTTCCGGAAGAGGGTGCTCTTGTCCCCGAAGGTGCCGTAGAGCGAACTCCGGCCCAGGCCCGTGCCCTCGGTCAGGCGATCGATCGAGGCCTCCGAATAGCCCCAGCGCCAGAAGACGTGCATCGCACGTCGTAGCGCCTCGTCCACGTCGAATTGCTTACGGCCCGCCATGGTTCGTCAGCCTACACATCTTGCACCGATCGTTTCAAGATGTGTAAGGTCACCGGCATGACATGTTGCACCGATCGTTCCATGATGAGTCCGGCCGACGGCACGACAAGCCTGGGTTCGCTACGGCTGCCCGAGGGGTTCACCGAGGTCTTCACGAGTCGGCTCGTGGAGCTGAACGGGCTGCGGCTGCACGCGGTCACCGGCGGGGACGGCCCGCCGCTGCTGCTGATCGGCGGGTGGCCCCAGACCTGGTACGCCTGGCGGGAGGTGATGCCCGCGCTCGCCCGCCAGCACACCGTCGTCGCCGTCGACTCGCGCGGGGCCGGGCTCTCCGGCAAGCCCGACGACGGTTACGACGCCGGCACGCTGGCCGCCGATCTGGTCGCGCTGATGGCCGCGCTCGGGCACGACCGGTTCGACGTGGTCGGCCATGACATCGGCACGTGGACCGGATACGCCCTCGCTGCCGATCACCCCGAGCGGGTGGGCCGGCTCGCCGTCGTCGAAGCCGTGATCCCCGGTGTCGTGCCGTCCCCGCCGGTCTTCAGCCCGGCCTCGGTCAACCAGAAACTCTGGCAGTTCGGCTTCAACCGGCTCACCGGGCTCAACGAGGAACTGGTCCGAGGGCGGGAGCGGCTCTTCTTCGGCCGGCAGTTCGCCACCAAGGCCGCCACCCCGACAGCGATCCCCGCGTACGCCGTCGACGTCTATGTCGACGCGATCGCCGCGGATCCTCGCGCACTGCGCGCGAGCTTCGCGTACTACCGGGCGCTGGACGAGACGATCGCGCAGAACGAGCGGCGCAGCAGGACCCGGCTGACACTGCCGGTGCTCGCCGTCGGCGGCGCGCTGTGGAGCGGCGAGAATGCCGCCCAGACGATGCGCCTGGCGGCCGGCGACGTCACCGGGGTGGTCCTCGACGACTGCGGCCATTATCCGGCCGAGGAGCAGCCGGAGCGGTTCACCGAGATCCTGGAGGACTTCCTCGGCGGCGAACCGGCAGCAGGCGTGCCGCACGGCTGACACATCGGCGGCGGAGCTCCGCTGTGCCCGTCTTCCGCCCCCGTTCGTTCACGGCCGCACGTGCTTCCCGCGCACCGGGAATCGACGGCGATGCGTATGCCGTGGGCGGTACGTGAGGAACGACGCCGATATCCACAGACAGCCGGCGCAGCGTTCCGGCCGCGATGATCACGGCGGCGCTCTGCGCCGGAGCCGACCCGCCGTCCGAAGCCGACGAAGCGCTGCCGACCGGCTCGCCACGTACCTCGGAGGCCCCCTGCTCACCCTCGTGCACCCGGTCGACGGCCCGCGGCCGAGCCGGGAGCGGATGCGATCAGAGCTGGTGGACCAGGACGGGTCACAGACCGCCTGGTCCGGCCGGGCCCATCCCTGCCCGTGCCGCCGGGGCCGGCGGGCGCCCGGGGAGCCCGGCACATCCGCCGATCGCGCTTCCCAGGGCGCCGGGCACGGGAGGCGTGACCGATCGGCAGAGGAGGAACCGCCCATGCCTGCACACCGACGCGACCGCAGGAAGCCGGGCATGTCCCCCGCACGGGCACCCAGGCGACCCGCCTCCGACGTCTGACGCCGCTTCGAACCGTTTTATGAAGGTTCGTCAAGACAGAAGCAGGGAAGACCAGTTCACGTGTCGGCCGAAAGCAGACGATCCACCTGTGGGGGGCTGGTATGGAGGGCTGGACGGACGCCGCGGTGAGAGCGGGATCAGCCGGTGCGGCGCGGCCACGGCTGGTCCTGGTCCACGGCATCGGGAACATACACGACCCCGACGAGGCACGCCGTGAGTGGACCGGGGCGCTGGCCCGCGGCGCGGTGGCGGCGGGGCACTCCGCTGCCGCGGGTGCGTTACGGGACGGCTCGGGCGCGGACGTCGTCTTCGCGGGATACAGCGACCTGTTCCAGCCGCGGCGCGGCACTGCGCAGGGCGCCGGTGAAGGGGAGGCGGACGGGGAGACGGAGGAGGAAGCCCTCCTGACACTCCGTCTGATCGGTGAACTGGTCGACGCGCAGATCGCCGAGGGGGTCGACGACGACTCCCGCGCGATCCTGGAGCAGGCCAGGGACCGGATCCGCCGAGCGCGGGACGGATCGGCTCCGCAGGGTCCCGGCGAGTGGGTACGCGTCTCGTTGAACGTTCTCACCACGCTGCTCGAACTGCGTGGACTGCGGCGCGCCGGCCAGTGGACCCGGGCCGTCGCGCTGCGCGGCCCCTTCGCCCAGGTCTCCCGGTACCTGAGTCGCGAACCCGCGAAGAACCCGCTCGACCGCCTGGTCCGGGCCAGGGTGACCACCGCGCTCGGCACCGGTCCGGCCGTGGTGGTGGCGCACTCGCTCGGCAGCGTCGTGGCTCTGGAGGCGCTGCACGAGTCCATGGCCCGGGTGCCGCTGCTCGTCACGATCGGTTCCCCCCTCGGTATGCGTACGGTGGTGTGGCCGCATCTGACGCCCCGCCCGCCGGTCACCCCGGAGTCGGTGGACCGCTGGCTGAACTTCTGGGACCGGGACGACGTCATCGTCAGCCGTGCCTCGCTGTCGGGGATCGGCACCAACTCCCGTCGTGTCGGGCCCGAGTCCTTCCGGGTCGACTCCGACGGTCTGCTCGTGCACTCGGCGGTGAAGTACCTCGAGCAGCCTGCGGTCGCCGGGCCGGTCGTCGAAGCCCTGGACATCGTCCGGGACGTCGTGTGAGCCGACCACGCCGCCTGCTGGTGGTGGCGAGCCAGTGCCGGACCATGCACCACCTGGACGGGCTGTCCGATACCGCGCGCGACCTGGCCACGGTGCTGCTGGACAGCCGTATCGGCGGATGCCTGCCGGCCCTCGCCGACGGCCCGCTGCTCCGCGCGGCCGACGGGACCGGCTTCATCCCGTCCGCCGAGATCGTCGAGGCCGTCCGCCGGACGGCGCGGGAAGCGGCCCAGGAGGGTGCGACGCTCGTGCTCGCGCTGCTGGGCCACGGATTCATCCCCGGCAACGCCCGTACCCTCTACTTCATGGGCGCCGACGCGGTCGACCAGGACCGCGGCTCCGCCGTCGACGTGGGAGAACTGCTGCTCGCCGCGGACGCGCCGGGCATGGGCGGCGTCGTGGCCCTGATCGACACCTGTTCCGCCGGTTCCGCCCTGCCACCGGTGAACGAACTGCTCGCCGGCCGCCGCGGCGGCGAGGCCGGGCTCGCGGTGCTGGCCTCCTCGGGACCCGACGACCCGTCCTACGACCTCGCGTTCACCCGGGAACTGTGCGAGGTCCTGTCAGCGGGAACACCGGGCGCCGCGGAGCGGCTGTCGGTCGGCGACCTGGAAACCGCCCTGAGGGAGCGGCTGGAGGGGCAGGTCCCGAAGGCAAACAGCCTGGGCGGCGGCATGAGCGACCGGCTCTGGGTGGCCCACAACCAGGCCCTGGCTCCGCGCCCGGTGCACGCCGGGGCCGGACCCCGCGGCGCGGTGTCCCGCGCCCCGGTGCCCCGGCCCGCCGACGTGCCGTACCGCACGCTCTGCGACCGCTATCTGGGGTGGGCCGAGGAGGCGTGGCGCTTCATCGACCTGGGCGCGCTCGGCGCCGAGCAGGGCCGGGCCTCCGGCCGCCCTCCGGTGCAGCGGCTACCGCTGGAGCGGATGTACATCTCGCTCCAGGCCGATCCCCGTACCCTCACCGACCGGCAGCTCAACGAACGGCTGCGCCGCCAGGACGAGGCCGACGAGGCGCCTCCCGTCGCACGGCACATCTCCCAGCGGGAGATCATCCGGCAGATCATCGACAGCCGGGAGAGCGACAGGGAGGAGGACCCCGGCCCTCCAGCGGGCCGAGGACCCCAAGAGGGCCAAAGGGATCACAGCGCGCAGCGCGGCCGCGCCGATGCCCGGACGCCCTCGCCCGGCGTCGCCCTGGAGACGGCCTTCGCCCGGCACCGTCTGTTGGTCCTGCTGGGCGGCGCGGGCAGCGGGAAGTCCGTGACCTGCCAGTGGCTGGGAACCACCCTGGCCAGGGAAGGTCTTGAGGTGCTGTACGGGGAGCGGCCGGGGCCGTTGCGCATACCGCTGCGGTTCCGGGTCGCGCAGTACGCCCAGTACTACGAGAACGAGTTCGCCTCCGGCGACGAGCCCGGCTCGCTCGCGGAGTTCTTGGCGTGGTCCCTGTCGGAGGAGGACCTCGACGGCGTCCCCGTGCGGTACCAGGCCATGATCCAGCGCGCACTGGACGACCGCCAGGCGGTACTGCTCATCGACGGACTCGATGAACTGATCCACCACCGCGAGGAAGTGATCGGCTCACTGGCCGGGCTGGTCACCGACTACGTGGTCGCCGACGCCACCGGCACCAGCCGGGCGGTGATCACCAGCCGGGTCGACGGGTACGACAGCGTGCACCTGACGCTGGAGGACGTGGCCCACTACCTGATCCGTCCCATGTCCCCCGAGCAAGTCGAGCATTTCACCGAAAGTTTCTTCACCGCTATCGGCGAACCGGGACAGACCGGACCGTTCCTGGCCCGGCTGGCAGCGGACAGACCCGTGGTGCGCCGACTGGCCGCCAATCCGCTGCGGCTCACCTCCCTGTGCTCCACCTGGCACCGGTGGCACGAACTGCCCGCCGGCCTGGCCCCGCTCTGCCGGAGGCTGATTCTCGACACCGCGTATCTCTGGCGCGGCTTCGGCGACGACAGCGCGGACCCTGCGCTCGGCCGGGTGCTCGCCGACGAGGACTTCTTCCTGTGGATGCTGGCCCATGTCGCTGAGTACGTACAGGAGGACAAACCCGACGGACAGGTGAGCCGGACGCAGCTGCTGCGCCTTCTCGACGAGGCGTTCTACGGGTCCGGGCTGCTGACGGCGGACAGCGTCGGCACCACGGCCAGAGTCCTGGCGAACCGGATCCGGGAGAAGGTGGGGGTGCTGGCCGAGGTCTCCCACCAGCAGTTCCGTTTCAATCACGCGACGTTCCGGGAATACCTGGCGGGGTACTCCCTGCTGACCACCGCCCCGTCGGCGTCAGCGGGACCGGGAGTGCGGGTCCGCTGCTCCGGCACCGAGTTGCTGCGCCGCTTCCAGGAACGACTCGTCGACCCGCGATGGCGGCAGCCGTTGGTCCTGGCGCTCGGTGAGTGCACTCCCGAAGAGCGCGCGGCCCTGGTCGAAGGGGCGCTCGACGCCGGTCCGGAACAACTGCCCGAATGGGCCGACGTCCTTCTCACGGCAGCCCTGGACCGGTCGTCGGACATCGCGGACCGCGACGAACTGGCTCTGCTCCTCCATCTGGTCGCCCGGGCCTCGAACGGCCTGCGCCGGCGCCCGGACCTGCTGGCCGGCCTTGACGACAGCCTCGCGGAACTGCGCCGGAACGTGGGCACGAACCGGTTCGACGACCTGGCGATGGAACTGTGCGCCCAGCGGTGGACGCTGACCGGCCCCCTCACCGACCTGTATCGACGGCATGGCTGGATCACCCGGCCGGTGCTGGAGACCTTCGTCCGGCTCGCCCGTCACGACGACCCCGCCTGGGGACTGCCGGTGCAGCGGGTACTGCGGCGGGCGGGCACCGGGACACCGCAGCGCACGGTCACCTTCGTGGCCGAGCTGAAGCACCCTGAGGGCGACGACAAGGAGACCCAGTACTTCCAGCGGCTCCACGAACTGGGGCAGCGGGCTTGGGAACGGCAGGTCAGGCAGACCGCCGAAGAGGAGTACGCGGAGATCCCGGTGGGGGCGCTCCCGTTGCGGGAACTGTTCATGGACGACGGCGACCTGTGGTCCGAGGTGGTGACCGATCCGGGGTGCGCCCGGGTCCTGGCCGGCCTGTTCGGTGGTCTCGACCACCATGAGGCACTGCGGTGGGCGGACGAGTGGGATGATTTCGCGCGCCTGCTCAGCCTGCCGGATCCGGCACGGGCGGACGAGATCGAGGCCCGTGCGGCGGAGCTGGTGCCCCGCTTCGGTGTGGACGAGACCGTCTATCAGATCGCCGTCCTGCTCGACACCGTGGGCGGCAGGGTCACACTGTCCAAACCCGCCCCCGCACTGGAACCGCGCTGGCTCACCAGGCCGTCGCTGCCCGCCGTCCGGGACGCGGTCCGCAACTGGGCGATGCGCACCCCGGGTGACCGGGCGCGGCTGCGCGCCGCTCTCGAGGCGGTCGCGACGGGGCCGGGCATCGATCACGACGAACGGGCCGAGGCCGAACTGGGCCTGCTGGTCCTGGACGGCCGGCCCATGAGCGTCGACCGGCGGAGCGTCAACGCCCTGGAGCGCGCTCTGGAAGCGACCGGGGACGCCGCGTTGCGCAGTTCCGCGGCGTGGTTCCGGTGGGTGGGGCAGGGCCCCCTCTCAGAGGCCGAGCGGCCGGTGGCGTACCGGTTCCTGCTGCGGACCTTCTTCTCCCTGGCAGGGCACCCCGTTCCGCTGCCGGGCAGCAACACGGAACAGACGGCGCACCCGGTGGGTCGCGCCGACGCCCTGGCCCGCAGGGTGCTGGCCCGGTCCTGGGGAGCGGAGGAGACCGACCTGCCGGACCTGTCCGCGATGCCGGCCTCCCAGCTCCTGACCGTCCTCGGCTGGCTGAGCACCCTTCCGTACCTGGGCCGGGCGTCGCCGTACAGCGGGGCCGTACCGCAGTTCCTGTGGCACGACGCCGTCCCGGACACACCGGTCCGGCGACGGGCCCTGCTGGGCAGTGCCCTGCGTGACATCGTCCACTGGGTCCGGCAAGGGGCACCCGGCGTCGAGCCGGAGCTGAGCACGGCGCTGGCCGGAGACCGGGAACCCTGGCGGGAGCCCTCCGCCCAGGAGGCCGCCGCACCGGGACCGGAGGAACCGTCAGGTCCGATGGCCGTGTGGTGGCGGTTCCTGGCCGACCACCGCCGGCAGACCGTCGGCGGAACCGGACCGGAAGAGCTGGCCCGGCTGGCCGCGCAACCGGTGTCCGGGTACGGGATCGAAGAGGTGCTGCTGCTGGTCGCCCTCTCGGAACGGGCCCCGGACCAGGCCGCGGCACTCCAGAGCGCCGCACTCACGGCCCTGGCCGGTGAGCCCGACCAGTCCGTCCGCGCGGAGGTGCTGCGCAGATGCCGTCCTCGTCTCGTCGAGGACCCGGCGGTGCGGGAACGCTTCGACGCACTGGTGGCTGAACTGGACAGCCCGCTGCTGCGCGCCGACGCGCGGGACGACCTGGCGGCCTGCGCCGAGGCACTGGCCGCCATGACGCCGGCCACGGCGCCGGATCCTGGTCAGTGGCACCCTTCCACCGCGGCACACACCGCACTGCTGACGGCCTGTCACCTGCTGCGGGAACTCGGCCGCCTCGGCGCCCCGGACCTGCCGGACACCTTCCCGAGCTCCTACGAGCAGAGCCGGCACTCCAGTGCCTGGTCCCTGCGGCTGGACCTCCCGCTGCTGGACAGTCTGCGGCGTCGGCTCGCCGAGGACCCCGGCCGTGCCGATGAGGTGGCGAAGGAACTGTCCCTGGTGACGGACGTGGACGCGGACGCGGTTCCGGAGCTGGCCGCCTGGGCGGCGAGCGCCGGGGAGCCGGCCCGCTGGGCGGCGAGCGCCCAGGACCTGGCCGTGCTGCGCCCGCTCACCCGCGGCAGCGGCACGGAGGAGCTGCGCCATCTCGCGCGGCTGGCCCTCACGGGGGACGCCGGGGCGTCCGCCCGCGCCCGGCTGGAACTGCTGGGACCGGTACGGCAGGTCGAGCACCCGTCGCGCCACCACGTGCTCAGCGACCTGGGGGTGGACCTGTGGTGGAAGATGGGCCGGGCCGCCGTCACGGAACCCGGCCGGCAGAGCAGGCTGCTGTTCTCCCGCGCTCTGAACTGGGACATCGATGACGCGGACGCCGTGCACGAAGTCCTCCGCCGCTCCCGGAACGAGGAGTACGGCCGCGAGACCCGGGCGGCGCTCCTCCAACCGGGCCCGCTGTGGCGTGCCGACGCTCAACTCGCCCTCGCGGCCGCGCTGGACGCGTCCACGACCGCCGACCCGGAACCCGATGCCGAATGGGTGTCGAGGACGTTCGTCCTGGTCTGCTCGACGCTCGCGAACGGGACCCCCGAACCCGTCCTGCCGGAACTCCTCGACGCGGTGCTCCGGGCCTGCGCCAGGACAGGACTCCAGGCTCGGTTCCTGCCGGACATGGCCGAGGGCGAACTCCGGCTCGGGGTGGCCGAGGCGGTCGTACGGTGTTGTGCGGCGGCCCTGGGGCGACAGGACGAACCGGACGCCCCCGACGGGGAGCCGGCGGCCGCCGAGGTCGGCAGGGCACGGGCGCTGTTCCACCGCCTGACGGACCCGGTGTTCCCCGCCGACGGCGGCCTCCCGCAGACCGGCCCGCTCAGGGACTACGGCGAGCTGGCGTGGTCACTGATGAACGCCCGCCCGCAGGACGTCGCCCCCTGGGTACCGCAGGACCTGGGCGGCGAGAGCGTCGTCCGGCTGCTGTGCGACTGGCTCGCGGAACTCGCCGGGGAAGGGCTGGGCGCGGGAACGGGCACGGACCTGCTGGGGGAGGCCACCTACGAGGCGATCCTCAATGTGCTGGTGGTGCTCAGTGAGCGCAAACCCCATGTCTTCCTGGTGGCCTGCCGACCCGAGCGGCTTCAGCCGCTGCTGAGTCGCGCGGTGCTCAGTGTGTACAGCACCCAGAGCGAGGCGGCGATGCTCCTGCTCGGCCGACTGCGCTTTGTCGACCTGTCCTCCGATCCCGGGGTGATGGAGGTACTGGACTACGCGCTGCGCGCCGAGGAGAGGATCCGCAGAGGGGCGTTCCGCTTTCTGCGGTCCGTGCGGCAGGTACGGGGCGACTCGATCGCCGAACGCATCACCGAACGGATCCGCTCGTCCAGGAACGAGGCCGTCGCCCAGGGTTTCACCGCACTCGCCGAGATCCATCTGCGCTCCGCGACGTGCACCGGACAGGACCGTCTGCTGATCCGGCAGACCCTCCAGACGCGCGCGAGGCAGCGGTACAGCGGTTTCAGGCCCGTGGAGATCGCGGGGTCGGGCTCCGCCCAGGACCCGCTGAGGCTCTCCCGCGGCCCGGACCGGCTCTCCGGTCTGGGAGCCCTGCTGGGTCACCATGAGGAGTACTAGCCGGCCCGGCACCGTGGCTGAGGAACGTGAGCGGGTGCGGGCGGAGGGGTGAGGCGGACCCGTGCCGCGCGAAGGCCGTGTCGATCTGGGCACCGGGGGCCATCCGCCGGCCGGGAAGCCGGTGGTGGGACCGCAGCGGTCGGGCGGGTCCGGGTTGCGTCTCGCCCTACAGGTAGGGGTAGTCGGTGTACCCGCGGTGGTCGCCGCCGTAGAAGGTGGCGGGGTCCGGTGTGTTGTAGGGCCCCTGGGCGGCCAGGCGGGCGGGCAGGTCGGGGTTGGCGAGGAACAGCGCCCCGAAAGCGATCATGTCCGCGGTGTCGTCCTGGATGAGGCCGAGTGCGTCCGGGCCGGTGGGGTCCGGGTGGGTGAACGGGTTGAGGACGAACGTGGAGGGCCAGGTCTTGCGCAGACGCGTGGTCAGTTCCCGGTCGGTTCCTTCGATCATGTGCAGGTAGGCGAGACCGAGTTCGCCGAGCCGGGTGACCAGCGTGGTGTAGGTCCGCTCCACATCCGCCGCGTCGTGCTCGGCGATGTCGTTGTAGGGGTTCGCGGGCGAGATGCGGAACCCGGTGCGGTGGCCGCCGATCGCTTCCGCGACGGCGGCGGCCACCTCCAGGGCGAAGCGGACCCGGCCGGCGCTGTCACCGCCCCAGCCGTCGGTGCGCCGGTTGGTGTCGGGGGCGAGGAACTGGTGGATCAGGTAGCCGTTCGCGCCGTGGATCTCCACCCCGTCGAAGCCGGCCGCGATCGCGTTGCGTGCTGCGTCGGCGAAGTCGGCGACGGTGCGGGCGATGCCGTCGGCGTCGAGTTCCTGCGGGGTGACGAAGTCCATCGGGCCCTGACGGGTGAACACCTGGCCCTTGGCCGCGACGGGTGAGGGCGCGACGGGCATCAGCCCGGAAGGCAGCAGGCTCGGGTGGCCGATGCGGCCGGTGTGCATCAGCTGCGCGAAGATCACCCCGCCCTCGGCGTGGACGGCGTCGGTGACCTTACGCCAGGCCCTCACCTGTTCCGGCGCATGCAGGCCCGGCGTGTCGGGGTAGCCCTGACCGACCGGCGAGGGCTGTATCCCTTCGGTGACGATGAGGCCGGCGCTCGCACGCTGGCTGTAGTAGGTGGCCATCAGGTCGGTCGCGGTGGCGCCCGGCCCGTAGGCCCGGCTGCGGGTCATCGGCGCCATCACGATGCGGTTGGCCAGCGACCGGCCGGCCATCTCGATCCGGGCATATGCGTTCGGCATGGGTGTCTCCTTGGTGTCGCGAGAGGGGTGAAGAGAAGAAACGGCTGCTGGTGCGTGGCCGGACCGCGCGTCGTTCCGGCACGCCGGTCCCTGGCGGGGGGGGCTGCGTCAGCGGGTCCGCGGCGGCCCTACGGGCGTGCGGCACACGCGTCGCCGACCGCCGCGGTCATGCGCCGCTCATGCGTGAGGTCGAGGCATCCCAGGAGGGCTCTGAGGCCATGGGGAGGTGGGGCCATCGGGCCTGAGGCCATGGGGCCCTGGCGGCGAGGGCTGCGCCCGGGCGAGCCCTCGCTCCGTACAGGGCAGGGCAGGAGAGGGGCCGCCGGGCATGTGGCGGCCTCCTGCTGCTGCCTACTCGGCGGGAGACTGCCGGCTGCGCTCCCTGAGCACCTTCTCGATGATGTGCGCACACGTGGTGAACGCTTCGACCTGATCAGGGGTCAGGTCACGTACGGAGAGCTGCTCGAGGGAGCGCCACATGCCGGCGATGGGCTCCTCGAGGGCCCGGCCGGCGTCGGTGAGGCGGACCACCATGACCCGCCGGTCATGCGGAGCGGGCTCCCGGGTGAGCAGCCCCGCCTCCTGCATACGGCGCAGGGACTTGGAGACGGTGGAGTGGTCGAGACCGGCCCGCTCCAGCAGTTCCGCCTGGGTCCGGCCGTCGTGGTCGAAGAGCTGCATCAGCAGCAGTTCCTGACCCGGGTGCAGGTTCATGGCACGCAGCATGGCTGCGGCGTGGGCGCGGTGGGCGCGGGCGAGCTGGAAGATGGCGTAGCTCAACGGCCCCTCGCCCGCCGTGTTCGGCAGCTCCGATGAGGTGGTGTCTGACATGGTTGCTCCCTCCTCGCACAGAGAGTGGGGTGACGGATCAGTCGACGGTGAGGACGATCTTGCCTCGGTTGTGGCCGGCGTCGCTGGCCTGCTGGGCCTTGGCCGCTTCGGCGAGGGGGTAGGCGGCGCTGATCGTGATGACCAGGGTGCCGTCGGCGGCCTGCCGGGCCAGCTCGGCGAGGCGGGCGGCGGAGCGGCGCTGGGGGCCCACGGCGAAGACGACGCCGAGCTCGGCGGCGCGGAAGTCGGCGGTGGTGACGATCCGGTCGGTGCCGCCGCGCAGGGTGATGGAGTCCTCCAGGGCGCCCTTGCCCGCGGCGTCGAAGACGGCGTCCACCCCGTCGGGGGCTATTTCACGGACCCGCTCGACCAGGTCGTCCCCGTAGACCAGCGCGGTCGCGCCGAGTGAGGTGACGTACTCCTGGTTGGCCGGTCCCGCGGTGCCGATGACGCGGGCTCCGCGGGCGACGGCCAGCTGGACGGCGACGGTGCCCAGTGCCCCGGACGCGCCATGGATCAGCAGCGTCTCACCGGAGGTGACGCCGAGCAGATCCAGGACCCGTTCGGCACCGTCGCTCGCCACGGGCAGGGCGGCGGCGTGCCTCCAGTCGAGAGCGGCCGGCTTCGGCGCGAGGACGGCCGCGGACGCCAGGGCGTACTGCGCGTAGGAGCCGGTGTCGGACCAGCCCAGCACCTCGTCCCCCGCCTTCAGGTCCTCGACGCCCTCGCCGACGGCGTCGACCACACCGGCGATCTCCCCACCCGGCACGGCGGGCAGCGTGGTCGGGAAGATCGCCTCCATGCCACCGGCGCGGATCTTGCCGTCCACCGGGTTGACGCCGACGGCGCGGACCCGCACACGGACCTGGCCGGGGCCGGGCCGGGGCGTGTCGATCTCCGCCTCGTGCAGGACCTCGGTGCCGCCGAACATGTCGAAAACGATGGCCTTCATGACTGCTCTCCTTGAAGCGGGATGCCCCGCCGGCCACATTATGTGGCCGACCACATAAAAGTAGCACTGTTTATGTGGCTAGCCAAGTAATTGCTGCGAGGGGGATCCCGAAGCGATCCGCCTGCCGCCGGACGCGCCACGCCCCACTGCGGCTGCGGCTCTTCACCGCTGCCGCCCGGATCACATCGCCACCGGGCGCCGCCGCATTCCCCGCCTCGCCGGGCACTGGCCCCGGACACACGTGACCACCACGGCCCTCCAACGCCTCGCCACCCTGCTTCCGTACGCTGCCGCTCCTTGGCCGAAAAGTGCGGGAGAAGCGGGGGTATTGGTACAGGCCATTGACAGGGCGGGGGCGGCCCGCTGTCATATGGGGCTGTCGTGATCCCCCCTCCTCTCCCTCCCCTTTCATCCCTCCTCTTCACCTCAACCCCTCACCCCCCACCGTTCGAACGACGGAGGAGTTGTGCGCAGAGTTCTGCTGTTCCTGGCGGCCGTGGCCGCCGCCCTGCTGCTGATCTCACCGAACCCGGGCACGGGTCCAAATGGCGGCACACTCGACGACACCACCCCGGCGGCCGCCTCGGCCGTCGATCACACGGTCACCTTCGTCAATGACACCGGCCGGAAGATCTGGGTCGGCAGTGAGGTCAACGCCGACGGGTCGAAGAACTTCGGTTCCCTGCCGGTCCTGGAGGCGGGTCAGTCGGCGACGATCACCATCCCCGAGACCTCCGATCCAGGCCACTGGCGCGGCAAGTTCTTCGCGCGCATGGCGTGCGGCGGTGTCTCCGGCAGCACCTTCCACTGCCAACTCGGCGACTGCGGCGTGTACACCGACCACTGTGCCCCGAACACGAGTGAACAGCCGGTGAGCCTGGCCGAGTTCAACTTCGACAGCGCGGACGCTCTCGCCACCTGGTACAACGTCAGCTACGTCAACGCCTTCTCGGTGCCGATCACCATCACCCCCACCCGTGTGACCGGCACCGGCGGCGGCTGCGCCACCATGGGCTGCACCGAGAACCTGCTGCCCGACTGCCCCGCCGCGAACCTGACACGCTGGGCCGACGGCACCCCGATGCTCTGCACCAACCCGAACCGCGACGCGAAGACCGCCTACAGCGACATGATCGCCACCAACTGCCCGAAGGCGTACGGCTGGTCGAAGCAGGACCAGGAGCCCGGCAACCAGGTGATGCAGCAGTGCAGCCGGTGCACCGGCTTCACCGTCACCTTCCATCACGGCGCCTGAACGGACGGACGAAAGACACCATGCGCAGAAGGAACGTACTGACCGCACTGGCGGCGGCACCGATCGCCCTCTCGGCCGCCGGCCGCACCGCCGCGGCCGCACCGAGGACCGGCACCACCGCAACGACCGGCGCCGCCACGACGAAGAAGAAGGGCGTCAGCGCCTGGGACTTCACCGGGGTCACCCAGTGCCTCACAGACTCCCGGGCCGGCTGGTTCTGCACCTGGTCCTCGGGGCTGGGCGCCATCACCCCACCGGCCGGCGTCGAATTCGTCCCCATGATCTGGGGCCCGAACTCCGTGACGGACGCCGAACTGAACCAGGCCGAGCAGCAGGGCACCACCCTGCTCGGGTTCAACGAGCCCGACCACCCGGGACAGGCGACCATGACCGTGACGCAGGCGCTCGACCTGTGGCCGCGGCTGCAGTCCACCGGCCTGCGCCTGGGCGCCCCCGCGGTGGCCACCGGGGCGGACGTCGCCGGCGGTTGGCTGGACTCCTTCCTCCAGGGCGTCACCACCCGCGGTCTGCGCGTCGACTTCGTCCCCGTGCACTGGTACGGCGCCGACTTCGACGCCACCAACGCCACCGCCCAGCTGCGCGGCTACCTCCAGGCCGCCTACGACCGGCACAGGAAGCCGCTCTGGCTCACCGAGTACGCGCTGATCGACTGGTCGTCCGGTACGGCGAGGTACCCGACACAGGGCCAGCAGGCGGCGTTCGTACAGCAGTCGACGGCCATGCTGCAAGGTCTGTCGTTCGTCGAGCGATACGCCTGGTTCACGCTCTCCACCAGCCGGGGCGACGGTACCGGCCTGTACAACGGCACGACCGCCACGCAGGTGGGCGCCGCGTACCGCTCCGCCGGCTGAGCCTCACCCCTCGCCCCTCGGTCCCGAGACGGCGCCGGGGTCGATGGCCTTGGTGCGGTGGCCGGTGCCGGTCCACGCCTCGGTGACGCCGGATGGGCATGGCGCCGTACCCGGGCAGCCCGTGCCGACCGGTCATGTGGAGGCGCGGACGACGAGCTGGGCGGGCGGCTCGTCGGTGGCCGGAGGGGGCGTGTCGGCGGGGATGGCGGGCCCGTGGCGGACGGCGGCATGCACCCACGCCGCGAGATCGCGCGCCTGGGTGGTGAGGTTGAACCGCACCGAGGTGAGCGGCGGGTGGGCGAAGGGCGCCGCGCTGGAGTCGTCGACGCCGACGACTCCCACGTGGCCGGGCACGTCCACACCGGCACGGTCCAGGGCGGCGAGCAGTTCCAGAGCGGTCAGGTCGTCGAAGGCGCACAGGCCGGTGCGGCGCGGGTCGTCCGCCCAGCCGCGCACCAGCGCGGCGAGCGCCTCGGTGCCGGCGTAGACCGACCGTTCGACGGGTGGTCCGCCGGCGCCGGTCAGCGCCCCGGTGTACCGGCCGTCGGCTCGCCCCGGGTGCCCGACGTCGGCCGGCTGGACGTAGACCAGCCGCTCGAAGCCGCGCTCGCGCAGGTGGCCCGCCTGGAGGGCGCCCATCGTCTGCTGGGTCAGCGGCAGCGTGTGCGGGTGGCCGGGGTAGTCGAGCAGGTAGCCGTGCACGCAGGGGATCCGCAGGGTGCGCAGCCGGGTCTCGTCGGCCGGGTCGACGGGTGCCAGGGAGATCACCGCCGCGGGGGACGCCGCGGCCAGCAGGTCGCGCAGTGAGGAGGTGGTCGTCACGTGGGTGACGGTGACGTAGCCGAGGGCGTGGAGCTCGGCGGCGGTGCGCTGCACGAAGGCGGACAGTGCCTCCGTGGTGGCCCACGGCGGCACCACGCACAGCACCAGGCGTGAGCGCCCGGAGCGCAGGGTGCGTGCGGCGGCGGACGGCACGTAGCCGAGGCGTTCGGCCGCGGCGAGGACCGCCCGGCGGGTCGGCTCGGAGATCGTCTGTGAGGGGGTGTCGTTGAGGACGAAGCCGACGGTGGCCCGGGACACGCCTGCGGCGCGGGCGACGTCCTGGGCCGTCGGCCGTCGTCGGGGGGCGTCGTGCGTGGCCATGTGGGTGGTACCTCCGCCGTGGAGCGTAGGGCACGCACGCCGCCCGTGTCGGGTCAGATGGCCGTGGCGACCTCGAAGGCGTCCCAGATCGCGTACATGATGTTCGAGACGCTGCGGGCGTCGCCCAGCAGGTGCGACGGGACGGGCGACCGGCGCAGCGCCTCGCGCAGGTCGGCGTTCGGCCGGTAGCCGATCGCGGTCACCACGACGTCCGCGGCCACCGTCCGCTCGGCGCCGTCGACCGTGACCACGAGGCCGTCCGGCGTGGTGCGCCGCGCCTGGGCGTCGGTGACGACCTCGATCCCGCGGAACGGCACCAGGTCGTGCAGCATGTCGTGGTTGGCGTGGCAGATCGGACCGGAGACCGCCAGCAGGTCCGCACCCGCCTCGACGATCGTCACCCGGGTGCTCGGCTCGAGCTCCTTGAGGTGCAGGGCGAGCTCGCAGCCCGTCAGGCCTCCGCCGACGACCGCCACCGTCCTGCCGAGCAGGTCCTCGGGGTCCATGAGGGCGTCGATCGCCTCGATGACCGGGACGGCGTCACCGAGGTCGAGCGGGCGCGGGCGGGAGCCGGTCGCCACCAGGACGTGGTCGGCGGCGGTGTCGGTGATCGTCTGTTCGGTCACGGACGAGCCGAGGTGCACCGGGACCCCGAGTTCGGCGAGCCGGCCCTCGTACCAGCGGATCAGGGCCAGGTCGTCCTCCTTGAACGACGGCTGGCCGCCGGCGACCACGACGCCCCCGAGCCGGTCGGAGGACTCGTGGATCTCGGGCCGGTGGCCGCGCAGGGCGAGGACGCGGGCGGCCTCCATGCCGGCCATGCCTCCGCCCACGATCAGGACCTTCTTGGGGCGCAGGACCGGGCGGATCCTGTCGTCCGCCTCCCGGCCCGCCTCGGGGTTCACCGCGCAGTTGATCGCGGTGAACTTCTGGATGCGGCCCATGCAGCCCTCCTGGCAGGAGATGCAGGGTCGGATCTGCTCCGGCCGGCCGGCGCGCAGCTTGTTCACGTAGTCGGGGTCGGCGAGCAGCGGGCGGCCCAGGCTGATGATGTCGGCGAAGCCCTCGGTGACCGCGCGGGTGGCACGGTCGGGGTCGTCCATCCGGCCGGCCAGGATCAGCGGGACGTCGGGCAGGGCGTCCTTCACCGGCTTGGCGTAGGGCATGTACAGGCCCTTGGCCTGGTACATCGGCGGGTGCGACCAGTACCAGGAGTCGTAGGAGCCGACGTCGAGGTCGAGGGCGTCGTAGCCCCAGTCGGTCAGCAGCCGGGCCGCCTCCAGCCCCTCGGGCATGTCGCGGCCCCTCTCGGTGAACTCCTCACCGGGCATGGCGCCGACCCGCCAGTCCTTGATCATCGACTTCGGGGAGAAGCGCAGCGTGACCGGGAAGTCGTCGCCGCAGCGGGTCTTGATCTCCTCGAGGATCTCCTTCGCGAACCGCAGCCGGTTCTCCAGCGAGCCGCCGTAGGAGTCGGTGCGCCGGTTGAACATCGCGATGGCGAACTGGTCGAGCAGATAGCCCTCGTGGACCGCGTGGATCTGCACCCCGTCGAAGCCGGCCTTCTGCGCGTTGACCGCGCCCCTGCCGAAGTTCTCGACGGTCTTGCGGATCTCCTCGACCGTCATCTCGCGGCAGGTCAGGTCCGTCCAGCGGTGCGGGATCGCCGACGGTGCCACCGGCGGCTGCCCCGCGGGCAGGAAGTTCGGCATGATCACGCGGCCGAAGCCGGCGGACATCTGCAGCATGATCGCCGCGTCGTAGGCGTGCACCCGTTCGGTCATCTCCCGGGAGCTGCGGATGAAGTGCCCCGGATTCAGCACGGAGGAGGCGCAGTTGGGCTGCGGGACCCACTCGGCGGGGTTCTCCACGAACGTCACGCCGGTGTGGATCAGGCCCACCCCGCCGCGGGCGCGCGCCACGTAGTACTCGATGCCGCGCGCGTTCCACCCGCCCTCGGAGTCGGCGAAGCCCAGCGGGCCCAGCGGGGCCATGGCGAAACGGTTCTTCAAGGTCAGACGGCCGATCGAGGTCGGCTCGAAGAGGACATCGTGCGCGTGGGGGACGCGCACCTGGGGAAGGGCGAGCTCGGTCATGGAGGCGAAGGCGCTCTCTCGGCGGGGCCTCTGCGTACGGGGGCCGGGAGCGTCAAAGTAGAGCAGCCAGCTAGCACGTGCTAGTGGGGGCTGTGTGTCCTTGGCCACCCCGCGGGCAGCCGGCCTGCCGTCCGGGGCGTCAGCTCCTCGAACACCTCCCGCCGGCAGGCAGGTTCTACGCGGTGACCCGCAGCCGCCGCGTGATCAGCGGTGACCTTCCCCGCCCCTCGGCCGGTCCCCCGGCAAGACCGCGCCGTCCGGCTGGAGCGCCAGGTCGCGCCGGTACCAGGTACCTGGTCTGCCGCCGAGGCGGGCGGGGTCCGCCGGACCGACAGCGACGAACCCGGCCTTGGTCAACACCTTCCGGGACGCGGCATTCCGGCGGGTGGTGGCCGCCCCCAGTGTGCGCAGCCCGTACCGGGTCGCCGCCGGCCGGCACAGCTCCCGGACGGTCGCGGTCGCCACGCCACGGCCGGCGACACGCTGCGCGACCCGGTAGCCGAGTTCCGCGGTGCGGTCCTCGATGTCGATCAGGTTGAACCTGCCGAGTACCGAGCCGTCCTCGGCGACGGGCACGTGGAAGACGCAGACGCCGGCGTCCTGTTCGGCCGGCAAGGCGTTGTACCGGTCGGTGAACCGGTCGAAGAAGTCGTCGCCGCGGTCGGAGACCGAGGCGGCGAAGCAGGCGCGGTTCGCCGGCTCGAAGGCCGGCACCGCCGGGGCATGACCAGTGAAGACCCGGAACCGTCCGATGTCCCGGGCTCCCCCGGCGCCTCCCCAAGTGGTCGACGGGCGCCGCTCGTTCGCGCGAACACAGCCGGAGGAGTGACCGGCGGAAGCGCGAGGGGAGACGACGGGCGGTCGGCGCGGCGGGAGGAGCGTCTGACGCGCCGCTGGAGCGCGCGCTCGTGGCCATTCTGACGCAGGCGTGCGACGGCACGGTCACCGTCGGCGTCGCGGGGAAGACGGTGGCGGCGGACACGCCACAGCCGGCGGGGCCCCGGCCGTGGACCGCACGCAGGGAAGAACGGCGTACCGGTGCCGGCACCGGCGGGTGGCCCTCGGGGGAACTCCACCCGTAGTTCCACCCGTGGGTCCAGGCGCTCAGCCGTCCGCGGCAGCAGGGTAGGTGCATGACCACGACCGACTGGATCACCGACACCGCCCTCCTCCTCGTCGTCTTCCGGCAACTGCGAGAAGGCCGTCTGGACGTCAAGTCCTACCTCATCCCTCTGGGGATCGTGGCCTACGTGGCCCACAGCTATCTGAACGCCGTCCCCACCGCGGGCAACGACCTGCTGCTGATCGGCACGCTGGTCGCCGTCGGCGCGGCCCTCGGCATCGCGGGCGGCGTCTACACCCGTATCCGCAGTGTCGGCGCACATCTCTTCATCAAGGCGGGCGCGGTCTCCGCCACCCTGTGGGTGCTGGGCATGGGGGCGCGCATGGGCTTCCAGCTGTGGGTCGAGCACGGCGGCGCCGACGACCTGGCCCGGTTCAGCGCCGTCCACCGGATCACCACGGCAGACGCCTGGGTGGCCGCGTTCGTACTGATGGCGCTCACCGAGGTGGTCACGCGGCTCGCCACGATCTTCATCCGCGGCCGCATGGCCGGCCGGGCGCAGCAGCAGCCCGTGGACGGCCGGCGTGCGGCGGTCACCGCGGACCAGGCACTCTGAGGACGGGCTATCGTCGCGCCGTGTCCGTTTCCGACAACTCCTCCGCCCCTGGGCCGGCCCCCGAACGGGAGCCCGGCCCTCGGGCCGTGCCCCGGCACGACGCCCGTCTCCAGTGGGCCGTCACCCTGCTGATCATCGCCGTCGCGGTCAGCACCGTCCGGCCGTTGGGCGTCAGCGGCCGTGGCCTGGCGGTGGCCGCCCTGCTCGTGGTCAACTCCGTCGCCCTGCTGGCCCGGCATCTGCCGCCCGGCTTCCCTCCCCGGGCCGGCCTGGCCTGGCTGACCACCGGTGTCGTGGCGGCCGCCGCCCTGCTGGAGTTGAGCACCAGCGGCTCCGGCTACCTCTTCGCCTACTTCCTCGTCGGCCACGCCGGCTACCGTCTCGCCCTCAGGCAGGCCCTTGCGGTCGCGGCCCTGTCCAGCCTGCTGTGCGGCGGTGTCCTGTACTTCTACCTCGGCCCCGGTCACGCGGTGCTCACCTGGACCTTCGGCCTCGGAACCGGCATCCCGGTGGTGGCCGGAATCCTGAGCCGCAGCAGGCAACAGGCCGTGGAAGCGATGGTCGAGGCCGCCGAGTCCGCCGCGCGGGCCGCGCAGGCAGAGGCGCGGACGGCCGTGCTCACCGAACGCGGCCGCATCGCCCGGGACGTCCACGATGTGCTCGCGCACTCACTGGCCGGGATCAGCATGCATCTGGAACTGGCGGACGCCCTGATCGACACCGGCGACCTCGACAAGGTCCGCGCGGCGCACGACAAGGCGCACAGCATGGTCAAGGAGAGCTTGAAGCAGGCCCAGTGGACCGTCCACGCACTGCGCGAGGACTCCCTTCCCTTGCTGGAGAGTCTGACCGCCATGACCGAATCGTCCGGTCACCGTGACGTCCTCACCGTCACCGGAACCGTCCGCGAGCTGCCGGCCCGGGTCACCCAGAATCTGCTGCGCATCGCCCAGGAGGCGCTGACCAACGCGGCCCGGCACGCTCCCGGCGGCGCGGTCGGGGCAGAGCTGGCCTTCGGCACCGCGTCGACCACGCTCACCGTCCGCAACGGGCCCGCGACCGGCGAGGCGACCGCCGGTGTGGGCAGCGGACTGGGACTGATAGGAATGCGCGAACGCGTCGCCCTGCTGGGCGGCACCATCACCGCGGGTCCGCTCACCGAGGGACCGGACCGGGGCGGCTGGCAGGTGGAGGCAGTGATCCCAGGATGACGACGAACGAACCGACCCAGGACCCGCAGGGCGCAGAGGGCTCGGCGGACGCGCGGCCCTTGAGGGTCGTTGTCGCCGATGATCAGGCCGCCGTCCGCGAGCCGTTGGCCGCGGTGCTCGACATGGCCGCGGACATCGAGGTCGTGGCCATGGCCGCGGACGGTGCCGAGGTGCTCGCCGCCGTGGCTGCCGCGCCGGTCGTCGACGTCGTCCTGATGGACCTGCGCATGCCTGTCATGGACGGCACCGAGGCCACCCGCCGGCTGAGCGAGGAGCACCCGGAGACGGCCGTGGTCGTGCTGACCACCTTTGCCGACGACGACTCGATCCTGGCCGCCCTGAGCGCCGGTGCCCGCGGCTATCTGACGAAGAACGCGGGACGCCAGGACATCATCCGCGCGATCCGGGCCGCAGCCGCGGGACAGTCCGTCCTCGACCGCGAGGTCCAGAACCGCCTCCTCGCCACCGTCCGCACGCGTCCGCCGGCCGACGCACAGCCACTCCCGCAGGACCTCACCCGCCGCGAACGCGAAGTCCTCACCCTCATCGGCCGGGGTCTGCCCAACCGGGCCATCGCCGAGAAACTCTTCATCAGCGAGTCCACGGTCAAGACCCACATCAACAACCTCTTCACCAAAGCCGGCTTCCAGGACCGCGCCGACGCCGTCCGCCGCGCCATCGCGGCCGGCTTGGCGTGACCCGGCCGCCCGGTCCCCGGCTTTCCGTGGAACGCAGCGCCGGCCAGGGTCAGGGCTGGCGCCAGGAGCGCAGCCTCTCGGCGATGCCGTAGGAGTCCAGTCGTAGCCCCCGGATGTCGTGGATCAGTTCCCGCCACAGCTCGAACTTCGTGTCCACGCGTTCTCCGGACGCCTCGAGGTAGGCGAGGGCGACGCCGTATCCGTACACCTCGTTGCGGGCCGGGAGCGGGCGCAGCAGCACGCACTCCTCCAGCAGGACCCCGGCCCGCCAGAAGGCGTCGGGGTGGTGCTGGTCGTGGCGGGGCGGGTCGACCCGGTGGCGCTGGGCCATGCCGACGAGGACGGAGAAGTCGTTGACGGTCAGGTCGTCGCGGAGGATCTCCTCCTGGCGTTCCAGGAACCACCGGTAGTCGACGTAGACGACGGGAGGCACAGGTCAGGCCGCCCGCGGGGTGCGGTGCGCGGCGGAGGGCAGCCCGCCGAACTCGGCGTCGAAAGCGTCCATGACGCCGGGCTCGCTGATCGCACGGCGGAAGGTGGCGGTCGCTGTCCGCAGGGCCCGCTCCTGCTCCTTCTCCCCGGCCACCTTGGCGAGGTAGGCCTTGACGGACAGGCCTTCGGCGGCGGCGAGGCCCTGCAGGGTGTCCCTGGTGCTCGTATCGACCTTGACGGTGGTTTCAGCCATGCCGCAAGTATCCCGCACGGTATACGCTCCGCGCTACCTGGTCGTTCGGACGGCCTCGCGCCGCCGTGCCCGCTCACGGGCGGCGCCGACAGATCACGGCCGGGGTGCTGCCGCGGGCTTTGCCGCGTGTTCTTCCCGGTCGTTCTTCCGTTCCGCCGGAACGGGCGATGTCAGTGGTGGCAGGCAGGATGCGGATATGACAACCCCTGCAGCTGTGATCATGGATGCCGCCGCTTACGCGCAGGCGGTCGAGGACGCGGTGACGGCGTCGGCCGCCTACTACACGGGCGGGACGTCGGCGTTGGACGACGACGCCTACGACCGGCTGGTGCGGGGCATCGCCGCGTGGGAGGACGGACATCCTGACCAGGTGCTGCCCGGCTCGCCGACCGGGAAGGTCGCCGGCGGCGCGGTGGAGGGCGATGTCCCGCACACCGTGACGATGCTGAGTCTGGACAATGTGTTCTCCCCGGAGGAGTTCACCGCCTGGACCGCGTCCCTGGCCCGGCGTATCGGCCACGAGGTCGAGCGGTTCAGCGTGGAGCCGAAGCTGGACGGGCTCGCGGTCGCCGCCCGTTACACCGCCGGCCGCCTCACCCGGCTGATCACCCGCGGGGACGGGACGGCCGGGGAGGACGTCTCGCACGCGATCGGCACCGTCGAGGGCCTGCCCCAGCGGCTGGCCGAGCCGGTCACCGTGGAGGTCCGCGGCGAAGTCCTCATGACGACCGCTCAGTTCGAGCACGCCACCGGGGTGCGCACCGCGCACGGCGGTCAGCCGTTCGCCAACCCGCGCGGCGCCGCGGCGGGCACCCTGCGCGCCAAGGAACGCGCCTACACGGTGCCGATGACGTTCTTCGGCTACGGTCTGCTGCCTCTGCCCGATACCGGGGCGGCGCTCGCCGCACGGCTGGGCGACCTCGCGCACAGCGAGCTGATGGCGCAGGCCGCCGCGTTCGGGGTGAACACGACCGCCACCACCGCGGTGCCCGGCATCACCGCCGGTACCGTCGAGCAGGTGATGGCCCGGGTGCGGGAGATCGCCGCTCTGCGGGCCGAGCTGCCGTTCGGGATCGACGGGATCGTCGTCAAGGCCGACCTGGCCGCCGACCAGCGGGCGGCGGGATCGGGCTCACGCGCACCCAGATGGGCGATCGCCTACAAGCTCCCGGCCGTCGAGAAGATCAGCCGGCTCCTCGAGGTGGAGTGGAACGTCGGCCGTACCGGCGTCATCGCCCCGCGTGCCGTCCTGGAACCCGTCGAGATCGACGGCGCCGTCATCACGTACGCCACCCTGCACAACCCGGCCGACATCACCCGCCGGGACCTGCGTCTGGGCGACCGCGTCATGGTCCACCGCGCCGGCGACGTCATCCCCCGCGTCCAGGCCCCGGTCGCCCATCTGCGCACCGGCGACGAACAGCCCGTCGCCTTCCCGGAGACCTGCCCGCGCTGCGGATCGGACATCGACAGGAGCGAAGAACGCTGGCGGTGCGCACAGGGCCGCAACTGCCATCTGGTCGCCTCTCTCTCCTACGCGGCCGGCCGCGACCAGCTCGACATCGAAGGCCTCGGCACGACCCGCGTCGTCCAGCTCGTCGACGCCGGCCTCGTCACCGATCTCGCCGACCTGTTCACCCTCACCCGCGAGCAGCTCCTCGGCCTGGAGCGGATGGGTGAGACCAGCACCGACAACCTCCTCGCCGCGATCACCGCGGCCAAGGGCCGGCCGCTGTCACGGGTGCTGTGCGCGCTCGGCGTCCGCGGCACCGGCCGTTCCATGTCCCGCCGTATCGCCCGCCATTTCGCCGCCATGGACACCGTCCGCGCCGCGGACGCGGAAGCGATGCGGCAGGTCGAGGGCATCGGCACCGAGAAGGCCCCTTCCATCGTTGCCGAACTCACCGAACTCGCCCCGCTCATCGACAAACTGGCCGCCGCCGGGGTCAACATGGCCGAACCCGGCGCCACGTTCGTGCCCGCCGCCGCGGCGACCGGTGCCGAGGACACGACGGCAGTCCCCGCCCCGGCCGCGGGCCCGCTCGCCGGGATGACCGTCGTGGTCACCGGCGCGATGACCGGGCCCCTGGGACAGCTCAGCCGCAACGAGATGAACGAGCTCATCGAACGGGCGGGCGGCCGCTCGTCCTCCAGCGTGTCCAGGAAGACCTCCCTCGTCGTCGCCGGTGACGGCGCCGGGTCCAAGCGGGCCAAGGCCGAAGACCTCGGTGTCCGCCTCGCCACACCCGACGAGTTCGCCGCCCTTGTCGCCGATCACCTCAACTGACACCACGGCAGGAGCGACATGCGTCCGACGTCCCGGTCGGGGTCGCCGGCGTGCCCGGCAGCCGGTGCCTCGCCTGCGGTGACGAGTGCTCCGCGGTCCCCGGCGCACTCCCCCATGGATGGTTCCGGCCGGCCGTCACCGCCGGTTCGGGGGCCGGCCCCTGCCTGATACCCGGCCGCACCCGGGTTTGCCTCCTCGCTGGTGGGATGCTGCACGCGGGGAGTTCGAGACGGGCGGGTCGACCCCGGAGGCCGTCGCAGAGCTCGGTGTCCGCTCCGGGATGCCGCACAGCCGGGTGTTGCGGTGGCGTCGCCGTGGCTCGGTCTCCTCCGCCCGGTCCAGGGCCCGGGGCCGGGCCGGGCGGAGGTGCGCCGTCGGCCGGTGGTCACGAACTGTCCGGCCGCGGTGATCAGGGAGAGCCGTGGCCGACGGGGCCGGCCGGGCGGGCGGGGGGCCGGAGGCCGTCCATCAGGAGGTCCAGCAGGCGGCCGGCCTTGGCCTCGTGTCCGGGCCGGGGAGCCACGGTGAAGATGCCGATGAGGGCGGCGGCGATGTCTTCGGCACTGACGTCGGAGCGGAGGTCGCCCGCCGCGCGGCCCGCGTCGAGAATCGTGGTGACGGCCGCCAGCAGCTCGGTCCGGGTCCGCGCATGGGCGATCTCACCCGACTCGATCATCGCGAGCAGCGTGTCGAGCATGCCGTTCTTCGTCGCGATCCAGTCCCCGAACAGGTCCATCCAGTGCCGCATCGCCGCGGCCGGGGGCAGGCGGCCGAGCAGTTCGCGGGCGCCGGCCGTCAGCCGCGCGACCTGGTCCCGGTAGACCGCGTCGACCAGCGACTCACGGGTCGGGAAGTGCCGGTAGAGCGTGGCGATGCCCACCCCGGCCTCACGGGCGATCCCGCGCATCGACGGCTCGGTGTCGGCCGACACGAACACGCGGGTCGCCACCGCGAGCAGGTGGTCACGGTTACGGGTGGCGTCCGCCCGCGGCGCGCGTGTCTCCGCCCCCATCGAAACGGATCGCGCTCCGTTTGTGCTACGGTCATCCATGTAAACGGAGCATAGTCCGTTTACATGTGTTCCCCCGGCCTCAAGGAGACAGGCACACATGCAGGCACAGAGCGATCCCCCGCCGGCGGGCAGGAGCAGGGCGGTCCGGCTCGATTCGTTCGGCGGCCCCGAAGTCCTGGACGTCCGCGAGATTCCCGCTCCGCAGGCCGGCCCGGGACAGGTCCGGGTGCGGGTCACCGCGGCCGGCCTGAACCCGATGGACTGGATCATGACCGCCGACGCGGACACCGCCGCCCGGTTCGGCCTGGGCCTCCCGGCCGGATTCGGGACCGACTACGCGGGAGTGGTCGACCAGGTCGGTGACGGGGTGACCGGTTTCGCACCTGGCGACCGGGTGTTCGGGGGCGCCCTGTCCCGCGCGGTCGCCGACTTCGTGGTGATCGACCCGGCCGGGGGGATCGCGGCGAACGAGGCCCACCACACCCCCGACGGTGTCGACGACCGCACCGCCGCCACCCTCGCGATCGCCGGCCGCACCGCGTCCGCCGCCCTCGCCGTGGTCGGCCCCGGCCCGGACGACACGGTGCTGGTCGGCGGCGCGGCGGGCGGGGTCGGGGTGTTCGTCGTCCAACTGGCCCGGATCGCGGGAGCACGCGTGATCGGGACGGGATCGGCGGCATCGTCCGATTTCCTGCGCGGCCTCGGGGCCGAGCCGGTCGTCTACGGCGACGGCCTGGCCGACCGGGTCCGAGCCCTCGCCCCCGGCGGTGTCACCGCCGCCGTCGACCTGCACGGGACGGAGACGGTGCACGCCGCGAGGGAACTCGGGGTCCCGGACGGCCGCATCTGCACCATCGCCGCACAGGTCGACGGCGTACCGGCGGCCAACGGCGCGAACGCCGCTCCCGGCGCCCTGGAAGAGATCGCCCGTCTGGTCGCGGCGGGCCGGCTCCGGGTGCCTGTCGCGGCGGCCTTCCCGGTCGGGCAGATCCGCCGCGCGGTCGAACTCCAGGCCGGCCGGCACGTGCACGGCAAGGTCGTCATCGACCTCTGATCAGGCCAAGGCCGTCGTGACGATGGATGCGATGCCGTCGTCACCGATCACACGGGGAGGGCTGTCCGCCCGCCGGGACGTCTCACGATGCCGAACCGCCAAGCCTCTGGAGCCGGCGAGGGAGGGAAGCCGACGTGCTCACGCGGCGTCCGGCACGGCGCTTCTTCCCGGATGCACGGCTGACGGGGGCGGATCCCGCGTACGCCTTGATGCCGCAGGCATCGGCCCGGACGACGGGCAGGGCTTCATCGCGTGGGTGTCGTTCCGGCCGGCAGGACGCCGGGGCCGGCCTTCGGATGTGGCCGGTGTCCGTGGTGCAGCGGCCCGGACGGAGGTCTCGGGTGGCGGAGATGCCGGCCGGGCCGAGCGGGCTGGCGATCCGGCGGGCGGTGTGACCCGCCGTGCCTAGTGCCGCGGCAGGCACTGTTTGCCCGTGAAGGAGCGGCGTCCGGTGCGTGCTCTCTGGGGGTCCCCCCTGCTCGAAGAGCTTGGGGGAGCGTGCCGGGCGTCGCGACGGGGCGGACATTGCCTGCCGCGGCACTAGGGCACGTATCGCCCGAGCGGCCCCGGCACGTGATCCGGCGGTTCAGGACCGGTGGGCAGCGGCCTGGACCGTGGTGCGGAGCCGTCGGCGGTAGTGCAGAGGGGACTCCCCGACCGTGCGTTTGAACGCGGTGCTGAAGGCGCTCTCCGAGCCGTAGCCGAGCTCGGCGGCGAGGGAGCCGACCCGGACGTCGGGGTCGCGCAGGGCGCGCTGGGCGAGCAGCATCCGCCAGTGCGACACGTAGGTCAGTGGCGGTGTCCCGGCGATCGCGCGGAAGCGCTCGGCGAAGCTGGTGCGTGACATGCCGGCGGCGCGGGCCAGCTCGAGGAGCCCCCAGGGGTGTCCGGGCTGTTCGTGGATCAGCCGCAGCGCCGGGCGGAGAGGTTCGTCGGCGAGCAGGCGGAGCCACCCGACCGGTGTCTCTTCCTGCTCCAGGTACGCGCGCAGCACCTCGAGCAGGAGAAGCTGCCCGTTCTGACGGATGGCGAACGCCGAACCCAGCCGCCCGCTCGACGCTTCGTCGAAGAGCCGCTCGACGATGCCGCCCAGGCGGGAGGCGGCCGAGGTCGCCGCCCGCACGTGCACCAGGCCGGGCAGCGCCGCACTCAGCAGCGCGAGGCCCGCGGGGCTCACCTGGATCCACCCGCCGACGAGGACGTCGTCGGTGGCCAGGTCCGCCGCGGCCAGCGCCATGGCGTCGAAGCCGGCTTCGGGTACCAGCGTCACCGGTGCGCCGTCGCCGTGGCCGCCGCGCACGTCGAGCCGGGTGCGGTGGTTGAGCAGCACCACATCGCCGGGGGCAAGCTCGACGGGACCGTCCGGGCCGCCCGGTCCGTCCGCGGCGGCCGTGGCCGATCCGGCGACCAGCGCGATCAGCTTGAGCGGTCGGGAGACCGTGCCTGAGGACGCCCACGGTCCGCGCACCGCGAAGCCGCCCGTCATCATCCCCTGGACCTCCACCAGGTCGAAGACGTCGGACAGCACATCGATGACGGCCGGATCAGACACTCTCGTACTCTCGCGCAGAAAATGCGGACGCGCAATCATTCAGCGTCCGGCAGCTGCGGCCGAGACTGGAGGCATGACAGCACCGCAGACCCCTCTGGGCACCCCGTTCACCGCCTTCTCCACCGCCGCCGACGTCCTCGACGGCCTCGATCTGACCGGGCGGGAGGTGGTGGTCACCGGCGGTCACGGCCGGCTCGGCCGTGAAGTCACCCGCACGCTCCGCGCCGCCGGCGCCACCGTGACCGTCGCGGCGCGCGACCCCGAGCGGGCGACCGCGGCGCTGGACGGGATCACCGGGGTACGTGTCGAGCCGCTCGACCTCACCGACCCCGGTTCGGTCGACGCCTTCGCGCGGCGCTGGCTCGCCACCGGGCGGTCGCTGCACGTCCTGGTCAACAACGCCGCCGTGCTGTTCTCACCCGAGCCGGTGCGTGACGCGCGAGGTCACGAGTTGCAGTTCTCGACCTCGCACCTCGGCCACTTCCAGCTCACCCGGGCACTTCTGCCGGCGTTGCGGGCGGCGGAGGGCGCGCGGGTGGTCACGGTGACCTCGGGCGCGGCGCGCTTCGGTGAGATCCGGTGGGACGACCTGGACTTCGCGACCGGGTACGACCCCGTCACGGCGTACGGTCAGGCCAAGCGGGCCAACGTCCTGTTCACCGTCGAACTGGACCGGAGGTACGCCGATCAGGGTGTCCGGGCCTTCGCCGCCCACCCCGGGGTGGTCATCGGGGCGGGCCCGTTCACGCCGGAGCAGGCCGCGTCGTACCGCGCCCAGGGGCTGGTCGACGACGACGGTGTCACCGTCATCGACCCCGAGGCCGGCAAGAAGACGATCGGGCAGGGAGCCGCGACCCTCGTCTTCGGCGCCGCCGGCCCGCTGCTGGACGGCCTGGGCGGGGTCTATCTCAAAGACAGCGACGTCGCCGTACTCGACGACGAGCAGCGCCCGTTGACCGCGGACAGCATCCCCTCCGACGCCAACTCGGCCATGCTCGATCCTGACGACGCGCGACGGCTGTGGGAGCTGAGCGAGCAACTGGTCTCCTGAGCGGCGGCACCGGGGCTGTCCGGCACCGGGTGCCTGCTCGCCCCGTTTCTCCCTGCCGGGGTAGATTCCCGTTGAACCCGTCCGCCGTGTTCTTCGTTGCTTCCACTGACTGACGTCACCCTCAGGACCGAGGATCTCTTCAGAAAGTGGTGACCATGGCTGCTCACCCAGGTACAGGCCTCGCGTCGCACGCAGGCCACCAGGGCACGCACAACGACCTGCACTCCGGACAGGGGGCGCTCCCAGGAGAACACCCGGGCCGCGCCGCGAACCCGGTGATCAAGGCACACGACATCGCCTGGCTGGAGTTCTCCAAGCCCGACCTGCCCCGTGCGGAGGCCTTTGCCGCGGCCTTCGGGTTCCTCACGTCCTATCGGGACGACCACGAACTGCACCTGCGCGGCAGCCGGGCGGGGGCGCCCTGCGTGATCGTCCACAAGGGGCCCCGGTCCCGGTTCCACGGGCTCGCCTTCCACGCCGCGGGCGCCGGCGACCTGCCGCGGCTGGCGGACGCCAACGGCACACAGGTGCGCAGGCTGCCGGAGAGGCTGGGAGGTTCCACGGTCGACCTGGCGGATCCGGGTGGTCTGAGGGTGCGTGTGGTCGCCGACACGCACGAACTGCCCGCGCTGCCCGGACAGCACCCCCACACATTCAACTTCGGCGACGACCTCAAGAGGTCCAACCAGACCCAGAGGCCGCTGCGGGAGGCCGCGGGCATACGGCGACTGGGACATGTCGTCCTGCGGACGACGGCCTACCGGCGCACCCTCGACTGGTATCTCGAGAACCTCGGCCTGATCGTCAGTGACTTCCTCTACTACGCGGGGCAGCGCGACCGGGGGCCCACCATGAGTTTCGTCCGCTGCGACCGCGGCAGCACCCCGGCCGACCACCACACCCTGGCCCTGGCTCTGGGGCCGTCCAACCGCTACATGCACTCGGCCTACGAGGTGGCCGACCTGGACGCCCTGGCTGCCGGGGGCCAGCACCTGATGGACAAGGGCTACTTCCGTTCCTGGGGCATCGGCCGCCACATCCAGGGCAGCCAGCTCTTCGACTACTGGCGCGACCCCGACGGCTTCATGGTGGAGCACTACGCCGACGGCGACATGTTCGACTCCACCCTGGAACCGGGCTGGGCACCCCTGACCGCATCCGGGCTGGCGCAGTGGGGACCGCCCGCGACCAAGGACTTCCTCGGTATCGCGCCGGGGCGTGACCTGCTGGCCGAGCTGCGTTCCATCGTCACCGCGCTGCGCACCGACGACAACGAGTTCGACCGCGAGCGGCTGCGCGGCCTGTTGAAAGTGGCTTCTTCGTGAGTGTTTCCGTATTCCGCGCCTCCGAACCGACGCGGAAGTGCGCAAGCGGGTCGACGCCGTGATGCGAAAGCGGCCCGCCCCTGCCGGGTCGTGCGGACGCGGAGCGTGTTTGCGGGCGCGTCGCTCCGGGGGAGGATGACGTGTCTACGACACGACGGAGGCTGCCATGCGGGTGAGTGCGGACGGTGTGACCGGGCGGATCGCGGTCCTGACCAGGTTCACCGTGACGGGTGATCAGGCCGAATTCGACCGGCTCTTCGCCGAGCACGAGACGTACATGCGGGCCCAGGAGGGTTTCGTGGACTGCTATTTACTCCGATCCGTCTCCCGTCCCCGGCAGTTCAGCCATGTGGGGTGGTGGGAGAGCCCGGGCGTGTATCAGCGGATCTGTGACGGCGACGAGTACAAGTCGCAGATGAAAGGGCTGCTCGCTCTCGCCGACATCATGGACGTGGACGTCTGCACCTTGGCCTCGGGCGACGACCGCACACGGGTCGACCCCGCGTGAAGACGCCCGGCACCGCGCGAGGGCCGGTGCCGGGCGGCGGGGTCGCGGGCACTTCCGAGTGCGCCGGTGCTCGCGCGGCGCTCGGGCGCGGCGACGGTCGTCAAGCGTGACCGGCTGCCGCGCCCGGCACCGTCCAGGCACTGGTCGAGGCGGCAGCCCGGCGCGTCGGTCAGCACGGTGAAGAGTTCCGTCCGGGGACGCTGCGAGCCGTGGTTCCCGGGCGCGGGTGGGAGGGACGCCGGTGCGCGGTGGCCCGCGACAGTCCGTCTGCCGACAAAGAACGGCCGGAAGAACTGGCGGATTCCCGAATCGAGTCGCGGAAGGCGGACATGGTGTAGTACCTGCAGAAACGCAGATCCACCGACGCCCGAGCACGGGATACCGGGAATCCGGGCAATCCGAGAGGTCACCGCATATCCGAACCAGTACTTCCGGCACTTCCAGCACTTCCCGAGGGCACTGACGCGAAATCGGCGGGGTGGCCTGTTCCTCCGGGCGCCCGCCCGTACGGCCTGAGGCAGCGGAGATACCGGGGCGGCCCACCGCGGCCGACGGGCCCGGTACTGCCGGCACCCGCCTTCTGCCGTACCGCTCCCGGCCCCTCCTCGCCTTTCCGACCTCTCCGGCGCCCCGGAATTCCCCGTATCACGCTGCAGTTCTCCGCGTCTCTCCACCACTGACCACGACGGAGCTCCCATGACGGCCGCACAGCGAATGACCGGTTTCACGACGATATCCGGATTATCCCCTCGACCGCGCACCGCCGACGGCGCCGCCGCCACACGCCGGAAGCAGGAGGAGGCACGATGACCGCCGAAGCCATGACCGTGCCCTCTCGGCAGGATGTCCGCTCCCTGCTGGGGAAGTTCGCCGAGACGGCGGCCGGCAGCCGGCAGCTCTCGCACCCGCCCGTGATCCGGCAGTTCTGGGAGGACGCCGGTGCGGCGGGCCTGCTCGCCCCGGCCGAGGCGGCCGGCCCCGAGTGGCGGCGCTTCAGCCTCGTCGTCGCGGAGGAGTTGGGCCGTCACTGGCTGCTCGACCTGCCGCTGTGGCTCCAGAGCGACGTGCTGCCCACCGTCCTCCGCCTGCACGGCACCCCGCGGCAGCAGGCCCTGCTCCCGGAGTTCGCGCGCGGCTCCGCGGTGGTCTCCGCGGCACTGTCCGAGACGGCCAACGCGTCCTCCCTCACCGGACTGTCCTCCACGGCGCGGCCGGTGGGCGACGGCTACGTGATCAACGCGGACAAGCGGAACATCAGCAACGCCGTGATCGCCGACCACATCGCGGTCTCCGCCGGCATCGGCGAGGACGGCCCGACCACGGGGCTGTTCCTGGTCCCCCGGAACACCCCCGGTATCGAGGTGACCCAGACTTCGATGGGTCTGGGGCTCGAACTGCTCGGGACGGGCACGGTCACCTTCACCGACGTGCACGTTCCGGCCGAGGCCCTGCTCGGCGGCGTGGCCGACGCGGGCGGCCAGCTCCAGTCGGCGATGGCCCTGGAGTGGTTCTTCCTGGCCCTCATGAGCAACGCGGCGGCATGGTCGGTGGTGGCGGAGACGTACACCCGGGTCAACGCGCCGCGCGGGGCCGGTCCGCTGCTGGGCCACTCCTCCGTGCGGCAGCGGGTCGCCGAACTCGTGAGCCGTCTGCACACGGTGACCGCGCTGATGCGGACCCTCGGTGCCGGTTACGTGGAGACCGGCACGGCGCCCGCCGACCTGGCCGCCGTCAGCAAGAACGAGGCGGCGCAGGTGCTGCTCGCGGCGCTCGATCTGGAAAGCGGGCTGCGCGGCGCCGCCGACCTCACGGCGTCCCCGGCCACCAGCAGGACCGACGTGGACGGCCGCCGCAGGGCCGCGGCCGCGCAGGCACTCGCGGGTGGCGCGACACACGCGCTGCACGGGGTGACGCTGGCGGGGCTGGCGGCGAGGGTCGGACAGGAACCGATCATCTGACCCCCTCCCCGGTGGGTGCGGAGGCGGGGCCGGGCACGGACACGAGTCGGCTGGTCGTGGCCATGACGCAGGCGGCGGGGCCCGGCTCCCGCTCGGCGGATGCCGCCGGAAGGCAGGACGGCACGCTCGCCGGCCGGGACGCCGCCGGTACGGTGGCGCGACGGACGCTTCGCCGGCGTCGAGGCGCGGTCCGTCGCACTGCCGGCCCGCGACCGGTACGCGGGCACGAGACCGCCGCAGGTCTCAAGAGGCGTGCCCGGTCCGGTCCGTGGTGGTCCTGAAGCACTCTTTTCCGCCACCCGCCGCGGGGCTGAAGCAGGCTTGCAGGGACATCCCGGGGCTGACCACGCTCATGAGGGTGTGGACGTAGGTGTCCGCCTCGTCGCGGCTGGTGACCCGGGCGCCGTGGAGGGAGCCCGTCCGGCCGACCGCCCGGATCTCGACGCTGTCGTCCACGACCGCACCCCACATCCGCGCCCAGCTCGTCCCGCATTCCTCGCTGTAGCGGATCTGGACCCACGCGCCCGTGGCGGTCCGGTGCTCGGCGAGGGTCAACGGGTCGGCAGCGCATTGCATCGTGATCGGGTCCTGGTTCTGGCAGGCGGTGTGCCGGCAGAGCACCCCGGTGGCCGGCGGGTGTGTGGGGGACGGTGACGGCTCCTCGCGTGGCGACGGGGGAAGACGGACCAGGACGAGCACTGCCAGGGCCACGGCACAGGCCGACGCGAGCGCGGTGAGGACGGTTGCGTAGCGGTGCCCGGCCGGTCCGGTGCGATCACGGCCGACGTCACTTGAGCTGGCGCCACTTGAGCTGAGGTCACTTGGGGCGGTGGCGGGCGGGGCGGTGGTGGAGGCCGGGGCCGGTGCGTCCGTCCGGTCTATCCGGTCCGTCTGCTCCGTATGCTCCGTACGGGCGATGTCCAGGAGTGCCAGCGGGTGGCGGGCGGATTCGCCGGCGAGACGGCACAGCTCTTCCACCGCGCTGCGGGGCGGCAGGGACTTGCCGTTGAGATAACGCTCCCAGGACGACTTGCTGAAGGTGGTCGCGTGCGCGAGCTGTGCCAGGCTCAGGCCGGTGAGCTGCTTCTGCTGCCGGAGCACGACGGCCAGCCGGGCGGCCGACGGCGAGGGTGTGCTCCGTGTCATCCACGCAACGCCTTCCAGGAGCGCGGCCCCAGCATGCCGTCGACGACCAGGCCCGCCCGCTGCTGGAACGTTTTGACCGCCCGCAGTGTCAGCGGGCCGAACATGCCGTCGATCCCGCCGGGTGAGATGCCCGCCCGGCGCAGCAGGCACTGCGCCTCGGCGACGTCGGCGCCTGTGGCACCGTAGTAGATCTCGGTGTTCCGGCCGTTGTTGATGCCTGCCGACCAGCGGCCGTCGCTGCGGGCGATGCGGCAGGTGTAGGAGGGTGGCGTCGAGGCCGCGGTGGTACGTGGCTGGGCGGCGGCGGCCGCCGGGGGGACGTCCTCGCCGAGCCGCAGCATGAGCAGCAGCACCGCCAGGAGGGCCACGGCGAGGGCCGCGACACCTGCCGTGAGCGCGATGCGGGGAAAGCGGCCGGGGGCCGGTCCGGTGGCGGCCGGTGCCGTGAGCACGATCGGTGGGGTCCGCGGCCCGGAGTGCGGCGCCGCCGGCCCCGTCAGGCTTGCCGGCTGTTCCCGCCCGTCCTCCGGCTCCGCTTCAGGCGTCCGCTCCGGCGGTTGTGCACCGGTTCTGGCGCGGCGGCCGTTCCGGGCGTCGGTGGCGATCTCGTGCAGCGCGAACAGGGGGACGGGGTCGTCTCCGGTGAGCCGGGCCAGTGCTTCGACCGCCTCCCGGGGCGGCAGTGTCGTACCTCCCAGGTAGCGCTCCCACGACTTGGCGCTGTAGCCGGTCTTGGCCGCGAGGTGCCGCATCGTCAACTCGCCCCGGTCCTTCATCTGGTGTAACCGTGTTACCAACTGCCTCTCGCTTGTTTCGAGTTCAGTGGGCAGTGCCTTGGAGCGCGGCATTGTTCCCCCCAGTGCGGTCATCAGCGTCAACAGCGGGCCCCTCCGCTGCTGGGCATTGTGCATGAGGCCGCCGTGTCTGTCACAGGCGTCCCGCGCGACCGTCCCTGCGAGCACCGTCATCGCAGGTCAGCGGGTTCGTCGTCCCGTAGGTCCGTCACCTGTGCCACAGCGGTGGCCGCCGCACCGGGGCGTCGTGCACGGTGGGACCCGCCCTGCCCGCCGAGCGGGACAGGTGCCGACCCACGACAGAAAGAGGAACGCATGCGATCGAACGCTCTGGGCAGGACCGTCGCCGGACTCGTCGCCGTGGCCGCACTCGCTGCCGGCAGTGTGGCGACCGCGGGTACCAGCTTCGCGGCGACCGCGGCCTCCGCGCAGACGGTGGTGGCCGCGCAGCCCGCCGTCGCGGCCACGACGCAGAACTTCGGCCTGACCACGGCCGAGGCCAAGAACGTGCAGCAGTTCCTCGCGGATTACTGGGGATACACCGATTCGATCGACGGTCAGCTGGGCACCAACAGCTGGAAGGCCTTCCAGCGCTGCCTCGCGACGTACTGGGGCTACACGGGCGCCATCGACGGGGACCCCGGCACCAACACCATCAAGGCGCTGCAGCGTCTGCTGGCGGCCGACTACGGCTACACGGGCGCGATCGACGGCATCGCCGGTGCGGGCACCCGGGCGGCGTTCAAGCGCTTCGCGGCCTGACCGGTCCCGTACGCCCGACCGGTGAGTGACCGCCCGCGGCCCGTCCCCGCCCTGCGTGGACGGGCCGCGGGCGCGTGTTCCCACCACCTGCCCGGACCGGCTTCGCCACCGCGCCGGACACGCACGACGACCCGCCACACGGCCGACCGTCACACAGCGACAAGTCAGGCGGTGACAGTACGGCGGTGACAGTACGGCGGCGAGCTGGCGACGACGTGTCAGACGATCTTCCTCAACCGAAGGAGAACCCCGCCGTATGGAAAGACTCACGTTCCTCGTTCCCGCCGAAGACGCACGCTCACCGCACCGGACCGCGCACCGCACCCGGCCGGGGTGGCAGATCCGTCTCGGGACGTTCGCCGCCACCGCGGCGATGGTCTCGGCGGGCATCGTCCTCGGTGCCGGTCCGGCAGCGGCGGCGGCGCCGGTCGCGATCAGGCTGACCTCGGCCTCCTGCCCCGCCGAGATCGTGCAGGGCCAGGTGAGCGGCTGCGTCACGGAGTTGCAGAACCTGCTCAACGCGCACGGCGCCGGTCTGGTGGTGGACGGTCAGTTCGGGCCGAGCACGCTCTACGCGGTCCGTGAGTACCAGGCCGCCACCGCGATCGCCGTGGACGGGCGGGTGGGCCCCGCGACCAAGAGCAAGCTGTACGCCACCGGCGGCTCGGCGCCCGCCCCCGTCAACCTGAACTCCTCCTCGTGCCCCGCGAACATCGTCCAGGGTGACAAGGGCGGCTGTGTCACCGAACTCCAGCGGCTGCTCATCCACCACGGCTACGCGGTCGACGTGGACGGCGACTTCGGCGCCGGGACGGCGAGCGCCGTCCGCAGCTTCCAGTCCTCCCACGGCCTCACCGTGGACGGCCAGGTCGGCACGGACACCAAGCGGGCGCTCTACGACACCGACGAGTCACCGTCGACGAGCCTGGACCTGAGGTCGGCGTCCTGCCCCGCGAACATCGTGGAGGGACAGAGCGGCGGTTGCGTCGCCACGCTGCAGGCTCTGCTGAACGGCAAGGGCCAGAGCCTCGACGTCGACGGCAGCTTCGGCCCTCTGACCCTGACGGCCGTGAAGGCGTTCCAGTCCGCGAGCGGCCTCACCGCCGACGGCGAGGTGGGTCCGAACACCAAGGCCGCGCTGTACTCGAACATCGGCGGTGGCGGAGGCGACGGCGCGCCCGCCCCGGTCAACCTGAACTCCGCCTCCTGCCCGAGCGAGATCGTGCAGGGGCAGCGCAGCGGCTGCGTCACCGAGTTGCAGAGCCTGCTCAACCACCACGGTGCCGATCTCGCGGTCGACGGGGACTTCGGGCCTCTCACCGACAGCGCCGTCCGGGACTTCCAGGCCGAGAAGGGCCTGTCGGTCGACGGCAAGGTGGGCCCGAACACCAAGGCCGCACTGTACGGCGCGGTCACCCCTCCGTCGTCGACCCCGCCCGGCGGCGGCTACGCCAACATCCTCGGCGTGGCCGAGGCCGAGGTCGGCACGGCCGAGGGCAGCGCCCGCGCGAACAGCTACGGCTCGGCCGTGGGTCTTTCGCTGTCCACCAGCGACTACGCCTGGTGCGCGACCTTCGTGAGCTGGGTGGCCCAGCAGACCGGGGCCACCTCCTACCGCAACTCCTACGTCTCGGGATGGGTCAGGCAGGCACGGGCCGGCAACTACCACCTGTCGGTGACGACCAGCCCGCAGCCGGGTGACATCGTGGCCTTCGACTGGGACGGCGGGAGCGACTTCACCGGCGGCAACGAGCACATAGGCATCGTGCGGACGGTGTCCGGATCGTCCTTCACCACCGTCGAGGGCAACACGGGCAACCCCAACGGCAACGGCGACGGTGTGTACGTCAGGTCCCGTGCCACGAACAGCGGTTACGACGTGGTCTTCATCCGGGTCCGCTGACCGGCTCCGCCGGGGCTGCGGGAAGGCCGGCCCCGGAAGCCGCCCCCGCCGGCGTCGAGAGAGTCCTTACGGCTGCCGGCGGCGGGGCTCCGGCCGGCGCGCCACCAAGGCAGGGCGCTTGTCGCCTCGTCGCATGATCCGCGGGTGACCGTTGCCACCGGTGAGAGCGCCGTCGGCCCCGGGGGGGAGCCGACGGGTTCGCGGGGCACGGCCGAGTGGGCGGCCCGGTGTCCGGCCGGGTTCTCCGCGGGCACCGGCCCCTTCACGGCGACCGGCACCGGTCGGCCCGGACGGCACCGGGACGGCCGGACGGCGGCGCTCTTGTGGTCCGCTCCCGGCCCGGCACCGGCGGCGGCACGCCGAGGACCGCCTGTCCGCTCCCCGGTGCAAGGGCTCGACCGGGACCGCCGGAACGAACGGCGTCAGGGAGCTCGAGGGGCGAAGGGCAGCAGTTCGTCCGCCCCCGGCTGCACCACGCCGCAACTGCCCTCGGGAACTTCGTTCCAGGCGCCAGGAAGGTCCCCCAAGGGCTCGGAGACGACGAGCCGGGTCTCGTCGGACACGTCCCGCAGGAACGCCGTGTCGGGATGAAGCGCCCGAAGTGTCTCGACCCTCGTGCTGTAGTAGAGCGTGCGGGACATGCCCTGGCTGGAGTAGCGGAAGGCCCACAGGCTCTGCCCGTCGGTCACGGCGACGGTCATCTGCAGCGGGAATTCCACACCGTGGCGGTGACCGGTCTCTTCCACGAGGCCCGCCATCCGTCCGACGGCACCCGGGGGATCCTGTTCCAGGCCGAGGGTGAAGGCCAGGAAGAACATCATCTCCGAGTCCGTCGATCCCTCGATGTCCGGGAAGAGACGTGGATCGACGGCCAGGGCCAGGTCCCGCCGCATCTCGTGGAAGCCGGCGATCGCCCCGTTGTGCATCCACAGCCACCGGCCGATGCGGAAGGGATGGCAGTTCGTCTGCTGGACGGCCGTGCCGGTGGTGGCCCGTATGTGGGCGAAGAAGAGGGGAGAGCGCACATGATCGGCTATCTCCCGGAGGTTGCGGTTGTTCCATGCGGGTCCGGTGTCCCGGACGACCGCGGGAGTGTCGAGACCCGGCGTGTACCAGCCGACCCCGAACCCGTCGCCGTTGGTCGTCTCGACGCCCATCCGGGCGTGCAGACTCTGGTCGATCAGCGAGTGCGCGGGGCGGTAGAGGATCGTGTCGAGCAGGACGGGTGTTCCCGTGTAGGCAAGCCAGCGGCACATCGGCTTCCCCCTTCCTGGTGTCGAGGTCCGTCACGGCAGGAGGGCCGGCCCCGGCACCGTGCGGTGGGCAGGGCCGGGCTCGTGGAGCCCGGGCCGTGGCCGAGGAGACGGACAGGGCCGCGCAGCCGGCGTCCGTCCCCGAGAGGTTCCGGTGCCGGCCTGCCGGGGCCGCCCCGCCGGACCCGGCTGCCGATCACGGGCGGAACGCCTGCCTCCGCCCGTCGGGATCGCGGCGACGGGGCACCGGTCCCACGGTCCCGTGACGCCGTGGGCCGCCGGGTCACCCGCGGCGGGTGATTCGGTCCGCGCACGGGCGGGAGCAGCGTCGTCCCCCGCCCGCCGCGCTTTTGCCGAGGGACCGTTCCGCCGGGCGGCGTGATGCCCTCACCCGGGTCGCTTTTTCTGTTATGCCAATTGACAAAACAATATATCTCTCCCTAAGTTCCTGTCATGCCCGAAGCAAAAGGGCGGGGACGTCCCCGCAAGGACCCTCAGGCGCCGGCCCGTTGGATCCCGCCGGAGGGCTGGTCCCGGCTGGTGGCGTGGGTCTCGGCCGAGGAGAAGAAAGCCCTCAAACGCGTGGCGGTCGAGGCGGAGGTGTCGGTCGCCGATCTGGTGCGCGCTCTGGCGGGTGGACTGGCGGCCGGGGTGATCGACGCGGAAGAACTCATCCGGCAGGTCCGAAGGGGTATGCGGGTCATGGAGAAGATCCCCACACTGTTCGAACGGGACGACCGCTTCCGGGTCGTCGACCGGCCCCGCGCCGGATGCGCATGGGTCTTCGAGGGCGAGGGCACTCCGACCGAGAAGCTCGACGGCACGAACATCCGGATCACCGTCCGCTCCGGCCTGCCGGTGCGGGTGGAAAAGCGCCGCAACCCCGGCAGGGCGCAGAAACAGCTGGGCATCACCGACGGCTGGTACGTCGACACGGACGAGTACGCGGCCGACGACAAGTGGATCCTCGCCGCCGCCCGCAACACCGATGTCTCCGGCTGGCCGGACGGTGAGCACCCCTGCGAGGCTCTGGGCCCGCGCATCCAGGGCAACCCGCTGGCGCTGGACGACCACCTGTGCGTGCCGTTCGACCTCGACGTCCCGGTCTACCAGGACGTGCCGCGCAGCTACACCGGGTTGAGGGACTTCCTCGCCGGACTCGAGAGCCGCTACGCGCCGGGGCACCTGGCCGAAGGAATCGTCTTCCACCATCCCGACGGGCGCCGCGCCAAGATCAAACGCAAGGACTTCCCGCGGGCCGCCTGACGCTCACGGCGCCCGGCTCCGCCTGATCACGGCCGCCCCCGGCGTCACCCGACCGGTGCGGTGGCCCGCGCCGTCTCCGCACCGGGAGAAACATCTAAGTAACTTCGCTAAATCTCTTGCGTAAGTATTTTCATCGCTTCTACTCTCGGAGGCGGCCGAGCGGCCGAGTTCACTCAGCACGCGGAGGTGCCATGAGAACCGGTGCGGACTACTTGGCCGGCCTCAGCGACGGACGCTGCGTCCTCTTCGGAGGTGAGCGGGTCAAAGACGTGACCCGGCACCCGGCGACGGCTCCGATCGCCCACACGGTCGCCACGATGTTCGACTTCGCCGCGGATCCCGCGAACGAGATGATCTACACCGCCCCGGAGACCGGGCGCGAGGCCAACCGGGCCTTCATGACGCCGCGGAGCACCCGGGACCTGCGGGCCCGGCGTGAGGCGCACGTTAAGTGGGCCGGTCTGACGCAGGGCTTCGTCGGCCGCAGCCCCGACCACGTGCCCTCGACGATCGCGGCCATGGCCGCCCACCGCGGCATCTTCGACGAGCAGTCGACCGCCTTCGGTGACAACATCACCCGCTTCTACCGGCGGGTGCTCGACGAGTCGCTCTTCCTCGCCTACGCCATCATCCCGCCGCAGGTCTCACGCGACACCCTCGCCGGCGGCTGGGGCGAGGACTTCCTCCAGGTGGGCGTGGTCTCCTCCGACGACGCGGGCGTGACCGTGCGCGGCTCCGCGATGCTGGCGACCTCCGCCGCCGTGGCCGACGAACTCTTCGTCTCGTGCATCAAGCCGCTCAAGCCCGAGGACAAGGACTTCGCGGTCAGCTTCGCCGTCCCGATGGCCACCGAGGGTCTGAAACTGCTGGAACGCCGCCCCTACGCGCCCGGGGCGACCAGCGTCTACGACTACCCGCTCACCAGCCGGTACGACGAGACGGATGCCCTCGCCGTCTTCGAGGACGTCTTCGTGCCCTGGGACCGGGTGTTCGTCGACCGCGACCCGCGGCTCCTGCACCGCAGCTTCCAGGAGACCGGGGCGCACGTCCTGGCGAACTGGCAGGCCCAGGCACGGCTGTCGGTGAAACTCGACTTCCTGCTGGGCATCGCCCACCGGATCGCGTCGATGAACCGCGTCGACACGTTCCCCGGCGTGGTGGAGAAGCTGGGCGAACTGGCCGGTCTCGCCGCGTCCGTGACCGCGAGTCTGCACGCCGCCGAGTACGACGCCGTCGTGGACGCCGACGGTTTCGCCGTGCCCAGCCGTCCGGCCGTCTACGGCCAGGTCTCCCGGCAGGCCGACCTCTACCCGCGGGTCATCCACACGATCCGGGACCTGTGCGGCGGCGGCGTGCTTCAGGTCCCCTCCGGCATAGAGGACATGCACAGCCCCCTGACGCGGCCCGTCATCGACAGGTACGTGGTCTCCCCCGGCGTCCCGGCCGAGGAGCGCATCAAACTCATGCGGCTGGCGTGGGACGTGATCGGGTCCGAGTTCGCCGGCCGTCACCAGCAGTACGAGATGTTCTACAACGGTGCCCCGTTCCTGACCAAGATGTGGGCCTACCAGCAGTACGACTACGCCGCCGCCGTCAGACGGGTCGACGGCTTCCTCGCGGAGTACGACCTCGACACGAGGCTCGTCACGTCCGCGGTTCCCGAGTGAGGTGAGCGGCATGGGTACACCGGAGGCCACCCCGGCCCGGCCGCAGGACGTCGGCGCACGGGAACTGCGCCGCGCGATGGGCTCTTTCCCCACAGGCGTCGCGATCGTCATGACCGAGTCACGCGACGGGCCGCACGGGGCCACAGTCAACTCCCTGACCTGCGTCTCCCTCGACCCGCCCCTGATACTGGTCAGTCTCCGGGACGCGAGCAGGACGGCGCGGGCCGTCGAGGAGGCCGGCCGCTATGCGGTCAGCATCCTCGGCGCACGGCAGCAACCGGTGGCGAACACCTTCGCCGAGCCCGGAGGAGACCGCTTCACCGGCCTCGACGTGCACCGCGGGGCGACGGGCCTGCCGGTGGTGCCCGGAGCCCTGGCCGCTCTGGAGTGCAGTGTGGCGCGCCGGCTCGACATCGGCGACCACACCGTCTTCTTCGGCCGGGTCCATCACCTCACCCACCGGGGCGGAACACCCCTGGTGTTCCACGCCGGCAGGTTCGGCGGCCTGCTCGACCCCGGCCTTCTTCCGGAGACCCGGTTCTGAACACGGACGACGCCACCCGACCGTTCGAACGGAGACATCTCCATGAGCCTCGCCCTCGTCAACATCGGCGACTCGGTCGCCGGCACCCGCGACGGAGCACCCCTCCGGGGAGACGCCCTGGTGTGTGAATCCGGCGTCATCACCTGGCTCGGCGACACCGCGGACATCGACCCGGACGCGCACGAGACCGTCGTCGACGCCGCCGGAACCACCGTGCTGCCCGGCTTCATCGATTCGCACGTCCACTCCACCTTCGGCGACTACACACCACGGCAGAACACCGTCGGCTTCCTGGAGAGCTACGTCCACGGCGGGACGACATCGGTCATCTCCGCCAGCGAGGTGCACGTGCCCGGCCGGCCCACCGACCCGGCGGGGGTGAAGGCGCTCGCCCTGGCCGCGAACCGCTGCTACCTCGACTACCGGCCCGGCGGCATGCGGGTGCACGCCGGGTCGATCGTCCTCGAACCCGGTCTGACCGCTGAGGACTTCAAGGAGATGCGGGAACTCGGCGTCTGGCTCGCCAAGGCGGGTTTCGGCGCGTTCGAGTCGCCCCTCGCCTACGCACCCGTGGTCCGGGCCGCCAGGGAAGCCGGCCTCAAGGTCATGTTCCACACCGGCGGCGGCAGCATCGCCGGAAGCCAGGACAAGATCGACCTGACGGCGCTGCTGGCCGCGCGACCGCAGATCGCCGGGCACTGCAACGGGGGGCCCACCGCCCTGACCCCGGAGGAGAACCGCCGTCTGGTCGTCGAGGGGCAGGACATCGCGCTGCAACTCGTGCACGCGGGCAACCTGCGCTCCGCCATCGACATCGCGGCCCTGGCGCTCGAGCACGAGCAGTTCCACCGCATCATGATCGCCACCGACACGCCGACCGGCACCGGAGTGATCCCCCTGGGCATGCTGCGCGAGATGGCGGAACTGACGTCACTCGGCCCGCTCACTCCCCGCCAGGCCGTGGTCGCCGCCACGGGCAACGTCGCGGACGTCTACGAGCTGTCCTCGGGCCGGCTGGAGGTCGGCCGCGACGCCGACTTCGTGGTGCTCGACGCGCCGCTGGGCTCGGTGGCGGACGACGCCCTGGGAGCCCTCGCCGTGGGCGATCTCCCCGGCATCAGCTGCGTGGTGACCGCCGGCGTCGTGCGGCTGACCAGGAGCCGCAACACTCCCGCGCCGAAGCGGACGGCCCGCCGGCACTCGGCCCGTACCCCTGCGGAGGCGCGATGACCGGCGAGCACCGCGCGGACACCGCACCCGCCCCGCTGCGGCACTCCGACCCGGCGTCGGCCGACCACCGGTGGGGCCTCCGCAAGATCGTCGTCCGCGCCGACGAGATGCTCACCGAGGCCGGGGCGGTACTGCCCGAGCCCGTGATGCGGGTGACGGCCGCCGCCGTGATCCGCAACCCGTGGATCGGTCTGCCCACCGACAACGACCTGCGCACTCCGGTACGGGAGATCGCCGCCCGGCTCGCCAGGCTGCTCACCGACCGCGTCCTGGCGCAGTGCGGCGGCCCGGACCGGATCGAGGCGTTCGGCAAAGGAGCGCTGATCGGGACCAGCGGTGAACTGGAACACGGCGCGGCCCTGCTGCACACGCCCTACTTCGCCGGCCTGGTCCGCACGTTCCTCGGGGGCGACCAGGTCATCGCCTTCGCCGACGACCGGGCGGACGCCGGCATCCCGCTCGTGATCCCGCTGTGCCGCAAGGACGCGGGCCCGACCCGCGACCACTTCCAGACCGTGCCCACCTGTGTTCCCGACGCGCCCCGGCCGGACGAGATCCTCGTCGCCGTCGGTGCCTCCACCGGCACCCGCCCCTTCGCCCGGGCGGGCGACCGCACCACCGACCCCGTCGTACGGGCCGACGACCTGCGAGGAGACTACTCATGAACGTCCGCAAGATCGTGACGCTGGTCGAGGAACTGCTCGTCGAGGGCGGCCGGCCGGTCGTCCCCGCCGCGCGCGTCGCCGTCGTCGCGGCCGTGATCGACAACCCATGGGCGGGCCGGGGATTCGTCGAGGATCTGCGGCCCGGCATCGACGCCCACGCCTCCGACCTCGGCAAGCTTCTTGCGGGCCGGGTCGTCGAGGCACTCGGCGCGCCGGTCGAGGCGTACGGCAAGGCGGCCGTCGTCGGTCTGGACGGCGAGATCGAGCACGGTTCGGCCCTCATCCACACCCTGGCCTTCGGCAACCACTTCCGCGCGGCCGCGGGCGCGACGGTGCTGCTGCCCGCGGTCGAGAAGCGCGCGGGCAGCGGCACCCCCTTCGACATCCCGCTCAAGCACATCACGGACGCCACCGTCCGCTCCCACCACCAGAGTTTCGAGGTGCGCATCGCCGACGCCCCGCACGCCGGTGAGATCGTGGTGGCGCTCGCGGCCGCGGCCCAGGGCCGCCCGCAGCAGCGGCTGACCCCGTTCTCCGCGGAACGGTGAACACGCCGTCCCGCTCCAGGGATCCCGGCAGAAACATCTAAGTGCCGAACATAAGTCGGACACTGTTAGGCTGCTGTCATGTGCCCCCGTGCCGCACACCACCCGCCGACGAAGACGCAGACGCCACGTCAGGCCCCCCTGACCGTCAGCCGTCCCGAACTGCTGGTCGGGGGGTCGGACAGGGATTTCCGCCTGCTCGTGTCACGGCTTTTCGCGCTCGCCGCACGCCATGACACGGTCCGTGCGGGGCATGCGGCCGTCGTGGGCCTCACACCTCCCCAGTACACGGTCCTCGTCTCCTGTGCGCACATGCAGGAGACCGGTCCGGTGCGGATCAAGCACCTCGCGGCTCACCTGAACGTCAGCGCCACGTTCGTCACCGTCGAGGTCAAGAACCTCGCCAACCGCGGTCTGCTGCACAAGCAGCGCAATGCCGCGGACTCACGCGTCGTCGACATCTCGGTGACCGACGAGGGACTGGACCTCCTGGAGTCCCTCGCCCCCGTGCAACAGCAGGTCAACGACCAGCAGTTCGCCGACCTCAGCCGGGCCGAGTTCCAGGACCTGCTGCGTCTGACCGAAACGCTCATCGCCAACTCCGAGCGCGCCATCGCCCTCCAGTCCTATCTGGCCGCGGCGCAGCCGGCCGGGCCGCGGTGAGTCCCTCAGTCGCCCGCCTCGACGAGGTCGTCGAGGGCCGCGGGGTCGACGGCGACCGCCGTGAGCCGGGAGTGGATCGCGGCGGCGGCGCGATCGTAGACGTCCATGTCGTCGTGGAGAAGTGAGGCTCCGTTGGACGTCTCCAGGAAAGAGACGATCTCGAACGTGAGCTGCTCGCTGTCCGCCTCCGCGACGACGTCGCCCACGTGCCGGGCGTCGTCGATGGCGCGCCGCACCACCTCGTTCCAGGTGCGCCCCGCGTCCGCGATGGCCTCGCGCACCCGGCCGGGCCGGGCGTCGAACTCGGCGGCCACGGTGTAGAAGAAACAGCCTCCCGGGAAGGTCCGACCGCGGGAGTAGACGATCCAGGCCGTGCACAGCTTCCACACCCGGCCGAGACCGGGCGGTACGTCGAAGGCCGGGGTGATGACCCGCTCCGTGTAGATGCGGCCCGCCGCGCGGACCGTCGCGAGCTGCAGGTCCTCCTTGGAGCCGAAGAGTGCGAAGACCCCGCTCTTGCTGATGTCGAGGTCGGTCGCGAGCCGGCCGATGGAGAGGCCCTCCAGTCCCTCGACGGAGGCGATGTCGACCGCACGCCGGAGAATGTTGCGCCGCGTCTGGTTGCCTCGGAGAATGCGGCCGTCCGTACGCCCGTCAGCCATGGTCGGAAGTCACCAGCCCTGCACTTGATGAAGACCGCCTGCAGTGCCGCCGGCCGGACAGAGCCCGGGTGCACGGCACGAGCGGACATGAGTAGGTGGACAGAAGGATCTTCAGCGTACAGTCCCGGCCGGTACGGCGCCGCATCAGGTCTCCCGCCGGTCCGGCCCCCGCCCGGCCGCCCGGACACGGACCACGTCCGCTTCCCGGGCCGTGCCCGCTCCGGAGGAGGCCGCGACCGGCGCGGCCACCGATCCGCGCCGGGCCGCCTCCGCGGCGGCACGCCGCCGGGAGTAGGCGTTCGAGGCGAACAGGGCCACCAGGACGAGGGCCACGCCGATGCCCTCGTACACGGTGGGCCGGTGACCGCGGAACGCCTGGATGACGAAGGCCGTGATGGGGACGAGGTTGATGAACAGGACGCCGTTGGAGGGTCCGAGCTTACGGAACGCGGTGTTCCAGGTGAGCGTGGCCACGGAGGTCGCGGCGATCACCACATAGAGGATCTGCCACCACACCCGCACGTACTGCACGGGGCCCGGGTCGGGGATCCAGCCCGCCAGGGTGGCGACGAGGGTGATCACAAGAATGGAGCCGGTGCCGAGTAAGCAGGTCAGCGTCGTGTAGCGCAGCGCCGACCAGCCGGGGTAACCGGCCGACCCGGTGGTGTACGTCATCCAGCCGACGACGCCGAGCAGGGTGAGCAGGCCGCCGTAGCCCAGTCCGCCCGTCAGGACCCGCACGGGATTGCCGTTGCCGAGGACCATGGCCACGCCCAGCAGGGCCAGCACGACCAGGCCGAGGGTGACGGCCGGCGGGGCCTTGCGGGTGCGTGCCCACATCACCAGCACGGTCACCAGGGGCATCGTCGCCATGATGAGCGCCGAGCTCTGCGCGGGGATGTGCTCCAGTCCGACGTAGGTGCAGAAGTTGAAGCCCGCGAAACCGACGGTGGACAGCAGCCACAGTCCGGCGGCCCGGCCCTCCAGGCGGAACGCCCCCTTGCCCTCGACGAGGAGCAGCAGCACGCAGAAGATGCTCGCCGCGAACAGGAAGCGCACCGCGGTCAGGTGGAACGGGTCGAGACGGCCGTACGCGGACTTGGCGACGACGAACATACCTCCCCACGCGAGGCCGGTGACGGTCCCGCAGACCGCTCCCACCATGGTTCGGTTACCTGCCATGCGCTCCTCCTGAATCGGCCCGCGACGTCCGGTGCAGCTACCCGTGCGCAGCATCTCAATAATGTATGCGAACGATCGCACGTGAAGTTTCTTGAGACTACCACCAGGTTTGCAGCGGTCACACGGAGGACCTTGACATTATGCGATCGATCGGTCACCTTTTTGCCAGACGCTGAGGCATCGAGGGGGAGAATTGACACAGAACCGGACGGCCACACGGACCCACCGCAGCGACCGAAGTCCGTGGAACTGGCTGCTGCTCGTCGCGGCCGTCATGCCGCTGCTCACATTCGTCTACAACTCGGACCGGCCGCGCCTGGCGGGAATCCCGTTCTTCTACTGGTTCCAGCTGGCCCTGGTCGTCTTCGCCTCCCTGTGCGCCACGTGCGTGTACCTGATGACCGGGCGTGGCGGGCCGAACCGTGAACACTGACACCACCGAGGCAATCGTCTTCACCCTGCTGTTCGCCACCGTCGCCGGGCTCGGGTTCGCCGCGGCGCGCTGGCGCCGGCCCGACACCATGGACGACATCGACGAGTGGGGGCTGGGCGGACGCCGGCTCGGCTCCTGGATGACCTGGTTCCTGATCGGCGGCGACCTCTACACCGCCTACACCTTCGTCGCCATACCGGCACTGGTGTTCAACGTCGGAGCCGCGGGTTTCTTCTCGTTACCGGACCTCGCCATCGTCTACCCGATGGTGTATCTCGTGCTCGTGCGGCTCTGGTCGGTGTCGTACGCCAAGGGGTACGTCACCACCGCGGACTTCGTCCGGGGGCGGTTCGGGTCCCGCACCCTGGCCCTGCTCGTGGCGATCACCGGGATCCTGGCCACCCTGCCCTACATCGCTCTGCAGCTGCTGTGCATCGAGGCGGTCCTGAAGACCATGGGCGTCGACGGACAGTGGCCCGTCGTCCTGGCCTTCGTGGTGCTGGCCGGATTCACCTACCGGTCCGGCCTACGGGGTCCGACCGTCATAGCGATCGTCAAGGACACCCTGGTGTACCTGGTGATCATCGCCGCCGTCCTCTACATCCCCTTCAAACTCGGAGGATGGGGCGACATCTTCGACACGGCGGGGAAGAAGTTCTCCGGCGAGTCGTCCGGCGGTGTGCTCCTCGCTTCGAACAACCAGCTCAACTACGCCTCGCTGGCACTCGGTTCGGCACTCGGCCTGTTCCTGTTCCCGCACACCAGCACCGGCGCCCTCGCGGCCCGGAGCCGCAACGTCGTCAAGCGCAACATGGCCGCGCTGCCCGTGTACAGCCTCATCGTCGGATTCATCGCCCTGCTGGGCTTCATGGCCGTCGCGGCCGGAGTCACCCCGCTGATGCGGGACAACGGGAAACCGGACAACAACACCGTGGTCCCGCTGCTGTTCCAGCAGGTCTTCCCCCACTGGTTCACCGGCATCGCCTTCGCGGCCATCGCCGTCGCGGCGCTGGTGCCCGCCTCGGTGATGTCGATCGGCGCCGCCAACACCTTCACCCGCAACATCTACATGGAGTACGTGAGGCCCGGCGCGGACAAGGCGCACGAGGCCCGGGTCAGCAAAGTGGCCTCGCTGCTGGTCAAGTTCGGTGCGCTCGTGTGCACCCTGCTGCTGGACCCCCAGTTCTCCACGGACTTCCAGCTCATCGGCAACGTCATCATCATGCAGACCCTGCCGGCTGTGGCACTCGGCCTCTTCGTCCGGTGGTTCCATCGCGGCGGTCTCATCGCGGGCTGGATCGCGGGCATGGGTTCGGGCCTGTGGATGCTGTACGAGATCCCCAATCCGGCCACCGGCCACGCGCACTTCGGCGGTTCGGCCTTCCCCCTGTCGAAGATCGGGCTGAGCACCGGTATGCCGGTCTACGCCGGGATGCTGGCCCTGCTGGTGAACCTTGTCGTCGCGATCGCCGCGACCGTGGTCTGCCGCGCGGCCGGACTGCCCGACGGGGTGGACACCACCCGTCCCACGGACTACCTGGCGGACCTGCCGGAGCCGGCTCACGGCCCGGTCGCCGACACCCTCCGCACCCCCGCCGAGCCTGTGGCCGCGGCCGTCGCCGAGGGCCCCGCATCCGAGGAGCAGCACCGATGAAGATCATCATGAACGCCTGGTACGTGGCCGCCTGGCCGCACGAGGTCGCCTCCGGCGCCATCCTGTCCCGTACCGTCTGCAACCTGCCCATGGTCTTCTTCCGGGACGGCGACGGACAGCCCGCCGCCCTGGAGGACCGCTGCCCGCACCGCCAGATGCCCCTGTCCCTCGGCATCCCCGAGAAGGACCACACGATCCGGTGCGCCTACCACGGCATGCAGTTCGACGGCACCGGCCGGTGCGTGGAGATCCCGGGCCAGGACCACATACCCGACGGGGCACGGGTGCCGACCTACCCCTGTGTCGAGCGCCACGGGTACGTCTGGGTGTGGCCGGGCGCCACCGACCGGGCCGACCCCGCGCTCATCCCGGACATCTTCGAGCGCAACGACCACCCCGAGTGGAGCGCGGTCGGCGGCACGATCCATCTCCGGGCGAACTACGCCATGCTCGCGGACAACCTCATCGACACCACCCACGAGACCTACGTCCACGCCGGCAGCCTCGGCGACGACAACATCCAGGCCAACCCCATCCAGGTCACCGGGGACGACCAGCACGTCCACGTCACCCGCTGGATCCTCGACCACGACGCGGCACCGCTGTGGCGGGAGGCGCTCAACCAGGACGGCAACGTGGACCGCTGGCAGCTCATCGAGTTCCGCCCGCCGGCCTCCACCGTGCTGGACGTGGGCGTCGCGCCGGCCGGCACCGGTGCCCAGGAAGGGCACCGCAGCCATGGCGCCGAGGGCTGCAACCTCAACTTCGGTACCCCGGAGACCGAGCACACCACCTGGTACTTCTGGTCCTTCGCCCGTCGCTTCAGGCGGGACGAGCCCGGTTACGACGAGGTGCTCCAGCGCAAGTTCGCCGATGTCTTCGCGCAGGACAGCGGCGCGATCGAAGGCGCGTACTCCGTGATGCGGCGCAATCCCGGCCGCCCCGTGGTCAATCTGCGCAACGACGCGGGCACGATCCGCGCCCGGCGGCTCGTCGAGGCCATGGCCGAGGCCGAGGAGGCCGGCACACGGCCCGCGGCCGACCACGGATGACGGCCTCCGCACCCCACCCTCCTGCGCACCCCGACCGAGAGGACTCCACCCGATGAACCTCAACGGCAAGGTCGCCGTCGTCACCGGCAGCGGCCGCGGACTCGGGCTCGCCTACGCCTCGGCACTGGCCGCGGCGGGCGCCGCCGTGGTCGTGAACGACGTGGACGGCGAAAGCGCCGGACAGGCCGTCAAGCAGATCACCGCCGCGGGCGGACGTGCGCATGCCGTCGTCGCCCCGGTCGGCACCGCCGAGACCGCCGACGCGCTGGTGGACGCCGCGGTCTCCACGTTCGGGCGGCTGGACGTGATGGTCACCAACGCCGGCATCCTGCGCGACCGGGTGCTGTGGAAGATGACCGACGACGACTTCGACCAGGTCGTCGAGGTCCACCTGCGCGGCACCTTCACCTGCGCCCGTGCCGCCGCGGTACGGATGCGCGAGCAGGGCGAGGGCGGACGGCTCATCCTGGCCGGTTCCCCCGCCGGGCAGCGCGGCAACTTCGGCCAGACCAACTACGCGGCCGCCAAGTCCGGGATAGCGGCCATGGTCCGCACCTGGGCCATGGAACTGGCCAAGGCCGGGATCACCGTCAACGCCGTCGTGCCCAACGCGGCCACCGCCATGACCAAGACCATTCCGGCCTTCGCCCCGCACATCGAGGCCCTCGAACAGCGCGGCGAACCGCTGCCGGACTGGCTGCGCAAGGGCGTCGGCTTCGGCACCGCCGAGGACGTGGCCGGGGTCGTGGTCTTCCTCGCCTCCGACGCCGCCGGCTCGGTCAACGGACAGTGTGTGGGCATCGGCGGCGACAAACTCTCCCTCTGGTCCCACCCCGAGGAGGTCTCCGTGGCCTACCGCGACCGCGGCTGGAACGCCGACGACATCGCCACCGTCTGGCCCACCTCGGTGGGTGCGGAGCCCCGGACGTACGGCATCGCGGCCCTCCAGAACCTGCCCCGTACCTGACGACTCGGGAGACACCCATGACCGTCCGGCTGAACATCGACGACCTGACCGCGATCGACGTCCACACCCACGCCCAGGTCTCCCTCGACGGCCACAACTCACTGCCCGAGGAGATCGAGGAGGCATCGGCCCGGTACTTCAAGGTCAAGCGCCAGCGCTACCCCAACGCCGCCGAGATGGCGGAGTACTACCGCCAGCGGAAGATGGCGGCGGTGATCTTCACCGTGGACGCCGAGGCCAACACCGGTACTCCCGCCGTGCGCAACGAGGAGGTCGCCGAAGTCGCGGCGGCCAACTCCGACGTGCTCATCCCCTTCGCCAGCATCGACCCTGCCAAGGGCCGGGCCGGGGCCCGCCAGGCTCGCCGTCTGGTGGAGGAGTTCGGGGTACGCGGCTTCAAGTTCCAGCCCAGCGTCCAGGCCTTCTACCCCAATGACCGGTCCGCCTACGTGCTGTACGAGGCCATCGAGGAACTCCGGGTCCCCGCCCTCTTCCACACCGGCCAGACCGGCATCGGCGCCGGTGCCCCGGGCGGCGCCGGCATCCGCCTGAAGTACTCCGACCCGATGCTGATCGACGACGTGGCCGCCGACTTCCCGGACATGCCGATCATCATGGCGCACCCCGCCTTCCCCTGGCAGGACGAGGCGCTGGCGGTGGCCAACCACAAGCCGCAGGTGTACATCGACCTGTCCGGCTGGTCCCCGAAGTACTTCCCGCCGCAGCTGGTGAAGTACGCCAACTCGCTGCTCCAGGACAAGGTCCTCTTCGGCTCGGACTTCCCGATGATCACCCCGGACCGCTGGCTCGCCGACTTCGAGAAGCTGGACATCAAACCCGAGGTGCGGCCGAAGATCCTCAAGGACAACGCGGCCCGGCTGCTCGGCCTGGTCAAGGACTGAGGGGCCGGAATGCGCAATCAGGGCCTCGGGTCCTGGCCCGCCCGCCGGGCCCGCCGGACACCGGAGCACACCGCCTGGGTCCACCAGGGGCGTCGCACCGGTTACCGGGAGCTGCACCGGCGGGTGCAGCTCCTGGCCGCGGCCCTGCGCGGACGGGGTGTGCGGCGCGGCGACCGCGTCGCCTATCTGGGCGAGAACCATCCGGCGTTCCTGGAGACGCTCTTCGCCGCCGGTCTGCTGGGGGCGGTGTTCGTGCCGCTCAACACCCGCTCGAGCGCGGACGAGATCGGATACGTCCTCGCCGACTCCGGCAGCACCGTCCTGGTCCGCACCGCCCGCCACGACGAGTCCGTCACCGCCCTGCACGACCGCCTTCCCGTCCGGCTCCCGGTCACGCTCGGCAGTCCGGGAGCCGGAGAGGTGGGCTACGAGGAGCTGCTGGGCGGGAACGGCGCGGAAAGGGACGAGGACCTCGACGAGCCGGTCGGGCACGACGACGCCTGCCTGATCATGTATACGTCGGGCACCACCGGCCGCCCCAAGGGCGTGGTCCTCACCCACGGCAACCTCGTCTGGAACTGCCTGGACGTCGTCGTCGACCTGGACATCACCTCCGCCACGGTCGCCCTGGTGCACGCCCCGCTGTTCCACGCCGCGGCGCTGGGCATGATCTGCCTTCCCACCCTCCTCAAGGGCGGCACCGTGCTGCTGGCGGACTTCGACCCGGGGCGCGCCCTGGAGCTGATCCCCGAGCACCGGGTGGACTTCGTCTTCGGCGTTCCGACCATGTACGAGGCGATGTCACGTCACCCCGGCTGGGCGCGCGCCGACCTCAGCAGTCTGCGCATCGCGCTGTGCGGCGGCGCCCGGGCGAGCGACCGCACGGTACGTACCTGCCTGGACCGCGGTCTGCCGTTCGCGCAGGGCTACGGGCTCACCGAGACCTCGCCGGCGGCCACGGTCGTTCCCCCCTCGTACACCGCCCGCAGGCCCGCCTCGGTCGGTCCGGCCAACTTCTTCTCCGACGCCCGTCTCGTCCGGCCGGACGGAACCGACGCGGCGGTCGGCGAACCGGGCGAGATCCTGCTGAAGGGGCCGCATGTCATGCGCGGGTACTGGGGACGGCCCGACGCCACCGACGCCGTGCTCCGCGACGGCTGGCTCGCCACCGGTGACATCGCCGTACAGGACGAGGACGGCTTCCTGAGGGTGATCGACCGAATCAAGGACATGTACGTCTCGGGCGGCGAGAACGTCTACCCCGCCGAGGTGGAGCGGGTCCTGGCCGAACACCCCGGGGTGCTGCGGTGCGCCGTGCTCGGCGTCCCGGACGACACCTGGGGCGAGGCGGGCCTCGCCCTGGTGGAGCCCGCCGCCGGCGGCTCGGTGACCGGCGAGGAGCTGCGAGCCCATGTGCGCGGCCGGCTGGCCGCCTACAAGACCCCCGCGACGATCCGTCTGGTGCCCGGACTTCCACTCAACGGCGCGGGCAAAGTGGACCGCGCCCGGCTCCGCGCGCGGTGGGCGCCGACCGCCCCCGCACCCGACGGACCCATTTCCGACCAGGCCGGCCGGGCGCCGGCCGCCACGACCACGGAGGCTTGAGAGACATGGCCCTGAACGTGTACGACGTAGACGCCCTCGCGGGCCTGTCCGACCAGGACCTGGGCCACACCGCCTGGCGGGAGATCACCCAGGAGCGGGTGAACACCTTCGCCGACGCCACCGACGACCACCAATGGATCCACGTCGACGCGGAGCGGGCCCGTACGAGTCCCTTCCGCGGCACGATCGCGCACGGCTACCTCACCGTCTCCCTGCTGGTGCCGCTCTTCCTCGAGCTGGTGGAGGTCAAGGGCGCGAAGATGGCGGTCAACTACGGCCTGAACAAAGTGCGGTTCCCCGCACCGGTCAAAGTCGGCGCCCGGGTCCGGCTGCTCGGCCGGGTCGTCGAGGCCGAGGAGATCAAGGGCGGCGGGGTGCAGATACTGCTCGACTTCACCGTCGAGGCCGAGGGCAGCGCAAAGCCCGCGTGCGTGGCCGAGGCCGTCTACCGTTTCTACCGCTGAGCCGGGCCGCCGCATCAGACGCAGCAGGAGATGTCTGTGGAAGAAGACGTTGTCGTCGTCGGTGCCGGATCGGCCGGCTGTGTGGTCGCCGCGCGCCTCTCGGCGGATCCCGCCCGGCGCGTCACCCTGATCGAGGCGGGGCCCGACTATCCCGACCCGGACAGCCGGCCCGCCGACCTGCGCTCCGGTACCGCCATGCCGACCAGCCACGACTGGGGCTACACGGACGGGGAACTCACCACGTTCGGTGGCAGCCCCCTGCCGTTGCCCCGCGGCCGGGTGGCGGGCGGTTCCTCATCGGTGAACTACTGCCTCGCGCTGCGCAGCCGGCCGGCCGACCACCACTCCTGGGCGGCGCTGGGACTGCCGGAGTGGTCCTGGGAGGAGATCCTGCCCCACTACCGGCGGCTGGAGGACGACCCGGAGGGGGACCGGCGCTGGCACGGAGTGGCCGGACCGGTCCCCCTGCGGCGGCCCGCCCCGGGCGAACTGACCCCCTCGCAGGAGGCGTTCCTCACCGCCTGCGAGCACGAGGGCCACAAGCGGGTCACCGACCACAACGCGCCGCAAGCGCTCGGCGCGGGGGCGGCACCGCTCAACCAGGTCGACGGCGTCCGCTTCGGCGCGACGCTCAGCCATCTGGACCCCGCGCGGCACCGCGCCAACCTGCGGGTGCGCAGCGACGCCGTGGTCCACTCCGTCGTGCTCGAGGACGGCCGGGCCCGCGGTGTCCGGCTGGCGTCCGGGGAAGTGATCCGGGCCCGTCACGTCGTGCTGTGCGCCGGCAGCTACAGCAGTCCGGCCGTCCTGCTGCGCTCCGGCATCGGGCCGCGCGAGCACCTGAGGTCGGTGGGCGTCGAACCGGTGCTCGACCTGCCCGGCGTGGGCAGCGGCCTGGTCGAGCACCCGGCCTACCTGACGCTGTTCGCGGCGGCGCCCGGGGATCATCCCCCGGCCCGGTGGCGCACGATGCTGACGCTCAGGTCGACGCCCGGCGAACCCGACGCCGACCTTCACATCCAGGCGCGGGCGGCGGCGCCGTCGCCCGGTTCGCGTCCGCATCCGACGGGGTTCGACATCGCCTTCGTCTCGGCCCTGGTGCAGCCGCTGTCCAGCGGGTCGGTGCGGCTGCGTTCCCCGGAGGCCGCAGACGCGCCGCTGATCGAGCTGGGTTTCTACCGCCGCGCCGAGGACGCCCGAAAGGTGGCCGAGGGCGTGCGGGTCATCCGCGCGCTGGCGGCGGCTCCCGGGCTGCGCGACATGCTGGTGCAGGAGATCCGGCCGGGCCCCAAGGTGGCGGACGCCGATCTGGAGGACGCGGTGCGCGCCGCGCCCATGGTCTACAACCACCCGGTCGGCTCCTGCCGCATGGGCACCGACGCCGATCCGCAGGCGGTGGTCGACAGCCGCTGCCGGGTGCGGGGCACCGAGGGGCTCTGGGTGATCGACGCCTCGGTCATGCCGGTCAGTCCGCGGGCCACCACGCATCTTCCGGTGATGGCTCTGGCGGACCGCGCCGTGACCCTGAACTGGCCCGTACCGGCATGAGCGGCGCCGCGGCCGGGGTGACCGTGTTCGTCGCCGAGGTGACCGGCCGGGCCAGGGAAGCGGCCCACGCCCTGCTGCTGCGTGCGGCGGCAGCCGAACTCGCCGTCCCGGCCGGTGATCTGGCGGTGGACCATGAGCCCGGCGGGCGGCCGCGGCTGGCCGGTGCGCCGGCCCCGCTGCATGTCAGCATCAGCCACGCCCGCGACGCACTGGTCGCCGTCGCCCTGTCGCGTCACTGCCCCGTCGGGGTGGACGTCGAGACGACGCCCGTGCGACCGGTCGGGCAGCTGGCCCGGCGCTGGCTGGCCCCTGCGGAGGCCGCCTGGGTGACGGGGCTGCCGGCCTCGGAGCAGCCGGGCGGTTTCTGCCATCTCTGGGTGCAGAAGGAGGCTGCCTGCAAGGCTCTCGGCACAGGGCTGCGGCGGGGCGGTACCCGTCGGCCGGTCACCCTGCCCGAGCGGTGGCCGACCGGTGAGGAGCCGCTGCGCCACCGGCCTGACGGCCGTCTCCCGGCCGGAGCGGAACTGACGCTGCGGGCGCTGCCGGGCCGTACCGATCTGGCCGTGACCGCCTGCGTGCTCGACGCACCGCCGGCCGGCCGGCTGGCGGTGGCCGCCTGGTCCGCGGTCCGGCCCGTCGTCCGCGTGTACTGCGTGGGCGCCGTTCCCCTCATCGTGGACACCGACTTTCCAAGGGGTGCACATGCCGCTCGACCCGCAGTTGAAAGCCCTGCGTGAGCTGAAGGAGAAGGAGGGCGTCACACCGCTGTACAAGCTTCCCGTCGCGGAGGCGAGGGCGGCCGACCTGGCCGCCGTACGGGACGGGGCCGGGGAACCGGAACCCGTCGCGCGGGTGTGGGAGCGCACGGTGCCGGGTCCGGCCGGCGAGATTCCGGTGCGCGGATACGTGCCCGAGGGCGAGGGCCCCTTCCCGGTCCTCGTCTACTTCTTCGGCGGCGGCTGGACGCTGGGCACAATCGACACCAGCGACGCCATCTGCCGCAGTCTGACCAACGCCGTCGGCTGCGTCACCGTCGCGGTCGGCTACCGGCTGGCACCCGAACACCGCTTCCCCGCCGCCGTCGAGGACTGCGCCGCCGCCGTGCACTGGATCGCCGCGCACCGCGGGGAACTGGGCCTGGATCCCGCCCTCCTGGCCGTCGGCGGCGACAGCGCCGGCGGCAATCTGGCCGCCGCCGTCAGCCTCAAGACGCGCGACGAGCACGGCCCCGCGATCACCGCCCAGTTGCTCGTGTATCCCAACACCGACCATCGCTCCGACACCCCGTCGCTGCGGGAGAACACCGATCCGTACCTCTTCAACGCCACGTCGGTGGCCTGGTACTGGAACCACTACCTCGCCACCGAGGAGGACGGCCTGAACCCGCTGGCCTCCCCGCTGCGCGCCGCCGACCACAGCGGACTGCCGCCCGCCCTGGTGATCACCGCGGAGTACGACCCCATCCGTGACCAGGGCGAGGAGTACGCGCACCGTCTGCGAGCCGCCGGTGTCCCCGTGGAACTGACCCGGTACGAGGGGATGGCGCACGGCTTCTTCGCCATGGCGGGCACCCTGCCCGCGGGACGCAGAGCGGTGGAGCAGGCCGCCGCGTTCCTGCGCCGCGCCTTCGGCCGCCCCTGATCACGCCCGACGCCCACGGAAAGGACGCACCGTGCTGTCCCCCACCAAGCCGCCGGCCGTGCTGGACGCCGCCGCGCTGCACGCCTCGCTGGCCGACCCGCTGCTGGACTCGATGAACTTCCTCAACGAGGTCACCAGCCGTTTCCCGGACGCCGTCTCCTTCGCTCCCGGCCGGCCCTACGACGGCTTCTTCGACCCGGCCACGATCACCACGTACCTGGAGGCGTACACCGACCATCTGCGGCGGGAACGCGGCTACTCCCCCGAGCGCATCCGTACCGAGCTGTTCCAGTACGGCCGTACCAACGGGCACATCCACGAGCTCATCGCCCGCACCGTGGAGAACGACGAGGGCATCCGGGTCCCTGCCCGGTCCGTCGTCGTCACCGTCGGCTGCCAGGAAGCGATGCTGCTGGTGCTGCGGGCGCTGTTCTCCGGGCCGGACGACGTGCTCCTGGTGCCGTCGCCGTGCTATGTGGGCATCACCGGCGCCGCCCGGCTGCTGGACATCCCCGTCGTCGCCGTTCCCGAGGGTCCGCAGGGACTGGACCCGGAGACCTGTGCCGAGACCGTCCGCAGGGTGCGTGCCGACGGACGCCGGCCCCGCGCCCTGTACCTCGTCCCCGACCACGCCAATCCCTCCGGCGCGAGTCTGACCCGCGGGGCCCGGGACCGGCTGCTGGAGATGGCCGCGCAGGAGGACCTGCTGCTGCTGGAGGACAACCCCTACGGGTTCTTCGCCCGGGAGGACGACCCGCCGCCCACGCTCAAGGCTCTGGACCGGGAGCGCCGGGTCGTCTACCTGGGCTCGTTCGCCAAGACCGCGCTGCCGGGCGCCCGCGTCGGCTACGTCCTCGCGGACCAGGAGGTACGTGACGGCGACAGGGTGCGGGGGCTCCTCGCCGACGAACTGTCGAAGATCAAGAGCATGACGACGGTCAACACGCCGTCCCTCACCCAGGCCGTCATCGGCGGGCTGCTGGTCTCCAGCGGCTTCCGGCTGCGGCGGGCCAACGCCGAGGCCATCGCCTTCTACCGTGCGAACCTCGACACCCTCCTGCGGGAACTGGACCGGCGTTTCCCCGCCGGGTTCCGCTCCCGCCACGGCATCTCCTTCAACCGGCCCCGCGGAGGTTTCTTCCTCACGCTGGACGTGCCCTTCGAGGTCAGCCACCAGGCACTGGAGCACTCGGCCCGGAACTTCGGCGTGCTGTGGACGCCGATGCGGGACTTCTACCTCGACGGCGGCGGCAGACGTCAGCTGCGCCTGTCGTGCAGCGCCCTGACAGCCGGGCAGATCGAGGAGGGCGTGGGCCGGCTGGCCGCGTTCGTCGAGGAGCGGCTCCATGGGTGACCTGCTGCGCGGCAAGCGTGTCCTGGTGACCGGCGTCATCACGCAGTCCTCGATCGCCTTCCATGTGGCGCGGCTGGCCCAGGAGGAGGGCGCCGAGGTGGTGCTGACCGGCTACGGCCGTCTCGGCCTCGTCGAACGCGTCGCCGCCCGGCTGCCGAAGCCGGCGCCCGTCGTCGAACTGGACGTCACCGACCGCGACCGGCTCGAGGCGCTGCCGGGTCTGTTGCGTGATCACGTCGACGGGCTGGACGCCGTGGTGCACTCCATCGCGTTCGCCCCGGACGCGGCGCTGGGCGGCAACTTCCTGAACACCCGGTGGGAGGACGTGGCGACCGCCCTCCATGTGTCGGCGTACTCGCTGAAGTCGCTGACCACCGCCTGTCTGCCGCTGCTCGGCGAGGGCGCCTCCGTGGTGGGGCTGGACTTCGACGCCCGGGTCGCCTGGCCCAGCTACGACTGGATGGGGGTGTCCAAGGCGGCGCTGGAGGCCACCGCGCGCTATCTGGCGCGGTATCTCGGACCTCGCGGGGTCCGGGTCAATCTGGTGGCCGCCGGGCCGGTGCGCACCGTGGCGGCGAAGTCGATACCCGGGTTCGCCGATTTCGAGGCGATCTGGGACCGCCGGGCCCTGCTCGGCTGGGACCTGACCGACCCCGTTCCCACCGCGCGGGCCGTCACCGCGCTGCTGTCGGACTGGTTCCCGAAGACCACCGGGGAGATCGTCCACGTGGACGGCGGTGTACACGCCTACGGCGGCTGACCCGCACGCGAAGGGGCCCCCGCGGCGCGGGGGCCCCTTGCCGTACAGGCGCACGTCACGCCTGTGTCGCCTCCCCGGCCGTGTCGCCGGAAGAACACCCGCGCGGCTCCTCCTGAGGGCCTCGACGGCCCGGAGGACACCTGACGCCGCGCGCCGATCCGGCCGGGAACTCGGCGCGGGCTCCTCAGGGCACCGCGACGGGCACGGGGAGCGTGGCGCGGTAGTGGTCCAGGGTCCGGTCCACCAGCGGGCCCGCGACGCCGGTGTAGCGCGTCGGGTCGAGCAGTTCCGTCAGCTCCCCGGCGGAGAGATGGGGGGCGGTGCCGGGGTCGTCGAGCAGGATCTCGGCCAGTGGCCTTCCGTCCGCCGCGGCCCGGTCCACGGCGGCGGACAGCAGCGTCTTCGCCCGTACCCTGCCCACCACGGGGGCCAGCACCGCGGCGACCCGTTCGGTGGCCATGAGGCTGCCGGTGAGCGCCAGGTTCTCCCGCATCCGGTCCGGACGGACGACCAGTCCCCGGGTCAGTTCCACGGCGGTGTGCGCGGCACCGCCCGCCAGGCGCAGGGCGTCGCGGAGCGGCTGCCACTCCGAGTGCCACAGCCCGGCGGGCCGCTCGTCCTCGGCCAGCATGGCACCCGCCAGCACCAACGCGAGGGCGGGGACCTGCTGGGCCGCGGCACGGATCAGGGTGGCGAGGGCCGGGTTGCGCTTGTGCGGCATGGCGGAGGACACGCCGCGCCCGGCGGCGACGGGCTCCGCGACCTCGCCGATCTCCGTACGGGACAGCGTCTGCACGTCCACCGCCAGTTTCCCCAGCGCACCGGTCACTTGGGTGAGGGCGGCGCCCGTCGCGGCGAACGGCGCCCGCGCGGTGTGCCAGGGCAGCACGGGCACGGCCAGACCCGTCTCGGCGGCGTAGGCGTCCAGCAGTCTCGCCGCGTACCCGCCGGGGCCGGCCGCGCCGGCCTCGGCCGGCAGGGTGCGACGGGCGTGCTCGACGTAGCCGGCGAGCGTGCCCGCCGCGCCGCCGAGCTGGGCGGGCAGGCTCTCCCGCACCCGGTGGACCTCCGCACGGGCGTCGAGCACGCCGAGCAGCCAGCCGGCCGCCTTCAGCCCGAAGGTGACGGGCACCGCCTGGAGGGCCAGGGTACGGCCGGCCATGGGGTCGTCCCGGTGCCGCTCGGCAAGCCGGGCCAGGGCCGCCGCGACATTGTCCAGGTCGTCCAGGACGAGGCCGAGGGCACGCCGGATCACCAGGACCGCGGCCGTGTCCATGATGTCCTGGCTGGTGGAGCCGCGGTGGACGTACTCCGCGGCGGCCGGGTCCCGCGCGGCCACCAGCTCCGTCAGCCGCCGCACCAGACCGACCACCGGGTTGGCGGCGCCCCGCGCCTCCCGGGCCAGCGCGACCGGGTCCACCGCCTCGGCGCGGGCCGCCCGTCCGATCGCCTCGGCCGCCCCGACGGGCACCAGTCCGAACCTGCACTGGGCGCGCACCAGGGCCGTCTCGGCGTCCAGCATCGCCTGGATCCAGGCCTCGTCGGAAGTGGCCTCCTCCACCGGGGTACCGGCCCGCACCGGGGAGAGCAGACCGGCGTCCACGCCCGCGCCGGTCATATCGCCGCCTTCGCGGCCATGCCGCGCAGCCCGGGTCGCAGCGAGCCCCCGGCCGGCACCGCCCGGCTCTCCACACTCAGGGCGAGGCAGGCCCCGGCGATGGCGTCCGCGTCGGTCAGCGTCACGGAGTTGACGCCGGGCCGGATACCGGCCGCCGTCACCCAGTGCACCGACTCGGTCGGCACGCCGAAGGCGAACCGCCGCGGGTGGGGCCGGTCCTGGGCATTGATCACGTGGTAGGGACTCTCGGTGACCGCGACGCCCCCGGTCTCGTACGAGTCCTCGTCCGGGTCCGGGATCCGGTGCGGCCGGCACTGCCCCGAACGCAGCAGTCCGCGCAGCAGCGGGTCGGTGGTGCGCCGCACGTCGGTGTCCTGGAGGCGGGCGTCCACGAGGGCGGTGGTCCAGGTCTCCGAACCGGGCACGGCCTCCGAGCGCACCGCGAACATCTCCGCCTGCTCGTCGAACCACGAGGTGATCTGCGGGCCCAGCGGGTGCAGGACGCCCGCGTCGATGAGGGCGAGCATCTCCTCGACGCGGGAGGGCGGCGGGCCGATGGACAGGAAGGCGTTCAGCGGGGTGTACCAGCTGTCGAGGTCCGCGCGGTGCGAACTGCCCCGCAGCCCGCTGTGGTCGACCAGGAGACGCACCTCGTTGCGCAGGTCCCGCAGGACGTCGAGGGCGGCCTTCAGCGGGCTGCTCACATTGCCCCGCCGGGCCTCGGCGAGGTCATGGCGCAGATGGCCGACCAGCCAGGCGCGGAAGTCGGCGGGGCCGGTGAAGCGCCGGTCGCCGTAGGGGCGGGCGATCCGCCGCCAGTCCCAGTACTCGGTGACGGGGACGGCGAACCGGGCCCGGACGGCAGCCTCTTCGCGGTCTCCCCAGGGCACGGGGAGGTAGCGGTCGCGGAACGCCTCGGCGACGGCCGTACCGCGGGTGGCGGTGAGCAGCGTGGCGTAGTAGACCGTCTCGACCTCCTTGGCGACCAGCGGCCACACCTCCCGCCGGAAGTCCAGCCCCGTGCCGTTCAGCGAGCGGCGGCGCAGCGATTCGACGACCTCGGCGGTGAGCACCGCGGGCTCGTGACGGCCGTACGGGCCCTTCTCGTTCTCGCCCCGGGAGTGGTACGGGACACCGCGCCGGGACCCGGCGTACAGCTGCGGTTCGGCGCCCGAGGGCAGGTAGCCGAGACTGCCGTCGTCCTCGCGTACGAAGCGGCCGCCGCGGCCGGTGGTCAGCAGGGCCATGTGGTCGAAGAACGTCAGGCCGAGCCCGAGCAGGGCCACCGGCTCGCGCGGGTGTATCACGCCGAGGTCCACGTCGGCCGGGTTGGCGGGCGGTACGTAGACCAGCCGGTGCCGGGCGGCCGCGGCGGTCAGCGCCCTCTCCCGGGGGGAGAGTTCGGTGAGCACATGGCCCTGGCAGAGCACCACGGCGTGCAGGCCGCTGATGCGGTAGCCGTCCGCGAGACGTACGGTCTGCATCGCGGTCCCGTCGGCGGGGCCGTCGTCGTCGAGGTGGACCGCCGTGGTGCGGTGCAGGCGGACCCGGACGTTGGCCGGTGCGGTGCGGGTGACCCGCTGGAACACCCACTGCAGGTAGTGGCCGTAGAAGGAGCGGGAGGGGTAGTCGTCGGGGCCGAGCCGGGCCGCCTCGGCCAGCACCTCAGGGGCGAGGGCGACGTCGTCGAGGGGCCCCATGACGGTGACGAACCGGGCCCACTCGTACAGGCTCGGCCCCAGGACCAGCGGCCCCGCTATGTCCACGCTGTCGTCGGTGAACATCGTCACCTGGGAGGCGACGGTGTTCATCAGCAGGTCACCGGGCTGGTCGGTACGCCACACCCGGCCCGGACCGGGCAGGTAGGAGTCGATGACGTGCACGGTGGCCCGTGTGCCGGGGTCCGTGCCGGCGACCGCGCAGATCCGCTCCAGTACGGAGAGCCCACGCGGCCCCATGCCGATGATGCAGAGGTTGACCCGTCGGCCGACCATCACGGTCTCCTGTCCGTCGCTTGACTGTCGTCGGCCACCGCGGCGGCCGGGATCCGTGCTCTGCCGGCCACGCCGCGGCTCAGCAGGTCGTGCAGATCGCCCCGGTCGAGCCGACCGCGTTCCGGGTCGTCCTCACCGAGCCAGCGCAGGGCGTCCAGCACCACGTCCAGGTCCTTGGCGAACCTGTCGAGGGTCTCGCGCACGGCGAGGGCGTTGGCGCCGATGATGTCGGTCCACAGTCCGGGGTCGCCGCCGGCGATCCGCACGGTGTCCCGCAGCCCCTGTCCCACGAGTGCCAGGTCGTGCTCCTCCGCCTGTTCCAGACGGGCGGCGAGCAGGCTGGCGACGATGTGCGGCAGGTGGGAGACGAGGGCGACCGAGCGGTCGTGCCGGGAGTGCCCCATCACCACGGGGTCCGCCCGGCACAGCCGCACCAGCTCCAGCACCCGCTCCAGCGCGGCCGGACTGCTGTGTTCGGACGGGGTCACCACCCATGGGCGGCCCTCGAAGAGCTGCCCGTCGGCCGCGCGGGGTCCGGAGCGCTCCCGCCCGGCCATCGGATGGCCCCCGACGTAACGGCTGAGGTCACCGCCGGCTTCTTCGGCCTGCCGCTGCGGTCCGGCCTTGACGCTCGCGACATCGGTGAAACAGTGGGCGAGGCCCCGGCGCTGGTGTTCGACCAGGACCTGTGCGAGCTGGGACGGGGGGACGGCGATGACGGCGAGGTCCGCGGGGGCGGACGGCGGGCCCTTGGTCCCGGCGCCGAGAGAGGCGGCGGTGCCGGCCGCCTCCGGATCGCGGTCCATCAGGAAGACCTCGACGCCTCTGGCCCGCAGCGCCAGGGCGACCGAGGTCCCGATGAGCCCCGTCCCCACGATGACGGCGGTGCGGAGCCTCGCCGCGCCGACGAAGTTGGACACTGCTGCTCCTGTGGTGGTACTGCCCTCGGGCAGTGCGGGGGTCTGCCGGGTGGGCCACGGCGCCGGCCGTGGCCCGGGGCGGTTCAGGACTGCCAGATGACCGGGAGGAACTCCGGGTCGGTGTAGTCGGGCCGGCCCGCGGCGTCCTTGCGGACCAGGACGTCGTGGTTGTAGGCGATCAGGCTGCCGTCGCTGCGCCGGAAGGGCCGGTAGCGGTTCTCGCCGTCCTGGAGGTGCAGCGAGACGGCACGGCGGGGGCGGTCGCTGCGGTTGGCCCCGCTGCCGTGGTAGGTGCGGCAGTGGTGGAAGCTCATGTGACCGCGCGGGATCTCCATGGGGATCTTCTTCACCACCGCGTTGTTGTGGGCGGCGTTCTCGTCCAGCATGGTGTCGAGTTCGCTGCGGTCGCGTTCCGCGAAGTGCAGCGAGGTGGTGTCCCGGACGCCGGTCTCCCGCCACAGGTGGCTGCCGTCGACCATGGTGATGGTGCCCATCTCCTCACCGCAGTCGTGCATGGGGATGAACGCGGTGAGCATCTGCTCGGAGGTGGCGGTCGCCCAGTAGTGCCGGTCGAAGTGCCAGGGCACCAGGTTGCTGACCTCGTCGGGCCGCGGCGGTTTGTAGATGAGGGTCGACTGGAAGACGCGGATCGCCTCCGCCCGGGCCAGGCGTGCGGCCACCGCCCCGATCAGCGGCTTGCGCAGTATCGCGCCGATGGCGTCGACCTCGTAGTGGATGTAGTCGTTGTGCCGCTGGACGGCGCCGTGCCCGGGCTCCCAGTAGGCGAGCTTCGGCGGCCGCACCGGCAGGGCGCGGTCCTTGCGGCCGGCGTCGTAGAACTCGTCGGAGGCCCCTTCCAGGGTGTCGACCTCCTCGTCGGTGAGGAGCTTCTTCGACAGGTACCAGCCGTGCTCCTCGTAGAAGCGGACGTCGTCGTCGGTGGGGAGCAGTGCCTGCTCCTCGGCGGTCAGGGTGAATGCGGGTGCGGTCACGGGAGGGCGGTCCTTTCGTTCCCGGCTCGGATGTCGGACAGGGGCGGGGATCAGCTGGTGGGGGTCTTCTCCCGCTCGACGGCTTCGTAGAGGGCCTTGATGTTTCCGCTGCCGAAGGTCCGGGCGCCGTGGCGGTCGATGATCTCGGTGAAGTAGGTCCGGCGTACGTGTTCGGACTGCGTGAAGATCTGGAACAGCTCCCCCCAGTGGTCGCGGTCGACGAGCACGTTGGTCTCCTCGATGGCGTCGACGGCGACCTCGGTCCGGCCCATCCGTTCACGCAGTCCGCGGTAGTAGGCCGCCGGTGTGGACAGGAACCGCACGCCGCGGTCCTGGAGGGCCGTGACGGTGCCGACGATGTCATGCGTGAGCAGCGCCAGATGCTGGACGCCGGCCCCGCCGTGCCGGGCCAGGAAGTCGTCGATCTGTCCGGGCTGCCGGCCCGGCACGGGCTGGATCAGCGTGAAGGTGATCTCTCCCCCGGGGCTCTGCACCACCTTGGAGTCCATGGCCTGCGCGCCGACCTCGATCAGTTCCTCGAAGATCTGGCGGAAGCCGAAGACCTCCGTGTAGTGGCCGACCGTGGCGTCGAGTTCGCCCGCGGGCAGGCAGACGGCGATGTGGTCCACCAGGGTCAGCCGTTCCTCGGACTCCTCCGGGTCGGGCGCCAGCAGGTCGACGGTGCCGGGCAGGAACTCCTGCTCGGCACCGTGCCGTTCGACGAACCGGTGGACGACGTCGCCGAAGCCCGCGACGTCGGCGGTCACCACCCGGGCGGCGCCGTTCTCGTGGACCGTGGGGCCGGCCAGGGACACGGCGCCCCGGCGGACGGCCGTGCCGTGGGCGGCGCGGGCGTCAGGGGTGACGAAGGCGATGACGGCCACGCCGTCACCGTGCCGGCGCACATAGTCGGCGGCCGGGTGGTCGTCGGTCAGCGCCGAGGTGAGCACGAGCCGGATGCCGCCCTGCTGGAGCAGCAGTGAGCGGTGCCCGGCGACCGCGGGGCTGGTCTCGCCCAGCAGCCGGAAGCCGAAGGCGGTGCAGAAGTAGAAGGCGCTCTGCTTCGCGTCACCGACGTAGAACTCGATGTGGTCTATTCCGTGCACGTTCATTCCCGTCCCCTCTCTCGGGTCGTGTCGGGGTGGTGCCTCAGGGGGCGTCGCGGGGTGCCTCCGCGGCAGGTGCCGTCCGGCGCCGGGCGTCCCGGTCGACGACGGCACGGAAGCGGCAGACGTCGCCGCCGGTGCGGCGGCACTCGACGCAGCTGTCGCGCACGGAGACGCCCATCCCCTCGAACCAGCCGGCCCGCATGTCCAGGCAGGGGCACGCGTAGGTGTCCAGGGCGCGGGCGATGCGCAGCATCTGGAGTGCGAAGTTCTTCGGGACGGTGGTCTCCCACTCGTCCTCGCCGAGCACCGTCTGACTGACCTCGTACATGTCGTCGGTCCACATGAGCGCGGGGATGCGCTCGAACCACTTGACGAACTCCGTCATGGGCAGCTCGTTGAAGTCGACCCGTGTGCGGTGGCGGAACCACATCGCCAGCCGCCGGGCCACGAACTTCATCGCCTCGGCGTTGATCTCGTTGGCCGCCTCGGGCCCGAAGCGTTTGAGCACGCCCTGGTACCAGCGGGCGTCGTGCAGCCACCAGAACTGCCGCAGGGGCACGTCCTCGTCGGGCGCTCCGGGCGGCCGTCCACCGTCATCCATGGCCGTCCTCCGTCGTGCGGGACAGCCGTTTGACGGGGATGCTCGACTGGCCGAAGGCGAGCGTGATGTTGTGCCCGCCGAACGCGAACGAGTTCGACACGGCGGCGGTGACCCGGGTGTCGCGGCTCTTGCCGGTGATGTGGTCCAGTTCGCAGCCGGGGCCGACGGTGTCCAGGTTGCGGGTGGGCGGCAGCAGCCCTTCGGCCAGGGACAGGGCGACGATGCCGGCCTCCACCGCCCCGGCTCCGCCCAGCAGATGACCGGTCATCGACTTGGTGGCGCTGACCGCGGGCGAGCGGTCCCCGAACACGGCGCGGACGGCCTTGGCCTCGGCGATGTCGCCGACCTTGGTGCCGGTGCCGTGCGCGTTGACGTAGTCGACGTCGGAGGGGGCGAGACCGGCGTCCGTCAGGGCGCGGCGCATGGAGTTGACGGCACCGAGCCCGTCGGGCCGCGGTGCGGTGGGGCGGTAGGCGTCGGTCGTGGCGCCCCAGCCCAGCAGGTCCGCGTAGCCTGCGGCGCCCCTGGCGCGGGCGTGCTCGGCGCGCTCCACCACCAGCACGGCGGAGCCCTCGGCCAGCACGAAGCCGTTGCGCCGCTCGTCGAAGGGCCGGCTCGCCGCGCGCGGGTCGTCCCAGCCGCGGGCCAGCGCGCGGGCGTTGCCGAACGCGTCGGCGATCGTGGGATGCAACGGTGCGTCGGCCCCGCCGCACACGACGATGTCCGCGTCGCCGGCCCGGATCAGCCGGAGTGCCTCGGCCACCGACTGGGCGCCGGCGGCACAGGCCGTGGCGATGGCCGCACTGTGTCCGTGTGCGCCGTACTTGATGGCGATCCGGGCCGCCGCCATGTTGGGCAGCATGCCCGGCAGCAGATAGGGGCTGATGGCCGTGCGGCCCCGCTGGTGGCGGGCGCGGGCCTGGTCCTCGTAGGTCTCCAGGCCCGCGCCTCCGCTGGAGACGACGACGCCGGTGCGCCAGGGGTCCACGTCCCGGCCGATCTCGATCCCCGCGTCGGCCAGGGCGGCGTCGGCGGCGGCGAGGGCCAGCAGGACGTACCGGTCGACGCTGCGGCCCTCGCTGGGGGGCAGCACGTCGGCGGCGGCCACGGCGGGCGCGATGCCGGCGACGTCCACCGAACCGGCGACGACGTGGTCGGCGGGCGGGCGGCGCAGTCCGGACCGGCCGGCGCACAGCGCTTCGAACGTCGTGCGCAGGTCCTGGCCGAGCGCGGTGATCAGGCCGATGCCGGTGACGACGGCGGTGTGGCGTGCGGTGTCGCTCATGCCCCGGCCGCCCCGGCCGAGGGGTGCGGTACCTGTTCGCCCAGGATCTCGCCGTCCAGGTAGCGCTGGCGCAGCAGGACCTTGCGGACCTTCCCGGTGGGACCGAGCGGCAGCTGGTCCGGGGCGACGGCCACGACATCCCGCACGGCGGCCGCGACATGGTCGTCCAGGGCGGCGCGGACCTGCGCGTGGCGGTCCGCCGTCACGTCGGCACCGGGCGCGGGCACCAGCAGCACATGGGCGACGGCCGTGCCGTCGTCCCCGGGCAGCGCGACGACCGTGCACTCCAGGATGTCGGGGAGCGCGGCGAGCAGTTGTTCCTCGGCCTTCGCGGTGAAGAGCCGCCGTCCGCCGCCGAGGTCGACCGAGTCCACCATCCGGTCGACGTGGTAGAAGTAGCCGTCCTCGTCGTAGGAGACCAGGTCGCCGGTGAGGAAGTAGCCGGACAGCCGGGTGCGCCAGGTGGTGACCGAGTCGTTCCAGTACCCGAGGGCCACGGTGGGTGCCTGGACGCCCAGCTGGCCCACCTGGCCGGGGCCCAGCGTGTTGCCCTCCTCGTCGAAGACGACGACGTCGGAGAAGGCGTGCTTGCGGCCGATGCAGCGCCCGTAGCGCTCGGTGTCGGGGGTGTGGGTGATGAAGAACTGCGAGTGCCCCATCTCGGTGGAGCCCAGGCCGTCGATGAACTGCGATCCGGGCACCCGCCGGGTGCCGTCGCGTCCGGCGACCTCGCGGCTGCCCAGGGCGACCAGTCGCCGGATGTGCGCCTCGTGCGCGCAGTCCCCGGTGTTCCACCACAGCCCCACGCTGGCGAGGTCCCGGCCGGAGAGGTCCTCGGCGGCCAGTTCCGACCAGGTCGCCGCGAAGCCGAGCACGCCGGTGGGGTGCCACCGTTCGATCGCCTCGAGGACGGCATCGGCCGACTGCTGCGAGATCACCAGCATCTCGGACCGGTTGCACAGGGCGAGGTTGACGGCGATCACGGTCGCGGCGTGCGCGGCGGGCAGTGCGCCGAGGAACCGTGAGAGCGCCTGGGCCTTGGGCAGGGTGAGACGGTGCCGGACGGAGGCGAAGAGGCTGGCGTGGGAGTGGGCGACGGCCTTGGGCAGTCCCGTGGTTCCGGAGGAGTGGGTGATGACGGCGGGGTCGCCGCTGTGGTGCCGGAACTGGTCCGGGGCCGTCGCCGGGTCGCCGGCGCCGAGGGCCGCCACGTCGTGGACGACGGGACCGCCGAGGTCATGGCCCTCCAGCAGCGAGCCGTGCGCGGCGTCGGCCAGGACCGCGGCGGCGCCCAGCCGGCTGATGAAGCGGGCCGCGGTCTCGCCGTCGAGCCTGCCGTTCATCAGTGCGGGGATGGCGCCGAGCCGGCTCAGGGCGAGGTAGCAGAGGACCTGGTCGGCGGCGGAGCCGACGAAGACGGCGACGGGGTCGCGGGGCCCGATGCCGGCGGCGTGCAGCGTGGCCGCGCGGGCGGCTACCCGCTCGTGGAGCTGTCGCAGTGTCAGGGCCTGCCAGGCGGGGTGGCCGTCGACGACGGTGTCAAAGGTCAGAGTCGGTTCGTCCAGCCCGACGCCGCGGTGGACCAGTTCGGTCAGGACGTTGCCGACCCCCAGGTTGTCGTCGGTCGCCAGTTCGGCGCGTATCGACCTCGCGCTCATGAGGGTTCTCCTCCTCGATCGGTGACAGGTGGTGCGATGACGTCGGGGTTTTTGGACGGGTGTTCGGCGCCCGCGCGCGAGCCGGGCGCCCGGGCGGTCACCAGCAGCGCCTCGGCCCGGTCCGGTTCCCCGTCGGTCCAGCCCTGCTCCGCCAGGACCACCAGTGCCTCGTCGGCGTCGCCGTCCGCGATCAGCAGGTCGGCGATGTCCATGCCCTCGGCGCGGGCATCACCGACCGGGCTGACGCAGACGATGGGACCGGCCAGTCCCCAGCGGGCGGCGACCCGCCCGGCCACCGCGTTGGGCACGGACTGGAAGAACAGCAGGGACGGCATACGCGTGCCGTCGTCCACCGCGCGGGCCACGGCCGAGGCGGTGGCCCGGTCGCCGTAGCGGCTGACGAGGACGACGCCCGTACGGTCGCCGTGCGGCACCGGGCCGGGCGGTGTGCAGTGGCGGACGGTGAGGCAGCGGTCGGCGACCGCGCACACCAGCGCGGGGAACGTCGACTCGATGAAGCCGGGCACGGCGGGTGGGTCGCCGCTCTCCCCGGGGCCGGGCCATACGGCCTGGACCCGGACCGCGGAGGCGGCGCGTGATACGGCCTCGGCTGTGTTCACGCGCTCACCACCAGCGCGGTGTTGGCTCCGCCGAAGGCGGCGTTGAGGCTCAGCGCGTGGCGGGTGCGCGGGGTCGGCGTCTCCCCGACAAGGGTGAGGCCGAGTTCCGGGTCGGCGTCCGGGACACCGGCGTTGACGGGCAGTCGCCGCGCTTGCAGGGCGCGGACGACGAGGGTCAGTTCGAGCACTCCGGCCGCCTCCAGGGTGTGGCCGTGCACGGTCTTGGTGGAACTCACCGGTACCTCGTGGCCGTGTGGTCCCAGCGCGCGGTGCAGGGCCACGGCCTCGGCGGCGTCGCTCGCCCGGGTACCGGTACCGTGCGCGTTGACGTAGCCGATGTCGGACGGCGCGAGGCCCGCCCGGCGCAGCGCGGCGACGATCGCGCGGGTCATGCCGACGCCCTCGGGGTGCGGCTGGCTGACGTGGTGGGCGTCGCCCGCCCGGCCCCAGCCGGCCAGCTCCGCCTGGATCTGCGCGCCCCGACCGGCTGCCGAGGCCGCGGACTCCACCACCACGCAGGCCACCGCGTCGCCGAGCAGCAGACCGGACCGGTCGGCGGCGAAGGCTCTGAGGGAGCCTTCCTTCGACAGCGAGCGGCCCGCGTCGAACAGGGCGAAGTGGTCCTCGTCGAGGAGGTAGCCGGCCGCCACGACCAGCCGCTCGTACCGGCCTGCCGCGACGAGTGCCGCGGCGTCGGCGACGGCTGTGCTGCCGGCGACGCACGCGGACGTGTACACCCGTACGCCGCCGCCCAGTCCGGCCGACTCCGCCAGTTCCACGGCGTCCCCGGCGGCGCTGCGTCCGGCCTGTCGGTCTGCGGGCATCCGCACGAAGGCCGGGTCGGGATGGCAGGCCATCAGCAGGGGGGTCGCGGCGCGCTGTGCGACGGTGAGTTTCGCCGCGGTGCATGCCTCGTCGACACAGGCCGTCAGTTCCTCGGCGAGCGAGCGGCTCCCGGGGTGCTCGGCCCCGCTGCTCGCCCGGTAACGGCCGGTGTCGAACCGGGTGACCGGGGCGAAGGCGGGCGCTCCGGTCACCGCCGCCTCGAACAGCGGCTCCACGCCGCGGCCGCAGGCCGACAGCGCCGACATACCCGTGATGGCCACGGGACGTGCCCCCCGCCCGGTGTCAGCCACGGGCGCTCCGCTCCAGTGCGCCGCGCAGGACCTCGACGGCCGCGGGAACGGTCGTCATCCGGGACAACTCGTCGTCTCCCAGATCGAGTTCGGCACCGTGCCGCTGCTCGACCTGGTTGAGGAGCCAGGCGAGCTCCATGGAGTCGATGCGCTCGTCCAGGTCCTGGGCCGTCCGTTCGCGGAAGGTCGCCAGCAACTCGAGTACGTCCTGCCGGTCCAGCCGGTGCACCGGGTTCACTCCGACCGGCCGCCCGTCTGCGCCAGGGCGGCCCGCCGGGTGATCTCGACGACGAGTTCACCGAGGGTCATCAGGGCGAACTGCTCGGTCTCGTCCTCCTCGATCCTGACCTGGAACCTGTCCTCGACCTGTATGGCCAGCTCCGCCAGGGCGAGGGATTCCAGGTCGAGGCCGAGCGGGCCGAGAGGGGTGGAGTCGTCGATCGCGGACACGTCGTAGTTCATGGCGGCGAGCGCCTCCAGTACGTAGGCACGGATGTCGTTCGACACGGGCGTACTCCTGTTCTCTCGGGTGGGTGCGGGACGGGTCCGGGAGGCCCCGGACGGCTGTGGGCAGGCCGCGGTGACGCGGCAGGCGCGGGGAAGCGCGGCTGCGGGACGGCGCGGGTGCGTGGGAAGGGTCCGGCCGGAGGCGAGGACGTGGTGGGGACGAAGGAGCCGGGACGGGCTCAGCGGTCCTCGGCGTCCGCGGCCCAGCGGCGCAGTGCCGCGGGGTCTCTGAGGAGCTTGCCGGTGGCCGTGCGCGGGAGGGCGGGCAGAACCCGCAGTGAGCGCGGCCGCTTGTACGCGGCCAGCCGGTCGGCGAGTTGCTTCTCCAGTTCGGCCGCCGGAGTGGGGGGATCGACGGTGAGGTACGCGGCGATGGCGGTGTCGTGCACCACGACGGCCTCCGCCACGCCGGGCAGTCCGGTCAGTGTCTCCTCGACCTCGGTGAGGTCCACCTTGAGGCCGCCGACGGAGACCTGGGAGTCGAGGCGGCCGTGCACCTGGAGCAGGCCGGTCGCCGGGTCGAAGGTGCCCGCGTCGTGGGTGCGCAGCCAGCCGTCCGCCCATCGTCCGGGTGCGACGTCGCCCGCGTACGGCGACTCGGGCAGGCCCAGCAGGATCTCGCCGTCGTCCACGCGGACCCCGAGACCGGGCACGGGTCGGTGTGCGGGCCGGTGCCGGCCGTCGAGGTCGGTGGCGATGACACCTGCCTCGGTCATCCCGTACATGCTGCCGAGGGGCACCTGGTACCGCTTGGTGAACGCCTCCCACACGCTGGGCCGCACCGGTTCGCCACCGGTGATCATGCGGCGCAGCCCCGGGAGTGCGCGGGGCTGGTCGACACCGGCGAGGACCTCGGCGTGGAAGGGCACGCCGAGCAGCGTGGTGGGTGCGTCGCGCAGGGCCACGGCACGCAGGATGCCGTCCACGGTCAGGCGGGCGGGCACGACCATCTCGACGCCGGCGTGCAGGCTGTACAGCAGCCCGCCGACGAGGCCGAGCACATGCAGCGGCGAGGCGGTGACCACGACGCGCTCGCCCGAGCGGGGGAAGCCGTCCAGCACGGCGTAGCGGCGGAGTTCGGTGGTGACGTTCTCCGCCGAACGGCCGATGATCTTCGAGGGTCCGGTGGAGCCCGAGCTGAGCTGGATGAGCGCGTGGGACGAGGCGGCGGGGCGGCCGTCGTCGTGGGTCCGGACGTGTGCGTCGGTGTCGAAGAATCCGCGTAACGCGCCTTCGGGTGCGTTCGTGGGCTCCACGGACAGCTGCGGGGCGAGCCGTTCATGGGCCCGCGCCACTTCCCGCGCGGTCAGCCGGTAGTCCAGCAGGGCGACCTGGGCACCGCACTGCCAGGCGGCCAGCAGTGTGGTCACGTAGGCGACGGACGGCGGCAGATGCAGGGCGAGTGTGCCGCCGGGGCCCAGCCCGGCGTGGGCGAGCTGCGTACGACGCTCGTCGACCAGGGTGCGCAGGGTGCCGCGGTCCAGAGGTGTGCCGAGGTGGAGACAGGGCTGGTCGTGCGGGCCGGCCAGCAGGGTGCGGTCCACCCAGGCGTCGGGTATCGGGGTGATCGGCTCCAGGGCTGGTGCGGGCATGAGAGATCGTCAAGCCTTCCGGTGTGTGAGGACAGGTCTGTCGACGTCCGGCTCAGGCGGTGCTGGTGCCGCATACGGCACGCGGGGTGGCCGCGGTCGTACGGCTGGTGCGGGTGAGGTTCGGGCGGTGCGGGGTGCGCCGGGCCCGGGGCCGCCCTTCCGGTGGATCTCCGGGGGGCGGGGAGCGGCGCCCCGGTGCCGCAGCAGGCACTAGGTGACGTGGGCGGTGCCCACGAGAGCCGGCCCGATGTCGTCGAGCCGCGGGCAGCCGGACAGGGCCATCGCGTCCTCCAGCTCCGTGTGCAGCAGGCGCAGCACACCGCGTACGCCCCGGTGTCCGCTGTGGGCCAGCCCCCACAGCACCGGTCTTCCGACCAGGGCGGCGCGGGCGCCGAGGGCGAGCGCCTTCAGGATGTCCGTGCCGTGGCGGATGCCGCCGTCGACGAGGACCTCGCAGGCACCGTCCACCGCGTCGACCACTTCGGGCAGGGCGTGCACGCCGGCTGTCGCGGAGTCGAGCTGCCGGCCTCCGTGGGTGGAGACGACGACGGCGTCGACACCGTGGGCGACGGCGAGCCGGGCGTCCTCCGCGGTGAGGATGCCTTTCAGGACGAGCGGGAGCGTGGTGCGCTGACGCAGCCACGCGAGATCGTCCCAGGTGACGGCAGGGTCGAACTGCTCACTCGCGTGTTGCTGCACGACGGACGAGCCGGCGGTGACCGGACTGCCGACGGTCATCACGTCGGGGTCCAGATTCACCGCACGGACACCGTCCGGCAGTGTGAACCCGTTACGCAGGTCGTGGGTGCGCCGGCCGATCCTGGGCGCGTCGACGGTCAGCACCAGGGCGTGGAAGCCCGCCGCCTCGGCCCGGGCGACCAGTTCTTTGAGCACGTCGCGCCGCCGCAGCCAGTACAGCTGGAGCCAGAGCGGCCCCCTGGCGGCCGCGGCGATCTCCTCCAGGGTGCGGCTGGCGAACATGCTGACCGTCAGGAGTGCCCCGGCCTCACCGGCGGCCCGCGCGGTGGCGGTCTCGCCGTCCGGGGAGGCGAGCCGGTGGTAGGCCATCGGCGCGATGCCGAGCGGGAAGGAGAGCGGCGCCCCGAGCACGGTGGTGCGGGCGTCCGGTGCGGAGACGTCGACGAGCACCCGGGGACGCAGCCGGAGCCGGTCGAGCGCGGCTCGGTCGGCGGCGAGCGTGGACTCGGTGCCGCTGCCGCCCTGCACGAAGTCCCACACCTCGGCCGGAAGACGCACCCGGGCCTGCTCGCCGTACTCGTAGATGGTCAAAGGCTCCATGACACGTCCGTCTTCGTCGGGTCGGAAAGGGCCGCTGGCGTATGACGTACGATCAACACCGTACAGACTAACCGATCGTTCGTCTAGTTTTATTCGCGATGAGATCACGCGGGCAACACACCCTTACGCGGAAGACGATCCTCCCGTCGCCGCCCCCATGCCGAGCGACACCACGCGGGCGATTCTGGATCACGGATCCTTCCCCGCGCGGAACATCCTGATCAAGATAAGGCAAAGGAGCGAAGAGCGCGAACAAAAGCGGGTCCGCGAGAAATTGACTTTCCTTCACCAGCCCGCCGAGACCGTGCGCAAGGTCCACCTCCCGCAGTCGATCAGCGCAGCTCAAGGCGTTTTCAAACAGGCCGCACGACGCGAATTCCGTACGACCGGCCGACCGGCGGAGCCGACCCCTCACATTGCGGCCGAACCCCTATCGCCACCCGCCTTGCAACCTGGTGCAACCCCCTGTACGCGAATGCGCCCCTTAGCCGTTCACCCACTCCGCACCGCCCGTTCCCCGTATCCGGAGGACCCCTCCGGGCGAGTGCGCCCCCTATCGCCGACGACGCCTCCTGTCCACACCTCCCACACCCTGCTACTGTCAAAAAAAGCACGAACGTTCGGACAAATCGGAGGAAGGGCATGAGCCACTACAAGTCCAACCTGCGCGACCTGGAGTTCAACCTCTTCGAGACGCGCGGCCAGGACACCCCGTTCGGAACCGGTCCCTACGCCGAGCTGGACGAGGCCACCGCGCGCAGCGTGCTCCGCGAGGCCGCCCGACTGGCCGAGGAGCAACTGGCGGACTCCTTCACCGACGCCGACCGCAACCCTCCGGTGTACGACCCCGCCGCTCGCTCGGCGACCGTGCCCGACAGCTTCAAGAAGAGCTACCGGGCTTTCATGGACGCCGGGTTCTGGCGTCTCGGCATGGTGGAGGAGATCGGCGGCACCCCCTGCCCGCGCACCCTGTACTGGGCCCTCGGCGAACTCGTCCTCGGTGCCAATCCGGCGATCTGGATGTACGCGACCACACCGGCGTTCGCCGGCATCCTCCACCAGGAGGGCACGGAGGTCCAGCGCCGGATCGCCCGGCTGATGGTGGACCGGGAGTGGGGCTCGACGATGGTGCTCACCGAGCCGGACGCGGGCTCGGACGTGGGTGCCGGCCGCACCAGGGCGGTCCGGCAGGCGGACGGCTCCTGGCACATCGAGGGCGTGAAGCGCTTCATCACCTCCGGTGAGCACGATCTGTCCGACAACATCATCCACTTCGTCCTGGCCCGCCCGGAGGGTGCGGGCCCGGGCACCAAGGGGCTGTCCCTCTTCCTCGTACCGAAGTACGAGTTCGACGTCCGGTCCGGTGAGCTGGGCGAGCGCAACGGCGTCTACGCCACCAATGTCGAGCACAAGATGGGACTGAAGGTCTCCAACACCTGCGAGCTGACCTTCGGCGACCGCCACCCCGCCAAGGGCCTGCTGATCGGTGACCGGCACGACGGCATCCGTCAGATGTTCCGCATCATCGAGCTGGCCCGCATGATCGTCGGTTCCAAGGCGATCGCCACCCTGTCCACCGGCTACCTCAACGCACTGGAGTACGCCAAGGAACGTGTCCAGGGCCCCGACCTCAGGCAGCTCACGGACAAGACCGCGCCCAGGGTGACCATCACCCACCACCCGGACGTCCGCCGTTCCCTGATGATGCAGAAGGCTTACGCGGAGGGCATGCGCGCCCTGGTGCACCGCACCGCCTCGGTACAGGACGCGATCGTCCTCAAGGAGACCGCCGGCGAGGACGCCACGGCCGAGCACGCCCTCAACGACCTGCTCCTGCCCCTGGTGAAGGGGTACGGCTCGGAGAAGGCGTACGAGCAGCTGGCCCAGTCGCTCCAGACGTTCGGCGGCTCCGGTTACCTCCAGGAGTACCCGATCGAGCAGTACATCCGCGACGCCAAGATCGACACCCTCTACGAGGGCACCACCGCCATCCAGGGCCAGGACTTCTTCTTCCGCAAGATAGTCCGCAACCATGGTGCGGCCTTCGGTCTGCTCGCCGGGGAGGTCGGGGAGTTCCTCGCCCTGGGCACGGGCGGCGAGGTTCTGGCCGGTGCCCGCGAGCACCTCGCCGAGGCGGCCGCCGACCTGGAGGCGATCGTCGCCCTGATGCTGAGCGACCTCACCGCCGCCGAGCAGCACGCCGAGCACATCTACAAGGTCGGCCTGAACACCACCCGCCTGCTGCTCGCCTCCGGCGATGTCGTCGTCGGCTATCTGCTGCTGCGGGGTGCCGCGGTCGCCGCCGGGAAACTGCCCGACGCGACGGGCCGGGACCGGGCGTTCTACGCCGGCAAGATCGCCGCGGCGAAGTTCTTCGCGGCCGAGGTCCTGCCCGCCGTCACCCTGGCCCGCAAAATCGCCGAGGACGTCGGCCTGGACGTGATGGAACTGGACGAGGACGCGTTCTGACCCGACCGGCGGAGACCAGGTGTCTCCGGGGCCGACGGCATCGGGGCGGACCGACCGCGCGCCGGCAGGACAGGACCCCCGCACGAGGCACGGACCGGCGACAGGAGCGGGACGGGGCCGCGGGCCGGTGCCTCCGGCGGCCCGCTCCCGCTTTCCCCGGCCACCGGCTACTTCTCCGCCGCGGGGCCGAGCACACGGGCGAGTTGCGTCCGGCGCCGCACCCCCAACTTGCGGTAGACCCTCGTGAGATGCTGCTCGACCGTACTGACGGTGATGCCCAGGGTGCGCGCGATCTCACGGTTGGGCGTGCCGCCGGCCGCCAGCCGTGCCGTCCGCAGCTCGGCAGGGCTCAGCCAGGTGCCGGCCGAGTCGGCCGCGGTCACCGCCGCCGACCCGGCCCGCCGCACGGAACCGCCGGAAACGGGTGCTCCGCCGAGGCCCGCGGCACCCGTCACAGGAACGGCCGCACCGGTACGCGTACCGCAGGCCGGGCGATCGGCCTCGTCCACCCGAGCGCCCCGGCCGGCCCGCGCCGACCCGCCCGTCCGCGCCGTCCTGTTCGCCCGAGCCCTTTCGCCCGCTTTCGCCCCTTCCCCCGGCCGCACACCCGGGTCCGTCAGCGCCACTCCCCCGGCCACGGCCCCGCCGGGAACCGCACGTCCTTCGGAGACGGGAGCGTCCCGGCGTACCAGGCCGGCCGGCCGGCCCGTCACGCGGGCCCGCGAAAACGCCCCGGCCCGGTGCGAGCGGACCTCCTTGCCCGCCCGCACCGTTCTGCCGGCCGGTGCGGTCGTGCCCGTTCTGCCGGTGGTCGCCGCAGGGGAGCCGAGCCGTGCCGCGAGGGGCGCGGCGGCGCAGGCGCCGGCCAGCGCGAGGGCACTGCGGCGGGCCTCCCCCGCCCGGTCGGGACGGCCGGCCGCCTGGTACGCGGCGGCCAGGTCGGCCAGTACGCGCGCCCTCTCCAGCCGGTCACCGCAGTGCTGGAGCAGCTCCGCCGCTTCCGTCAGCGACAGCAGGGACCGCTCGGTGCTCTGCGTCGCCGCGTTCGTCCGCAGGGCCAGTGCCCGCGAGCGGGACGCTCCCAGCTGCGCGGCAAGGGTCTCCTGCGCGGTCGCGTACCCGGCGGCACCGGCCGTGTCGTCCAGAACCAGCAACGCCTGGGCCACGGAGCTGCGCCACGGCACCAGCCCGGGGTGGTCGATGCCCCAGCCCGACATCAGCTCGCCGCAGGCCAGGAAGTCGTCCAGCGCGGCGCGCGGACGTCCCCGCGCGAGGTGATGATGTCCGCGCGCGTGCAGGTACGGCAGCCCGAATCGGCTGTCGAGACTGCCCGGGTGCAGGGGCAGGTCGAGCAGTCCGGCCGCCTCACCGAACCGTCCCTGCTCGGTCAGCACCGCCACGAGGACGGCCACGGGGGCGCAGTACGCGACGCCCCAGGACTCCGGCCCCAGGTCCGACAGCGCTTCGCGGGCACAGCTCTCCGCGATCCGCAACGACCCGGTCCGCAGCGCGGCCTCGGCCCGGATCACGGTGAGCATCGCGTGCCACAGAGGGAACCGGTCGGCACCGTCCGCTTCCGCCAGCCGTGTCGACCAGTCCCAGGCCCGGGACGTCTGTTCCAGACAGAGCAGAGCCTGGAGGGCGACGAGGGCCGACTCGCGTTCGCTGTCGCACTCGTTCCCCCCGCCGGCGTTGCCCGACCGGGCCAGCAGACGTTCGGCGAGATAGACGTCCTCCGTATGCCCGGCTCCGGCGAGCACACCCACGAGCAGCGCGGAGGCCTGTTCCTTCGGCAGAGCGGTCACGGCCGCCTGCCGCTGCGGCGGCAGCGGTCCCCGCAACGAGGGGAAGGAGTGTCCCAGCCACAGCCCGGCCAGCCGCAGTTCACCGGGGAGTCCGTCGCGGTGTGCGCGTTCGTGCGCGCCGAGGATCTCGCCGACGGCATCGAAGCAGCCGTTCCACAGGAGAGCGCGCAGCAGCCACGCCGTGTGCCGGCCGCCCAGTTCTCCCCGGCGCTGGGCCTCGATCAGTGCCGGGAGGTACCGGGCCGCGGCGGCCGGATCGCTCCGCCACTCCAGCAGCATCGTCCTGGAGACGATCCGGGCCCGGCGGCCGGGCTCCGGGCATGCCTCGGCGGCCCGGCGCAGACAGGCCAGTGCCAGGTGCGTGTGTCCGGCGACGACCGCCTGCTCCGCCACCTCCTCGAGCAGCGACAGCAGCTGGCCCCCGCCGCCCTTCCCGACCGCGAGCAGCTGTTCGGCGACGGCGGTGACCTCGGCGCCCTCCTCGCGCAGCAGCCGGGCCGCCGTGATGTGCAGATCGGCTCTGGCACCGGGAGGAAGGCAGTCCAGCAGCGCGGAACGCGTCGCGTTGTGTCCGAAGCGTCCGCGCGTCACCAGGCCCAGCGCCTCCAGGCTCGCCAGGGTGTGGCCGACCGCACGCTCCTCGCAGTCGGCCAGCCGGCTCAGCAGAGGGGTGGTGGCCGCGGGTCCGAGCACGGCCAGGGCGCGGGCTGCCGGGAGCACACCGGGCCAGCTCCGGCGTACGAGACCCATGACGGTGTGCTGGAAGGACGCCGCGGGCGAGCCGTGCGGGATTTTCTCGTCGACCGGGGCGGCCACGGGGGACTCGGCAGCCGCGGAGGCCGACGTGTGATGCGCGATACCGGCGACAACGGCCATTCCGGAATGCATTCTTCCGAAACCCTCCGCCGCGCGTTCCGTCCTCACCGCGATTCCAGGACCGCCGAATTCCGTTCCGGCGGACACCGTGCCCCCGAGAACGGGGCTCACGACAGGACCCGCGCCGATGTCGGCCGCCACCAGGTCGGCTGCCATGGCGCGCACCAGGGCCGGGTTTCCCCCGGTGGTGGCGTGGAAATGAGGCGCGAGCAGCCGGGCCCGCCGCGCTCCGATCCGCCGGGTCAGCAGGCGGGCGACACCGGCGACGGAGAGCGGAGGCAGTTCGACGGCGTGATAGTGACGCAGTCCCGGGAACTCGCCCCGCAGTTCCGCCAGCGGCGAGTGCGGGTGATCCCCCTCCGCCAGGATCACCGCGACCCGCGCCGCGTCGGCACGACGGGCGACGTACAGCAGACAGCGCAGGGACGCGAGGTCGGCGTCGTGGACGTCGTCCACCCCTATGACGACGGTGCGCCGGGCCGTGACGTGCTGCATCTCCGACCACAGCCGGTGGGCGAACTCCACTCCCGGGGTGTCGGAGGCAACGGCCCGCGCGGACCCCGCCGCCCAGGGCCGTGGCAGCCGCGCGGCCAGCTGACGTACCACTCCGAGCTGGAGCTCGCGCTCGAACGACCACGCCGCGGCGTCCAGCACCACATGCCCGGCGGCCCTGGCGTGCCGAAGGGCCCGGCGCAGCAGGGCTGTCTTGCCACGTCCTGCCGCGCCGCTCACCAGGGCGAGGCCGCCCTGCCCCCGGGCGGCCCGGTCGATGAGCCCTGTCAGGACACCGACGGCCTCCTCCCGCTCGACGAGTTCGTCCTCCGGCGCTAAGTCCCCGGCGGGTTCGTCGTCCGCCGATGTCCGGTTCGTCCGATGGGGACGCGCCGGCATCGCCCCCGTGTGGTGAGCCACTCGAATCCCCTTCGCTTCCGAGACGCGCAGGACCGTATACATGCCGCACACGGCGTTCGCGCGCCTGAACGAATATCCCCCGCGCCGCCTGGCTAATGCCATTGGCATGCACATACTTTTGCATTGCTTTGTGTTTCCCGGCGCCCTGCCTCTGAACGGGTGAACGGGCGGCACACGACGGCCGGAGGACAACCCCTAGTGTCCTGAGTCGTTAATTCGTGTGCAGTATGCGGCGAGGGTGTCGAGGATGTCGTCGGCGGTCTTCGTCCAGACGAACGGCTTGGGGTTC